>DATNDO010000117.1:0-4402 GCA_035606955.1 Candidatus Angelobacter sp.
TTGCTCACGTCCGTGCCTTCTTTCGCCATTTCGTACAGCGGAGAAAGCTCGCGCAAGCGATTTACCGTTTCGACCACGCGATTCGCCACGTAATCGACTTCTTCTTCCGTGTTGAATCTTCCAATTCCGAATCGAATCGACGTGTGCGCCAAATCCTCTCCGACGCCCAGCGCCTTCAGCACGTAGCTCGGTTCCAGCGTCGCCGAAGTGCAAGCCGAACCGCTCGACACCGCGACGTCGTTGATGCCCATCAGCAGCGATTCGCCTTCCACGTACGCAAAGCTGATATTGATGTTGTGCGGCAGGTGATGCTCCATTGTGCCGTTGATGAACGTTTCGTCCAACTTCGACATGATGGCTTCCCTCAACCGGTCGCGCAACGCGCTCAGCTTCTTCGTTTCCTCGGCCATTTCCAGGCGGCACAGTTCGCACGCTTTGCCGAATCCCACGATGCCCGGAACGTTCAGCGTTCCCGAACGCATGCCGCGTTCGTGTCCGCCGCCGTCGACCATCGCCGTTAATTGCACACGCGGATTCTTGCGCCGCACGTACAGCGCGCCCACGCCCTTCGGCCCGTAAAGCTTATGCGCGGAGATCGAAAGCAAATCGATGCCGTCCTTTTGCACGTCCACGGGAACTTTGCCCACGGCTTGCACGCCGTCGCTGTGGAAGAAAACGCCCTTTTCTTTCGCGATCTTGCCAATCTCCGCAACCGGCTGAATCACGCCGATTTCGTTATTGGCATACATGATCGAGATCAAAATCGTCTTGGGAGTGATCGCCCGGCGCAAATCGTCCAAATTGATGCGCCCGTCTTTCTCCACCGGCAGGTAGGTCACTTCATAGCCTTCTTTTTCGAGGCGCTTGCAAGTGTCGAGCACGGCTTTGTGCTCCGTCACCTGCGTAATGATGTGGTTGCCCTTCTCGCGATACATCTCCGCGACGCCTTTAATCGCCAGATTGTCCGATTCAGTCGCGCCGCTTGTGAACACGATTTCCTTCGGCGTCGCGCCAATCAACTGCGCGATTTGCGCGCGCGCGTTTTCCACTGCTTCTTCGCCCGCCCAGCCAAACGCATGATTGCGGCTCGCCGCGTTCCCGAATTTCTCGGTGAAGTAGGGCAGCATCGCATCGACCACGCGCGGGTCCACTGGAGTGGTCGCGTGATTGTCCATATAAATCGGTAGTTTAATTGCCATTCCTCATCTCCCCTAAACCCTCAGCTCGACCACCTCGGAAGCCGGGGCGTCGTCAGCCATTTGTGAAATTGTGACTTTGCTCAGCATCTCAAGAATGCTGTGATTCACTTTGCGAAGCGGTTCTTTGATCGTGCAGGTGTGCGTTTGATCGCAGTTGCCATGGTGCGTAACGCAGGATGTCAGCGACACCGGCCCGTCAATCGCGCTGATCGTTTCCAGCGCCGTGATCGTTCGCGCGTCGCGCCCCAGCGTGTATCCGCCGCTGGAGCCGTGCCGCGCCACCACCAGCCCCACGCGCGCCAACTTTTGCAGCACCTTAGCCATTAGCGGCGCGGAAATCCCGTAAAGTTCAGCGATATCGGCAGCGCTGCACGAGCCGTCGTTCGAATGCGTCGCCAGATGCTTCAAGGCGATCAGCGCGTAATCCGATTTTTTCGATAGCTTCAACATGGAAGCGACTTGACTGGATATACGACCCACCCAGTCGTATATTCATTCTAGGCGTACCTGGCCCGTCGTGTCAAGCAGAACTCAAGGACAACGATTGCTACAAGCCCTATGTTAACATAGATTTAAAACAGGACTAAACAGGTCGGGAATACGATCGAGCTGGAGTCAGTGAACTGGCGAGAAACCCACTTTAACGCGGTACTTCCCGCCCTGAATGGCAAAGACGTCGCCTCGCCAAGTGAGTAATTCTAGTTCGTTGCGTTCTTCTTCGACGGCATCGCTGCCGATTCCGTCTTATCTTTCCTCAGTATTTGCGCCGCCTGCTCGACGGTTATATTGGAGGGGACGCGGCTATAATTTGATTCCATCGTTTTCTCGCGTACGCTGATCGTCTTAAAGAAAAGCTCCTTCCCCGCCAACTCTGTGTCCAACAGCGTCATATCCCAGTGTCCGCGCGCCACCTCGCCTTGTTTCACCTCAAACGTTCCGCCTTTATCCAAGTGCCCCAGGATTCCACCGCCGAATTTCACCTCGGTGACCAGCCTGCCACTCAGTTCCGCCAGGCGTTTATTACGATTGTTAATCAACATCACTCCGGCCATATGGTGGAACACTTCCGCTTCATGCGTCGAGGCGTGAAAATTCGGATTCGGCTTGAATGTCAGCCGAATCATGTCGCCTCTTTTTCCGGCATACTGATACGTCAGCGCATCGGGAAGCATCTTGAGCAACTGCGTCTCCTGGTCGCCATCGTGCTTTTCCGCCTCGGCTCGTTTTTTCTGCTCATCCGGATCCGCGGATAATTTTTGAATGCGTTCATTCTCAGCGCGCTGCTGCTCGGCGCTCAAAGGCTTGTCATTCACCGCAAGCAGGCGGTCGACTTCGCCGTTCTTTGTTTCGATTACGTCGTACATCTGTTTCTTGCTGTCTTTCACCGTAATTTTGCGGAATCTCCACAGACTGGGGTCGTTCTTACCGGAATTAAGCTCGTTCTGCACTGTCTCACGCACCAGTTGTTGCGCGTCGATTTTTCCGTCACGGCTCGAACCGGATTTCGTGTCCGCCTTCGATTTTGACCCCTGAGCCTTCGCTGAAAAATTAGCCCCTGCTGTAATGGTTATAATTGCGAGAAAAACTACGGAGACTCTCGAAACTGTCGTACGGATGACTGTCTCTCTTTTACAATCCCCCAAGGGCATCGCGCGACCTCGCTTAGTAAATTTTCACCGGGCGGCTGTGCTTGGCTCTGCCAGAAATCAACGCATCCATCTGCCGCCCCAAAATTAAGATGTTTTGACTCGGCAGAAAGCCACCTTTTGCGGACAAATTTGTTTTACTCTGGCGTGAGTAGGTCTAGAATCTGTTGGTTCTCAAGGGCAGCCTTCAAAGACAGCAGATGAATGAACCGATGATTCGCTTTCTCGAAACCGGGCACACGCGCGAAGAACGCGCCGACGCTCAACAATTGGCGCTCGGCCACCTTGAAGTCAGCGTCATGGAGATTCTCTGGTCGCGCGGCGAATCGAGTGTGCGAGACGTCGTTCACCAGCTTCCACGCACGCTCGCATACACTACCGTCATGACGACGCTCGACCGCCTCTACAAAAAAGATTTGCTGAATCGCCGCAAGTCTGAGCGCGCCTTTCTTTATTCGCCGCGCCTCTCACCGCAAGAATGGGAGCGCAAGCGCGCCGGAGATCTTGTCGCTGGCTTCCTCGCAGGGCCGCAGCCTTCGCGCGATTTGCTGATCTCGTGCCTGGTCGAAGCGGTGGGTCAGTATGACAAAGCGCTCCTCGATGCACTCGAAAAGAGAATACGCCGGAAACGCAGAGAGCTTTTTCGTCGAGGCCGCTCATGATTCTTCCCTACATTCTGCGGCTGGTATGTCTCTGCTTCGCCTCGTTTTTCCTGATTTACGCGGCCCTAAGCCTGGCGGCATGGCTCCTCGCGCCCTCCGCCATCCGGCTGGGCGAATCGCTGAAGCCGCGTTTCGCCGCGCGCCTTCTGCTTGTCTTGCGCCTGTCGCCTGTCGCCGTGTCCGCTTTCATCGTATCCGCGCTTTGCGTGCCCAGCTATTTGTGGCTTGAGCCGGATGCAAAAGCGGAACGCGTCGGCATCGCATGCTGCTTCGTCGCTCTTCTCGGCGTCGCGCTCTGGGTCTTTTCTCTTGCGCGAGTTCTGCGCGCCATTCTTGTCTCGCTTCGTTACCGCCGCCAGTGCGAACGTGAAAGCAACGCTACGCTCATTCCGAATCAGCAAGAGCCGCTGCTTGTCGTGGACACCGACCGTGCGATGCTTGCGCTGGCCGGCGTAATCCGTCCGCGGGTCGTGGTGTCGCGCGGCGTATTGCAAGCGCTCTCGCCACATCAGCTCGACGCGGCTCTGGAGCACGAGCGCGCTCACCAATTTTCGCGCGACAACCTTAAGCGTTTCCTTTTGCTTCTCGCGCCCGGCATTTTCCCACTTTCGCGAGGCTTCGCCGCCATGGATCGTTCGTGGGCGCGTTTCACCGAGTGGGCCGCCGACGACCGCGCGGCCGCGGGAGATTCGCAACGCTCGCTTTCGCTCGCTGAGGCGCTCGTCCGCGTCGCGCGGATGGTTCCGTCTTCACAGGCGTCTTTGTTCGTCAGCTGCCTGATCGAGGATGGTCGCGATCTCTTCGTCCGCGTCGATCGCCTGCTGGGCCTCGAAGCGCACGCCGAAAAGGCTCCTCACAAAATGCGCGCATTGCTCGCCGGCATTTCTCTCGTCAT
>DATNDO010000120.1:0-8436 GCA_035606955.1 Candidatus Angelobacter sp.
GACTTGACGAACCGCCTCCATGCCGGGAAGATGGTGCAGGAATTAGCGAAGTTCGTAGGGGGCTCCGGAGGCGGCCGTCCAGACTTGGCCGAGGCCGGAGGCAAGGATGTTGCTGGTATCGAAACAGCCATCGCGCAAGTCTATCCGCTCGTCGAGCGGATGTTATAATTCCTTACAAGCGCTAGAAACGTTGCCGGGAGTCCCATACCCGGCGGCGGGTGTGCCGTTTGTGAGGAAGTGTAAATGTTCTGCCTTTCCCGTAGAAGTATTGGAGTCTGGCCGTGTACCTGGGCGGTTTTCGCCCTCGTGGGACTGTCTTTGGCGCAGACTTCGCAGGCCCAGATTGCATCCTATGTGGATAGGAATGGGAAGGTTATCTACGTGAACGCGAACCCGCGAATCAAAGTTCCCCGGCATACACGGGCTAATCAGGCCTCGCTTGGGGCTCCCGTGAAGCTGGCGTCGGTGGTCAACTCGGCGGCGGAGCGAAACCACGTGGATCCGGCCCTCGTCCAGGCTGTAATCCAGAACGAATCCGCATGGAATCCGAATGCTGTTTCGCCCAAGGGCGCATTCGGGTTGATGCAGTTGATTCCGTCTACGGCAGAACGTTTCGGTGTAGGCAACGTGTTCGACCCGGCCCAGAATATCGAGGGCGGGACGCGGTACTTGCGGGAGTTGCTTGATCGCTACCATGGCAACCTCAGGAAGTCGCTCGCGGCGTACAATGCCGGCGAGCAAGCCGTGGCGCGCTTCGGCGGCGTGCCCGCGTACCCCGAAACACGCGCCTATGTGAGAAAAGTGACCAACACCTACTTCCAATCCGGCTCAGGACACTCGCCGACAGGTGAGTTCCAGCACTTTCCGATCCGTCAAGCGACGAGTCGCAGCGGCCGGGTTGTATTCACGAACGAATGACGCAACGCGGCCAAGTCCCGGTCAAACATTGTTCTGTGTGGATTGCAGCCGTTTGCGCGGTTTCGCTGGCGCTGTTCTTTTTTGTGCTTTGCGCGCCGGGAACGCGAGCGCAGTCAAGGCATTCGCAGGCGAAAACGCAATACGACAAGGCGCAGCAAATGCGCCAGGCGCTCGAAGCAGAACCGCAAGACAGCCGCACGCTTTCCGAGTACAAGAAAGTAGTCACCGCGTACCGCCGGGTTTATCTCATCACCGCCTCCGCTCCGGAAACCACGCTGGCGTTGCAAGCCGTCGCGCAACTTTATCGCGACATGGGCAACGATTTCGATCGGGAATATTACCAGTCGTCAATCGTCACGTATAAATTTCTAGTATCGCAATACCCCACGAGCAAGTTCCGCTCCGACGCGCTTTTCCAGATTGGTGCAATCCAGAAGGACGACCTCGGCGATATAGCCGAAGCGAAAGATGCGTTTACGCAATTTCTCCAGCGCTTCCCGCATTCGGAGCAGGCCGCGGATGCGCGGAAAGAATTGAATGAACTCGCGTCCATGCCCGCAAAACCAGCGGGCGACAGCGCTCGCGCCGCGGAATCGACGAAGGCGAATCAAGAGCGCCGGATCGTCGGAGACGCTCCTGCACCGAAGCCAGTGAGTGCCACCGAACAAACGACGAGTGACACCAGCGATAGTGGCGACGCGAAGTCAGACGAAACCGCGGACGCGCCGAAGAAGGGCGAGGCATCCAGTGTAACCGCGATTCGCACGTGGAACGCGGACGACTACACGCGCGTTGTCGTCGATTTGAACGGTGCGGTGAAATACCAATCGGCCCGAATCAAAAATCCAGACCGGATTTATTTCGACCTTTACCAGGCACATCTTGGCCATTCGCTGACGGACAAAGAACTCGCCGTACAAAACGGCTTCTTAAGAAGCGTGCGCGTTGCACAAAATAAATCCGGCACCGTGCGTCTGGTGCTCGATGTGCGGAGCATCGAAGGATATTCCGCGTTTCTGCTGCCGAATCCGTACCGGCTGGTGATTGATGTGCATGGCGCAGTCACTGATGCGAGTGCGAAGAATCCGGCGCCGACAGTAACGGGCCCCGCAACACTGGCAGGCGACCGTCCGGCTGCGAGCGCGACGCCATCGACGGCCGCAACAGAAAAAGTGGAAGTGTCGTCCACGTCGGAAGATTCCGATTCCAACGGACCCAATCCCGCTAACGCCATCGCCAAACACTCGGACCGCGCGGACCGCAACATGTCGTCCACTTCTTTGCTTCCGGACAAGCCGACGCGCGACGGAGCGCGTTCTTTGACGCGGACGCTGGGCCTGAAAATCAGCCGCATCGTGATCGATCCGGGACACGGCGGACACGATACGGGAACCATCGGCCCGCACGGATTGCTCGAGAAAAACGTCTGCCTGGATGTGGCGCTGCGCCTCGGCAAGCTGATTCACCAGAAATTGCCGAGCGCCCAAGTGATTTACACGCGCAACACGGACGTGTTCGTGCCCCTTGAAGAGCGCACCGCCATCGCGAATCAAGCTGGCGCAGATCTGTTCATTTCCATTCACGCGAATTCGAGCCATGACGACCAGGCGCGCGGAATCGAAACTTACTACTTGAATTTCACATCGTCACCGGAAGCTCTGGAAACAGCGTCGCGCGAAAACGCGGTGTCGAATGCGTCAATCCACGAATTGCAGGACCTGATCAAGAAAATCGCGCGGAACGACAAGATTGAGGAATCGCAGGAACTGGCGACGGATATCCAAAGTTCATTGACATCGCAGCTTCGCCAAATCAGCACCGCGGAGCGAAATCGCGGTGTGAAGAAAGCACCATTCGTCGTGCTGATCGGCGCGGACATGCCGTCAGTGCTCGCGGAAATTTCGTTTCTCAGCAATCCCACCGATGAACGGATGCTGCAGAAGCCGGCGCAACGTCAACGAATCGCACAGGGACTTTTTCGTGGCGTCGAAAGCTATCTGTCGAGCTTGAACAGCCTCAATTACGACCGGCGGAAGCCGACGCTCGTCAGTGACCGCCAGGGCGCTCCCGCGACCACCACAGCGCGCGAGCAGAGATAACCTTTCCGTCGTATAATGAAACTAAGAATTATGGAGCTGAGAACAACGCGCCGTATTTTGCCACTCTGTTTAGCGATGCTGCTGCTTGCGGCATCCCCCGCCTTCGCACAAGGAACTCTGCCCGCATCGGTATCGGACTGGAATTCCAGCCAATCGAAGACCTTCGCCATTCCGGCGGCCGCGATATTCAAAGAATACGGGCTCAAGAGTGCAGAGCGTCGAACTTACACGCACGGTAGCAATTCACTAGTTGCCATTGCTTATTCGTTCAATGATCCGTCAGGCGCCTATGGCGCGTATTCATTTTTGCGCACGCCGGATATGCCGCAGGCGAATTTTACAAAGCACTCGTCGATGTCGCGCAGTCAGGCGCTGGCGCTGACGGGCAATCTGGTGCTCGAATTCGACGGCGCGCGTCTCGACCGCTTCCACGGTGAAATCGAAATGCTGATCGCGCAGGCGGGCGGCCATGCGGAATTCGGAACGTACCCTGCCCTGCCACAGCGGCTTCCTGTCGACGACTTAATATCCCGATCCGACCACTATATTTTGGGGCCGGTCGCCCTGCAGCATTTTTTGCCGGTGGCAAGCGGCGACTGGCTGGGATTCTCGATGGGCGCGGAAGCGGAACTGGCGCGTTATCAGTTGAACGATCGCGTGGCGACCCTGCTGATTGCCGATTATCCCACACCGCAAATTGCTTCCTCGGAGATTCAGAAAATCTCGCACACCCTGAATATCGCGGGCGTTACGACGGGCGCGGCCCAGGGCCCAGAACTTTATGTGACGCGTGACGGAACCACGGTCGCCTTGCTGTCTGGCGCGCCGTCGAAGGCTTCAGCTGACGCGCTGCTAGGAAAGATTCATGCGGGCATGGCTGTCATCTGGGATGCGCCTATCCTTCATCGACCGCACGAGCCTTCCATGGGCACGATGATCGTGGGGACGATCGTTGGCGCGGGCGAAATATGCGGATTTGCGCTGCTGGGGGGCCTGCTTTTCGCCGGCCTGCGGCTGCTAATTAAGCGGAGATGGCCCGGACAGGTGTTTGACCGGCCGGAGGACCTCGAAATCATTCAATTGGGGTTATCGAGTAAGCCTATAAGAGCAAAAGACTTATATTGAGTCGGGGCGCGACGCGCAGCTTTGGATTTGCCCTCCTTTTGCACTAAGACCTTAATTCCCTTGCCTTTGAAGCCCCTTACCGCTTGACTTTATTTGTCGACGTCTCTTAGACTGCCGATTGTAGAGGGGTTTCCTGGCCATCCGCGCATTGGCCTTGGAGCTTTTCTCCCCCGAAGGCCCGTCGCAAGGCGGGCCTTCTGCTTTCCGCCGCCGTCTTTGAGTCTTTCGCGATAGACGGAGAGCTGCGAAAACAGCGTGAGTTCCCCAGAAAGCTACGGCGAAGCATCCACAATAATTTTCGGTCGCGACTAAAATGCCTGCCTCTGAATTACCCACAGCCAACCGCTCTGCGAACACTTCGGTGGGCTACCTCTACGGTGGCTTCGTCGCCACAGGCATGGTCACCACGCTTCTGGGGCCGGTGCTTCCCTTCCTCACGGCGCGCTGGCAGCTTGACGACATGCACGCGGGCCTGCTTTTCACCGCGCAATTCGCCGGCTCGATGGCGGGCGTGCTGCTCTCCAGCGTGATTCTCACGCGACGCGGATTCCGGCCTTCGCTCGTGGCTGGATTTGGGTTGATGGGCATCGGCGTCGCCGCGCTCGGATTCGTTACCTGGATTGTGGGACTGATCTCCGTAACGTTATTCGGACTCGGGCTGGGCTTAACGATCCCCACAACGAATCTGCTCGTCGCCGAGTCGAGCCCGCATCGCCGCGCGGCCGCGCTCAACACTTTGAATCTGGCGTGGTGCGTCGGCGCCGTGTGTTTTCCGTTCATCGCGACGTGGTTCGTAAAAATTCACAGGCTACCCGCCATGATCTTGCTGCTGGGTAGCGGCGTTTTTCTGTTTTCGCTGATATTTGCCAGTCCGCTGGCTACGATTGTCGAGCGGCGCGATACTCTTCAAACCGAAACAACGCCCAAGGCGCCACGCGTTCAAGCGCGAGTGCTCGCGATTCTAGGCGTCCTGTTCTTTTTGTACGTGGGCACGGAGGGTGCCGTCAGCGGTTGGGTGGCCACGTTTGGACGTCGCATTCATACGGGCACGGGGATCGGTTGGGTGGTGGTGCCGTCTTTTTTCTGGGGCGGACTGTTGCTCGGACGTGCGTTGGCGCCGTTTCTTTTGCGGCGCATCCGAGAAATTCCGCTGGCTCGCGCGGGACTCGTGCTTGCGACTCTGGGCACATGCGTCGTGCTGATTTCGAGGAATCTGCCAGCGCTGACCGCGGGAGTGGGACTTGTCGGACTTGGACTGGCTGCGGTTTTCCCCATCACCATTGCGGAACTTTCGCGGCGCTTCGAAGGATCGGCTTCGCGCTTCGTCGGCGGAATGTTCGCGCTGGGCGGCCTCGGCGGCGCGACGCTGCCGTGGCTCGTCGGCTACGTTTCAAACAAGTTCGGCAACTTGCGCGCAGGCCTTTGGGTTCCTGTCGCAGGCTGCGTGATCCTGCTCGCGCTGTATTTGCTGCGCTGGGACAAAGACGCGCGAATGGCCGCTACCCGCGACTAGTGCCGATGCGAACTGACGCGTGTTTCATGCATCGCAAGCGGATGAACATCTGAATAATCGGTGATTTGGAGTGGGGGTTAAAAAGGGCTTATTCTAGACACACCTGTCAGTTTGATTGATCAAAAAGATAACATCGAAGAGATTATATTTCCTTGACTGGTCTGACGCTCTTTTATCCGGTGTTGCCTTGACCGACTTTCGCCAGGAGGAAAGATGGAGGGAAACCGAAGAAAAGAGAAGATTGTGGGCAAACTGTTACCTTTCGCGTAGGAGCCAGACGAGGCTCACCGTACCCGCCGGCTCCGGTGTGGCTCTCAAGACGACGTGCTCGATCCAAACGGATCTTCGAGTGACGGGCTGGCCGGAGTCAACAGTTCGGCACCATCCTGGGTCACGTGCAAGTCGTCTTCGAGCCGAATGCCGAATTCGCCCGGGATGTAGATGCCCGGTTCGTCGCTGGTCGTCATGTTCGCTTGCAGCACCGGGTGCAGGGGCGAACCCCACATGTTGTTGTCGACCAAGTACGGCCACTCATGCATATCCATGCCCAAGCCATGACCGACGCGATGGGTGAAGTACTTGAAGCCTGGGCCGTAGCCGGCGTCAACGATGACTTTGCGTGCAGCCGCGTCGACCGCTCCCGTCAATACGCCGGGCTTTGCGGCTTTCAAAGCAGCTTGCTGCGCTTCGTGGACGATATTAAAGACCTTCACCATCTTGTCGGTCGGCTTGCCGAGCACAAACGTCCGAGTGATATCCGAAGTAAACCCTTCCACCTTGCAGCCGTCGTCGAGCATGATGATCGTGCCTTCGCGAATTGTTTGCGGCGTTCTTGTTCCGTGCGGCGAAGCGGTGTATTCGCCGATATTCATGCTCGCCTCTCCCACAAATCCCACGTGGGCGTAAGCGGCGTGGACCAGAGCCTGTACGTCTGCTCCCGTCATTCCCACCTTCAGGGACTTGTAGACCGCTTCGTATACACTGAGCGTAGCCTGTGCCGCTATCCGGATGCACTCGACCTCGTGATCGGTCTTGATCATGCGGCACCCGGCCGTGATCGGTGTCGCGCTGACCGCCTCGATGGCGTGCGCACCCGCGTTTGCGAGACCATTCGAGAAAACGTATTTGACCGTCTCTTCAATTCCCAGGCGGCCGGTGGCGATGCCGCGATCCTTGAGGCTCTTGACGAGCAGCGCGAACGGGTTCTCGTCTTCTTGCCATACTCGGATGTCAGCCGCCGAACCGAACGGACTATTGGCCAGGATCTCCCTCGCGCGTCCGCCCTCGAAAGCCGGACATATGATGAACGGGTTGGCTTTGGCGGGAATCACGACTGCCCAGAGACGCTCGCTCCCGCCAATCTGGGCGTTGGCGAAATAGAGGGTCGAGGTGCCTCCACACAGGGCGATGGCGTCGATCTTATTCGCCACCATCAGGCTCTTGGCCTTCTCGACGCGCGCCATGCGCTCGTCATTCGTGATCGGTCGCACACGAGCCGTCATCGACGGCAGGGCGGCAATTGGTGGCGGAAGCGGTCCGCGCACGGCTTCTTGGGGCTGCCGGCCCTGCGCCGAAGCGCCCATCGTGAACTTGGTAGCGGCGGCTGCCGCGACACCTGCCGACGAGAACCGCAGAAATGAGCGCCTTGACAACATCGCATCCTCCTCAATTCAAAGATCACTTCTTCCGTTCCAACAATGCGGCTCCCCCGCCGAGATGGTCGGTGCATCGTACGCGCCTTCTGCCGTCGAGACAACAAATCTGAGCTGTCAGGCGACGTTCCGCGCGCCGCTGGGTTCGTGAGAAGAATCCGGGCCAGCGAGAGATCTTATGTCAGAGGTTGCTTAAAGTCTGTTTGGTAGCGCTTCGCGGAAATCAACGCGCTAATTCTCCCGCGATTCATGTCCGCCGTTGCTGTACCAGGTGACACCGCGCGGGGGCTGGAGGGTTTGCAAAAACGGTGGAGCCGAGGGGCGGATTTGAACCGTCGACCTGCCGATTACGAAATGGCTAACTCGGCTCCATCCTATTTATTTTGAGTCGGCCACGTTCCTGTCTCTTCGGGGTGATTCGGGCTAATTCTTTCTCCTACTTGCAACGCATCTTGCACCACATTCCCTGCAAAAAGTTTCAGCCTTGCTGCGCTTTCGACTTGCGTTTTAACGAAACCATGCTTAGGGTCCGGCTCATGATTAGCGGTAGTAATCGAAAAATGCGCGCTGCGGTAGAGCTTGGAAGGCGTGGCGGGCTCGCTCGGGCAAAATCACTGTCGCGCGAGCGAATGCAAGACATCGGGCGATTAGGTGCCAATGCAAGATGGGCAAAAAAAATTCGAGGTTCGCGATGAACTTACGACTTCGCCGCATCTCGACGGCGAACCTCCGATCCCCGCGCGAAGCGCATATTTCTTCGCCGGAACTTGCGTGCCTGGGATCTCTCCCCAGGTCGCGCGGGGCGGAGACTCCAACGAATTTGACGCCGTTCCCTCGATGATTCGGCGTCAATCCCAGCAGGTTGCATTTGGAAGTGTCGCCTGCTGCGGGCCTAGCCGCGCATTGTTTCGCGACGGGGGCGATGCGCGGTTCGGCTGATATCGAAAGTCTAATTTATTAGACGCGGAGGAAAAAAATCATGCAGATGAGAGGACACATGTTGGGAACGCAGGATTCGGCGCCGCGCGGTGTTGTGACGACCGACGAAATCACGAGAGAGTGCGAACGAATCGCCGCGCGCCTTGATCGATTGAACCAAAGACGAAAGCAAGGCGACGTGCGCCCGGTC
>DATNDO010000130.1:0-4341 GCA_035606955.1 Candidatus Angelobacter sp.
GCTGCCGAAGCATCAGGTCCTCCCGGTGAAAGCTTTGGCAATGCAGGTTTGGGGGTCAACCCGATTGCTCGCACGCGCACGTTCACAATTTCGACCGAGCGCTTCGCGTCAGCGTATCCGTAGCGCTTTTCGTGCGCGCGATGGAAACTCCTCACGAAGTCGCCTCCGGACGGCACGCTCAACTCATATGCTTGACCGATGTAACGCATATCGAGGATGCGCTCGAGCTTCATTCCGCGGCTCTCAAAACCCTCTCGGCGCATTGCCGCCATCGCGTGTTTCTCGATTTCAGCGAACTCGCGGCGCAGCGCGATATTTGCCGCCCGTCCAGATCGCACAGCCAGTAGAATTGTCTTCGAGAAATCCTTTACCACGTCGGCGCGCAAAATTCCCAGCGCGGAAAGTCCGCCCGGGAATTTCGGGATGAGCACACGGGGCATTTCGAGCGCCGCCGCAAGTCCGCATGCGTGCAAGCCTCCCGCTCCTCCAAATGCGACGAGCGTGTAGTCGCGCGGATCGTGGCCGCGCTCGATGGAAATCACGCGGATGGCTTTCTCCATGTTCGTTTCGACAACATCGAGAATTCCCTGCGCAAATTGCGCCGTTGTCTTCATCGTTCCGCGCGCGCGAGCCATCCATTCGGTTGCGCGCTCCATGTCCAAGCGGAAATCGCCGCCCAGAAATCCCTCCCGCACGATTCGCCCGAGGATTAAATGCGCGTCGGTGACGGTCGGCTTCGTCCCGCGCCCGTAACAAATCGGCCCGGGATCCGCGCCCGCACTCTCGGGTCCCACGCGCAATGCTCCGCCGCGATCAAATCGCGCGAGCGAGCCGCCGCCCGCGCCGACCGTGTGAATGTCGAGCATCGGAACGGCGACCGGTAACCCCGCAACCTCCGATTCATTCGTTGTCCGCAACGCTCCGTCGATCAGCGCAACGTCGGTTGACGTTCCGCCCATGTCGAACGTGATGATCCGCGGGAAGCCGGCGAGTTCCGCGACATACTGCGCCCCCAGCACGCCGCCTGCCGGCCCGGAAAGAATTGTATGCACAGGCTCGCGCGCCGCCGTGGCCGCCGAAATGATTCCACCGTTGGATTGCATCACGCGAACACGCGCGCCGCTGTTGGCTCGATTCCCCCTCGCGTGGCGGCTTGCCAGCGTGTCAATCTCGCCCAAATAGCTGCTCATAATGGGAAGCAAGTAGGCATTCTCGATCGTGGTGATGGTGCGCTCGTATTCGCGAAACTCCGGAAAAATCTCCTGCGACGCGGATACATGAAATCCGGCGGCGCGCAATCGCCTTGTGATTTGCATTTCGTGTGTGGGATTTGCAAAAGAGAAAAGCAAACACACGGCGACAGCGTCCACGCCGCTCTTTCTAACGAGGCGCACGATTCGCGCCAACTCGGCGCTCGATGGCCGCAGGATGGCGCGTCCCTCGGCGCTCACCCGTTCGCGCAAACCGAATCGTCTTTCGCGCGGCACCAATGCTTTTGGCCGTTCCACAAAAAAATCGTAGAGCTTTGGCCTGGCTTGCCTGCCGATCTCGACCACATCCTCAAAACCAGCCGTTGTTACCAGCGCAACTCTCCCGCCGCGTCTTTCCAGCAGCGCGTTGGTTCCCACCGTGGTGCCGCAGGTCAACTCAAGCGCCGCATCCGCTATTTGCGTGTCGGCCTCGATTCTTGCCAAGGCTTCCGCGATGGCGCGCGCGGGATTCTCAGGAGTCGAAAGGACTTTGAGAATGCTCAACTCGCCATCGCGCGCGAAAACGCAATCGGTGAACGTTCCGCCGGTATCGATCGCAATGCGCATAGCCGCGCGATTGTATAGAATTCGTCGCCTCGGCGCAAAATCATCTGAAAATGCGCGCGTCGCGCACGGAGCACGGAAGTCGTAGTACTAAAGTCCTACGGGCCTTTCTTACGTGTTCTGGAAACGCTCGGCCGCGACCTTCTGGTGTGCGGAAAATTCTTAGGCATACTATTTTTGACAGCTCATCAACCCGGCCTTAGGCGGCTTGCGAGAGTTTCCGCGATCGCGGCCACTGGTCGGCAACCCATGTCGACGATTAAGCAAACCCGAGGCGTGAAGCCCGAAGAGCGCGAACTCGCTCGCAAACGCGCCGAGCAGGAGCGCATGGAAGCGGAACTCGCTGAATGCGAACTGCGTCTCGCGAACATTCGCGGCGAGCTGGGGGCGCTTGAGCACCGCTATTTGAAGCTGGTGGGGCTGCCTTATGCCGAATTGGATGAGTTGCGCGCCCAGGTTGCCGAGCGCATGGCAGCGGAAGATCCGGAGAACGAACGCCTCCAGCGCGCCGCCCGCGAAGCGCGCCTGCGCGCCGATGAATCCCGCAACGCGGCGTCGGTGAAGGAATCCGAGGAGACAAAACATTTCTCGCCCACTCCTGAATTGAAACGAGCCTACCGCGAGGTCGCCAAACGCATTCATCCTGACCTGACAGCCAATGACGCCGACCGCGCGCGCCGCCAGGAATTAATGGCGGAAGCCAATGAAGCTTACCAAAAGGGCGACGAAGCGCGGCTGGCGAAGATTTTGGATACCTACGAATCGAGTCCGGAAACCGTCGAAGGCGAAGGCCCAGGCGCGGAACTGATACGCGTCATCCGCAAGCTCAGCCTGATGAAAAATCGGCTGGGCGAAATCGAAACAGAAGCCCAGAAGTTCTTTAACTCCGACCTTTATTTGTTAAAGGTTCAAATGGAGGAAGCGCACGAACAGGGGCGCGACCTGCTTGCGGAAATGGCGGACAAAGTTCGCAAGCGCATCGCGGATTGCAAAGAGCGCCTGGAAGTTTTCACACCGGGACGTGTGCACTGATGCCTCCGCGCGCGCGGCGTGAAAGTCGCGGAATTGTTCGCAGCCCAGCGAACGGGATCACGGTGCTCTCGTCGTCTCTCGTGCTGCGCGGGATTCGCGAATTCCCGCAAACCTCACGATGGAACGTGAAACAGGTGTTCGCCGAGCCGCGCCCGCATCTCTCCGTTTCTCCGCGAGGCCATGTGGCGGCGTATTCGGCGGCGAAACGCGATCTGAGCCAGCAAATCGAAATTTGCGACTTGGAATTAACGGGAACACCGTCCGTGATCCGCGTGCCTGACGAGCCGTTCGTCGCGAGGCCCGATTTCCCCGCGTCGTTCGCTTGGTCGCCCGCGGGAGAGTCGCTGATCGCGGCTTCCGGCACATGGCAACCGCAGCTTCATTACTTCGACGCTCGCAACGGAAAATTCACCGGGCGTTTCGCGCCCTTCCGCGTGTTTCCCGCGCATCTTGTCTGGTCAAACAGCGGAAAATATTTCGCCGCGGCATCGGACGGCTCAGACAGTGCCACATTGATGCTTTGGATGGCCGGCGATTCTTCCGAATCGTTCGAGCCGCTTTCTCAACTGGATCGCGAGACTTTTGCCGATGCGTCGCCGGAGGATGACGATGCTGACGATCGCGGAAGATTCTTGGGCTTTGGCGCAACGTCGTTTTGCGCGAACGATAAATCGCTCGCCACGGTCCTCGAATTTGACGGCGAGTGGTCAGACGATTCGATCGTTCTTGTCCGGCCGCCAACGCTCGAAACGATTGGGCGATTCGATACCACGGGCCACGTCACGGATTTGTGCTGGTTGAGCGACGCGCGTCATCTTGTGTTCTGCGCTTCCGGCCAGGTGTATTCACTCGACGCTGTGAGCGGAACCACGTCGTCACTGCCCTTCGCAGCCGAGCTTTGCCATTGCCACCCGTCGCTTCCCCTTTGCGCGTTCTACAATTCATGGCTGAAAAGCTCTGCAAAAGGCCGCATCTTTATCGCGGATTTGCAGCGCAACACGATTGTGGACGAATGCTGGGCGGAAGGAATCGCCAGCTTACGCTGGAGTCACGACGGCCATACGCTTTATGCTGTTGCGCAGGATGGCACAGCGTATCTCTACGAAAAATAGACGGTCGCGTTTCGACTCTAAACTTTCAACTCTAAACTCTCGACTACCTTCCCCAACGGAAAATTCGGCTGCGCATTGAGTGACGCATCCGCTCGGTCGCCCGCGACAAATCGCGGATACGCTGCCGCCGCAATCATCGCGGCATTGTCCGTGGAAAGCGCGCGGCTGGGGAAAAACGCTTCGAGGCCGCGCTTTCGCGATTCCTCTTCGAATCGCGCGCGTAGTTCGCGGTTCGCCGCAACGCCGCCTGAAACCAGCACGGATGCGGCGCCGAGCTGCTCCGCCGCGGCAAGCGTATGTCGAATTAGGCCCTCGACGACGGCGTGCTGAAAGCTTGCAACCAGGTCGAGAGTTGTCGCGCTCGAAAGCGCACGCAACGCGTC
>DATNDO010000146.1:0-6537 GCA_035606955.1 Candidatus Angelobacter sp.
CAATTTCGACGGTACCGACACGTTCACATCCACGTTCAGCACCAATAGCGCCGGTGTTGGTTCAATCTCAATCGTCGATACGGACGGCGACATGCTCTCCGGTAATATAGTCTCGACCACGACGAGCACCTTCGGCGGACACGAAACGCTGGTCTTCGACGTCAATTGGATTACGCTATCGGCTTCGGTCCAGAGTGCCTTGGGCACGAAAACCGGAATCGGCCAGTCAACGGTGCAATTCCTTCTTTCGAATGACGCCGTTGTCAGCTCAGATTTCAGCGTAACTCCAGTAACGCCGACTCCCGAACCCGCTAGCCTGCTGCTCGTTGGCACTGGGCTGCTGGGAATGGGAACGACCCTCCGTCGCCGTCATCGGTCGCCTCAGGCCTAGTAGTAGCACTCCAATTCGGGCGGCGCGCATTGCGTCCCCCGCACTGGTTCCCCAAAGTTAGACGCCTTCGTGAGCCTCCGATGGAGGCAAGCGAAGGCGTTCTTTTTTTTGAAAGATACAAAAATGCAGGTAGCCAAACGGATGGGCGATTCTTTAGCGGCGGTGTTCAGCGAGGTCGGCAACGCCCATGCGCTTGAGCGATTCCGAATAGTAGCGGCGGTACAAAATGTCCCATTCTTCGCTGCCTTCGAGAATTTCCTTTTTCTGTGACGCAATCTTGGCGCGAACTTCGGTGTCGACTTGCTCTTCCTGCTTCAATAATTCCTGAAGGATGGTGACAATTTCCTGGCGGATGGTGTCACGATCCTCGACGAAATCCAAATCGTCTACGGTGACCAGAAAGTCGATGATGCGGTGAGAGAGGCGAACCGTTTTTTCGCGGCTGAGTCGCATCAACGGAGGATCAACTTCCTCTGGCGCGCGAGCTCGCCTTTCACTTTTTTGTACATCTCCTGATAGGACGCGCCAACTTTGCGCATTTCGTCGTTGTGCTGGGCGAGAATATCGCGGACTTCTTCGTTCAGTCGATCCTCCACTGTCAGTTCGTCGGCCATCGTTTGACGCACGCGCTCCGCAAGAGCATCGGGGGCCTTTGTTTCGATCATTTGGCGCTCGACGAGGCGCTTGATCACTTCCTTCGACATGTAACCAACGTAGTCGCGCGACAACAGCATTCTTCGTGTCTCCGGATTACTTTCTCAGTTTACTTGTGGCGCTGCGGAAGGTCAAGCAAGCGCGGTTGACGCTCGCTTTCGCTTCGGATAGCATGTTACGGGCGGTTAGCATTACAATCCTACGTTGATTCGGCGTCGCTTACCGCTCAAAATCGCCCGCCGGATTCCCTCATCTTGGACTCGGTCTGAACTCACTACGGGCTGTTTTTGCGGGCTGAGCAGAAATGTGCAAAAAAGTTAAAAAAGGTATAAAAGTTAAAAAAGCTATTTACAAACTGGCTGGCACCTACGTATTCTTCAGGCGGTGGGGCCGACCCGACTTGAACGGGCATCTCCGAGGTTAGCGACCAGGTGCTCTATCCCGTTGAGCTACGGCCCCCACTTCTTTATTCTTCGCCCCGCATTGTGACTAACTGACGGAAAAAGTGTCAAGCAGAAACCGCTCTTTTACCACAAAATCTTTGGGTGCCGGATCAATCTGGCTATAGCTGGTGTTTCCGCGCCGCTTTTCTATTCGAACTGCCCGTTCGAACGCTTTTCGAAACCTGATTCGCCGTTCGAAGGTTAATACAGAAGGTTCGAACGCTAGTTTAGGGTGCCAGCGTTCTCTTCGAGTGGCGGGTTCGAAAATCTCTTTTTCGAAACTCCCGGTTTCGAAATCCCAAGCCAATTCCCCCGCCACCGGCGAACAGGTCGATAACAAGCCGCACGACTTGCCTAGTTCCGACGTCTCTGCACCAGCAAGTCAATTTCCGATTCCCTCCGCAAATACTCAAGAACCGCCCTGCACTTGGCGCACTTCTCGGCGTGGCGCTGCGCAAGGTCAAGCAAGCGTGGTTGACGCTCGCTTTCGCTTCGGATAGCATGTTACGGGCGGTTAGCTCAGCGGTTAGAGCATCCCGCTTACACCGGGAAGGTCGTGCGTTCAAATCGCACATCGCCCACCAGTGTCGTATCGTTGTAGATTCACTCCACGTAGGTTGCGGGGACGTAGTTCAGCCGGCTAGAACGCTGCCCTGTCACGGCAGAGGTCGCGGGTTCGAGTCCCGTCGTCCCCGCCATTCTTTCCAAACCACTTAGGAATGAGTGGCCTCTCACAAATATGCCTTGATACGTATATGCTCTATGGAGTATACGAAGAGCATGGAATCTGTATTCGAAATCATTGCGGAGCCGAACCGCCGCGCGATATTGAGCCTCCTGGTCTCGTCCGAACAGTCGGTGGGAGAAATCGAGCGGCAACTTCGTATGTCGCAGCCGACCGTGTCCAAGCACCTTCGAGTGCTGCGAGAGGCCGGTTTCGTCGAATCCATGGTGGACGCACAGCGCCGTCTCTACCGGCTGAAACCTGAACCATTTCAGGAGGTGGATGCATGGCTGGAGAAGTTTCGCCGGTTCTGGTCCGATCACGTGGATGCTCTGGAACGGCACCTCGACCGCATGGAAGAATCATCGCCAACGAAAAGCAAGACAGGGAGAAGACGACGCGGCTCAAGCCGCGAGCACGACAAAGGAGAAACGAAGAAATGAAAATCAAAGTGACCAGCGTATACGTGGACGATCAGGACAAGGCCCTGCGCTTTTATACGGAGGTACTTGGCTTTGCCAAGAAGACCGACTTCAGTCAGGGCCCATATCGCTGGCTGACCGTGGCTTCGCCCGAGGAGCCAGACGGCACGGAACTGCAACTGGCGCTGAACAACAATTCCGCGGCCAAAGCGTATCAGCAGGCGATCTTTGAACAGGGCCAGCCTGCGGCCATGTTCTTCAC
This sequence comes from Candidatus Angelobacter sp., assembly GCA_035606955.1. Classification (GTDB taxonomy): domain Bacteria; phylum Acidobacteriota; class Terriglobia; order Acidiferrales; family UBA7541; genus DAHUXN01. The sequence goes on from DATNDO010000146.1 coordinate 2,897, forward strand.
CGACGACGTCAAGGGTGACTACGAACGGATCAAGACCCGCGGTGCGGAGTTCACGATGCCTCCCACCGACGTGACCGGCTCAACCATTACGATGCTGAAGGACACCTGCGGCAACCTTATTCAACTCACCCAGCTGGCACGCTATTCACGCTAAGGAGAAGAAGGTGACCGATCGTGAGCAGTACACACCGGGTCCGGCCAACGGAGCGCAGGTGCAAAAGGAAGGAGAGAAGTGGACGCTCATTCTCGTCAGAGAACTGCGCCACTCGCCGGAGAAAGTCTGGCAGGCGCTTACCGACCCAGCGCATCTGCGCGAGTGGGCGCCCTTCGACGCCGATCGGAGCTTGGGTACGGTTGGAACCACAGTGAAGCTCACCACGGTGGGAGCGCCTATGCCGCGCGTTACGGAAACAACAGTGACGCGGGCCGAGGCTCCCAAGGCTCTTGAATACAAGTGGGGCGACTTCGATATGCGGTGGGAACTAGAATCCTTGGGTATCGGCACGCGCCTGACGTTATGGACCAACATCGGTCACCGCTTCATCTCCATGGGTGCTGCCGGGTGGCACATTTGTTTCGATGTTCTTGATCACCTTCTCAGTGGAACTCCCATCGGCCGCATCGTCGGCCCCGAGGCCATGAAGTTCGGCGGCTGGCAACGGCTGAACGCGGAGTACGCCAAGCAGTTCGGTGAAACGACCAACAAGGTGGCACAGGATCCGTAAATCGAGGTCGAAACATCATGAACCGAGCCACCATACGCACTCATCGAGTAGAATGTGCTACGTGTATCACACGAACCTCCAGAGTCCGGTGGGACAGTTGCTGTTGGCAGGCGATGATCGAGGGTTACATCTGATCAGCTTTGCTGCCGGCAAGCACGCGATACGCCCGCAGCCCGGCTGGATAGAGAACAAAGAGCCTTTTCAAGAAACGATTCGCCAGTTGCAAGCATACTTTCGCGGGGAGTTGCAGGAATTCGATTTGCCGCTGGTGCTCGAAGGCACGCCGTTTCAGGTTCGTGTCTGGCAAAGCCTGCGCGTGATTCCTTACGGACAGACAATTTCCTACGGCCAGTTAGCCCATCAGATCGGTCAACCGAATGCAGCGCGCGCCGTCGGGCTTGCCAACGGTTCCAATCCGATTCCTATCATTGTTCCGTGCCACCGCGTGATCGGCTCAAATGGCAAGCTTGCCGGCTATGGGGGCGGCCTCTCGATCAAGCAAAAACTGCTGTCCCTTGAAAGCCGCCAAATGCGTCTGGTCTGAGGTCAGCTTGTGGTTTTGTGGAGTTCGTCTGACGGACGAGACGCCCGCGAATACGGGCAAAAGTACCCCTGTCTTCCTCTTCCCTGCTTCCGTGGACAGTTGAATCGGTGAGACAGAATCACTATACTGCGCGCTTTGTCGCTAGTGCAGGTACTTCCGCTTCGGCACGCGAGGAGGCTTCCAAGATGATTCGCTCGAAATTTGCGCCCTCTGTTTTCGCAATATTATTGATGGCAGCGTCGGCAATTTCGCTTGCGCCAGTGAGAACATTCGCGCAGGAGGCAGGCGGGACGCAGATGGACGCCGCGCGCCGCAGCAAGGATGGCAAGAGATTATTCAGCACGAAAGACGCGCTGCGAATCGCGCGCGTCTCTTCTCCGCGGATTTCGCCGGACAGTTCCCGCGTGGCGTATTTGGTCTCAGCTCTCAATATGGAGAAGGATCAGCCCGGGAAAAGTGTGACGCAGCTCTGGGTCGTGCCAACGGCGGGGCCGGCCAGCGAGGCGAGACAATACACGCGCGGCGAAAAAAGCGTGTCGAATGTCGAGTGGTCGCCCGACGGGAAACTGCTTGCATTCACGATGGACGCAGGAGACGAGAAAGACGCAAAACCGCAGGTCTGGTTCATGTACGCCAATGGCGGTGAGCCGTGGCAAGTCACAAAGCACAAAGCCGGACTTCGCACGTTCCAGTTCTCGCCCGACGGCAAAACATTGCTGCTGGTTGCGACCGCAACAACGCCCGCTGACGAGGAAAAGCGCTCAAAGGAAAAAGACGACGCAGTAGTCGTCGATCACGATTTCAAGATGGCGCAACTCTGGACGTGGAACATCGCCACCAGCGAAGAAAAACAAATCACCAAGGGCGATTTCACGGTCAGCGACCCGCGATGGTCTCCCGACGGATCGCACATCACGTTCACAACCGTGCCGACGCCACTCACCGACGATGCTAGCGAGCAAACCGCGTGGGTGCTCGACGTCGCGACCGGGCAGCGCCGAAAGTTAGTTGATACACAGGATAATACGCACACGGCCCGGTGGTCTGACGATGGCCAATGGATCGCGTACTTGAGCAGTCGCGGCATGGACATCTACCAGACGAATTTGTTTGTCGTTAGCGCCGCCGGAGGCTCACCGCGCAAACTGACTGGCTCGTTTGAACTGAACGCTGACGAACCCGTCTGGGGACCGGATGGCAAGACGATTTACTTCAGCACCGACAAGCGCGAAGCGGTGAATATTTTCGCCGTGGATATCGCCGGTGGCTCCGTGCGGCAGATCACCGACAAGCCGGGTGTTCTCAGCATTGACGAAATCAGCGGCAACGGTCAAATCGCCATCGGGATGTGGACTGATCCGGAACATCCGTCGAACGTATTTCGCTCCGACTTGAATTTCCACTCAATCGAACCCGTGACCAATCAAAACGCCTGGCTCGAGGATTATGCGCTCGGCGGCACAGAAGTGGTTCAATGGAAAAGCAGCAAAGACGGCATGGATATCGACGGCATCGTTACAAAGCCCGCCGACTTCGACTCGTCGCGTAAGTATCCGTTTCTGCTGAACCCTCATGGAGGGCCGACCGGCTCATCGACTCTCTCATTCAATCCCACCGAGCAGATCCTGGCCGCGAACGGCTATGTGATTCTCGAACCGAATTTTCGCGGCTCAACGGGACGCGGTGAAAAATTCGCGATGGCCAATCAGAATGATTGGGGCGACGGAGATTACAACGACGACATGAGTGGTGTGGAGGCCATGGTGGACAAAGGCTGGGCCGACCCGAATCGCCTGGGCGCGTTTGGCTGGTCGTACGGCGGCTTCATGACCTTCTGGATCGACACGCAGACGGATCGCTTCAAAGCAATTTCACCTGGCGCGGGACTGCCCGACCTTTACTCGATGTATTCCCAAACCGACATTCACCGCTATCTGCGGCAGTTTTTCGACCTTAAAGCGCCCTGGGACAATTTCCAGGAATACTGGGACCATTCGCCGATGAAGTTCGTCGAGAACGTCAAGACGCCGACAATGATTCTGCACGGTCAGGCGGACACGCGCGTGCCCATTCCACAGGCGGAAGAGTTCTACCGCGCGCTTGTCGAGCGGCACGTGCCCGTCGAGTTCGTCACGTATCCGCGCGAGAATCACGGCTTCACCGAACCGCGACACATCCAAGATCGCTGGCAACGCTATCTGGTTTTCTTCGGCAAATATTTGCATAATCCGCCGGTTACCGAACCCAAAGAAGTCATTGAGCGGATGAGCAAAGATTTGCCATGATCGGCGCTGCCCTTTTTACGGCTCGATCGCCGCGCTCAAGTGATTTTGCTTCAGCGCCGCGTTGAAGGCGCGCGTGTCGCCCTCGAC
>DATNDO010000149.1:0-8826 GCA_035606955.1 Candidatus Angelobacter sp.
CACCGGCTCAAACGGGAAAACAACCACCACCGCGCTGGTCGGACACATTTTGCAGTCGGCGAAAATCCCCGTGCTCGTCGGCGGAAATATTGGAACGCCCCTGCTGGCAAAGGTGGAAGCGTCCAGCGACTCCACGGTCACGGTGGCCGAAGTCAGCAGTTTCCAGCTCGAAACGATTGAGGCTTTTCGTTCGGATGTCGGCGTGCTCTTGAATCTGACGCCGGATCACATTGATCGTCATGGTTCATTCGAGGAATACGCGCGCGCGAAGCAGCGCCTCTTTGAAAATATGCTGGACCGCGACGCGGCTGTGTTGAATGCCGATGATCCCGAAGTTGCCCGGCGCGGCCCCGCGCATGGCCAAGTTTTCTGGTTCAGCCGTCAGAAGCGTCTGGCGGCGGGGACGTTCGTGCGCGGCGATCAAATTCTTTTCCGCCGTGAGGGCAGCGAAGAAGTGCTGATGCGCCGCGCGGACATTCCTCTGCGCGGCGAGCACAATCTTGAAAATGTTCTCGCGGCTTCAACGGCTGCGATCCTCGCCGGAGCGCCCGTCGGCGCGATTGCCGCGGCTGTCCGCACGTTTCCCGGAGTCGAACATCGCCTCGAATACGTCGCGGAAATCAAAGGCGTCGCGTATTACAACGATTCGAAAGCCACTAATGTGGACGCGACGCTGAAAGCAATCGAAGCTTTTCCCGGCTCGCTCTTCGTAATTCTCGGCGGCAAAGACAAGGGCAGCCCGTACGCGCCGCTCCGGGAACCGTTGCGTGAAAAGGCCAAACGCGTGCTCCTGATCGGCGCCGCGGCGGGCAAAATCCGCGAAGAGCTCGAAGGCGCAGTCGCGATGGAATATGCCGGCACGTTGGACCGTGCCGTCGCTGTGGCGTTTGAGCAGGCCCTATCTGGCGACACGGTGCTGCTCGCGCCGGCGTGCGCAAGTTTTGATCAGTTCGAGAATTTTGAGCAGCGCGGCCGCGCCTTCAAGGAAATCGTCGCGCGCCTCGCGACGCAACACACAGCGGAAAACTCAACGAGGAAGGCATAACGCATGCCGCGAAGTCTGCAGCCAGACAGAAAATTATTCGTCGTCACGCTGGCCCTCTGTTTCATCGGCGTGGTGATGGTTTTCAGCGCCTCGGCCGTAACCGCCAAGGAGTTGTACGGCAATGGCTACGTGTTTCTCGAGCGCCAGATTATCTGGCTCGCTGTGGGCCTGTTCGGAATGATTCGTCTGATGAATGTCGATTATCGCAAGCTCCGCGAGCCTCGCGTCATTTACTCGAGCGTCGCTGTGGTTCTGCTGATGCTCATCGGCGTTCTGTTTTTGGATCGCTCGCATGCGACGCATCGGTGGATCCATCTCGGCCCGCTCAGTTTGCAGCCCTCGGAATTCGCGAAGCTTGTTGTGATTCTCTATCTGGCGTGGTTTTTGGAATTGCGCCTGCGTCCCGGCGGTTTCGGCGTAAACACTTGGAACCATACTTTGCTGCCCGCGCTCGGTCCTGTGATTGTTATTCTCGCGTTGATTCTTCGCGAGCCGGACATGGGCACGTCGTGCATGATTTTCCTGATTGCCCTGGTGATGTTGTACCAGGCGGGCATGTCCATGAAATACGTTGCGGGCGCGGCTCTGGGAGCGCTGCCCGCAGTTTACCTCCTCATCGTTCATGCGCATTACCGTTACGAGCGCGTGCTCGCGTTTTTTTCGCCGGGTGCTGACCCGCAAGGCCGCGGCTTTCAGCTGATGCAGTCGTTGATCGCGGTTGGCTCAGGCGGTCTGACGGGCGTCGGCTTGATGGAAAGCAAACAAAAACTTTTTTATCTTCCCGAAGCGCACACGGATTTCATCTACGCGGTTTTGTGCGAAGAACTTGGCTACATCGGAGGAATCGCGGTCGTAGTTTTGTTTGGGATTTACGCGTGGCGTGGATTCCGCGCGGCGTTTCGCGCGCCAGATGCGTTTGGCCGCTTGCTGGCTCTCGGAATCACCACGCTCGTGGTCGGCCAGGCGCTTGTGAATTTGAGCGTGGTGCTCGGGCTGATGCCGACGAAGGGAATTCCGCTGCCGTTTATTAGTTACGGCGGTTCGAGCTTGCTGATTATGTTGCTGGCGACTGGCGTGCTCCTGAATATCAGCCAGCATGCCGAAGCGCTGTGAGCAAACGCAAATCGCCCTCGGCCAAGCTGCTGATCGCCGGCGGCGGAACGGGCGGCCACGTTTTTCCCGCGATTGCCGTCGCGCGCGAATGGTTGCGTCGCGCGGAAATTGCGCCGGGGAAATTTGCAAAGAGGGAAGTCGTGATCGTAGGTACGGAAAAAGGAATGGAAGCCAAACTAGTTCCCGAAGCGGGTTTGCCGCTGGAAACGATTCGCGTCGCCGGCCTTAAGGGCATGCGCGGAATCAGATTTGTGCGCAACGCGGCGCTGCTCGGAGCGGGCTTCTGGGATTCCGCCGCGTTTTTGCGCCGCCACCACTTCGCGGCAGCGTTTGGCGTCGGAGGATACGCTTCCGGCCCGATGATGTTCCTCGCGGCATTGAGCGGCGTTCCCACGGTGCTGTTCGAGCCGAACCTCGAACCCGGATTCACCAATCGCGTCCTCGCGCGGCTGGCCAAGCGCATCGCCACGGGCTTCGAGGAAACGGCGCGGCGCTTTGGCGCAAAAGCGAAAGTCACGGGCAATCCGGTACGCAGCGAGTTCTTCGACGCGCCTCGCCGCGACCATAAGCCTCCATTCAATTTGCTCGTCACGGGAGGCAGCCGCGGCGCGCAGCCCATCAACCGCGCCATGATCGGCGCGCTCAACCTTCTCGACAAGGAAAAAAATCAGCTTTTCGTCGTGCATCAGACCGGTGAACGCGACTATAATGCGGTGCGAGACGCGTATGCGCGCTTCCACTTCAACGCGGAGGTCAGTCCTTTTATCGGGAACATGGCGGACAGGTTCGCGCAGGCCGACCTGATCGTTTGCCGGTCAGGTGCCATCACGGTGGCCGAAATTGCCGCCGCGGGGCGTGCCGCCATCTTCATCCCTTTCGGCGCCGCTACAGACAGTCACCAGCTCCGCAACGCGCAGGCCCTCGAGCAAGCCGGGGCCGCTCGCGTGATTCCGCAGGACGAACTGACGCCACAGCGATTGGCGAATGAAATTTTCTCCCTCCTCCAGCCCGGGAGAATCCAGGAACCCGGTGGAATCCAGGAAATGGAACAGCGCGCTCGCGCGCTGGCGCGGCCGCGTGCCGTTGTCGATATCGTGGACATGATCGAGGAGGTTGCTCGCGCATGACAATTCCATTCGGGAATTTTCAGCGCATTCATCTGGTCGGCATCGGCGGCAGCGGCATGAGCGGCATTGCTGAAGTTCTGCTCGCGCTCGGTTACGCCGTCTCCGGCTCGGATGTGAAGGCCTCCGCGACCACGGAGCGCTTACGCACTCTCGGCTGCAAAATTTTCGATGGCCACGAAGCCGAGCATGTGCGCGGCGCGCAAGTCCTCGTCGTATCATCGGCGATTCGTCCGGATAATCCGGAAATTGTCGAAGCACGCAAACTGAAAATTCCGGTAATCCCGCGCGCCGAAATGCTCGCGGAGTTGATGCGTCTGAAATACGGAATCGCCGTCGCGGGAGCGCACGGCAAAACCACCACCACGTCTCTTGTTGCTTCCGTGCTTGCCGCCGCGGGCCTCGACCCCACGTTCGTCGTCGGCGGGCTCGTAAATGCTGCGGGCGCGAATGCGCGCGTCGGGCAGGGTGATTACATGGTTGTGGAAGCGGATGAGAGCGATCGTTCTTTTCTGTTGCTCGCTCCAGTCGTCGCCGTCGTCACCACCATCGACCGCGAGCATCTCGATCAGTACGACTCGCTCGAGGAAATTCAATCCGTGTTTCTCGAATTCGTGAATCGCGTCCCGTTTTACGGCGCGGTCGTTCTTTGTCTTGATGAACCGAACGTGCAGGCGATTCTGCCCGGCGTGAAGCGTCCCATCGTCACCTACGGCACTTCGGGGCAAGCCGATCTCGTGATCAGCGAAGTTGAACTCGCGGGCCTCGCAAGCCGTTTTCGTCTGACGTATCACGGAGAAGACCTTGGATTTTTCCGCCTGCCTTCGCCGCCGGGAATTCACAATGTCTGCAACGCCGCCGCCGCCGCAGCCGTGGCCCTGCATTTGAATATTCCCGCTGATTTGATTCGCCAGGGATTCGAGAACTTTGCAGGCGTCGGCCGGCGATTTGAAATTAAGGGAATTTTCGGTGGCGTCACGCTGATTGACGATTACGGCCATCATCCCGCCGAAATTCGCGCGACTCTGGAGGCCGCGCGCGGCTGCGGTTACAAGCGTTTGCTGGTTTTGTTTCAGCCGCATCGCTATACGCGGACCAAACATCTCTGGGACGAATTTTGCCGCGCATTCAATCAGGCGGATGTCCTGTTCGTATCTGAAATTTACCCAGCGGGCGAGCCCCCGATGGAAGGTGTCACGGGACAAAAACTCGCCGAGGCGATTTCCGCCGCGGGCCACAAGAACGCAATTTTCACGGGCACATTGCAAAACGGAATCGACGCTGTATTGCGGGAAGCGCAGCCTGGCGACGCTGTGCTCGCCGTTGGCGCGGGCAACGTCAATCGCTCACTCGACGAATTGGCTTTTTTGCTCGGCGTCGAGCAGCCGAAGACGCGCGTGACGCCGTGATGCGCCCGCCCGAGAGAATTTATCTAGAAGGAAACGCATGAAGCGTTCGGAGAAGTTAAAAAGAATCGACGCGGAAGCGTATCCGCAGGAATCGCTGGCCGAGGAAGAGCCGCGCTATCTTCGCCGTCAGAAGCCGGTCGAGATCAAGCGGCGAAAATTCGGCAAGAAAGCGTGGAAGACTTATTTCCGCGTCGCGTTCGGGGTTTTCGTCGCGGCTGTCGGAGCCGGCGCGCTTTTTGCCGCGGGAAATTTCCTGCTGACCTCGCCGCGAATGGTGTTGGCGAGCCCGAGCCTAGTGGAACTTTCCGGAAATCATTTTGTCAGCCGCGCCAGCGTCCTGGAGATTTTCGCGGCCGACCGCGGACGCAGCGTGCTGCGTATCCCGTTGGCGAGACGCCGCGCCGAAGTAGAAGAGTTGCCCTGGGTCGAGCGCGCCACGGTGCGCCGCGCGTTGCCGAACCGCATCGAAGTCCAGGTGGTCGAGCGCACGCCCGTTGCGTTTTTGCGTCAGGGCGCGAACTTGTTTTTGGTGGACGGTGATGGCCAAATTCTCGATCGTCCTCTCGAAGGCGATTTTCATTTTCCCGTCGTCACCGGAATTTCAGCGGTCATGCCTCGTGAGGAACGTGCGCAGCGCATGAAGATGATGGTGGATTTTCTGGGAGGCATCCAGCAGGTGCGCGCCGGAGCGCAGGAATCCGTGAGCGAAATCGATCTCTCGGATGCGAATGATCTGCAGGCGACGCTCGCGGGCTTGCAGGGAGCGCCCGACGCGGTGCTGGTGCATTTCGGTAACAGCGGTTTTCACGACAAATTTCAAGTTTTGCTGAACAACATCGGCCAATGGGAAGCTGCGGCGGGCCGCGTGGCGTCGGTCGATCTGCGTTTCGAGCATGAAGTTGTGGTGAATCCGGAAACTTCGTCAGCGTCGTTAGCAGTGCCGAGTCAGCCTGTCGCCACGAAGCCCGTCGCAGTGAAACACGCTGCCGTGAAGCAAATCGTCACGAAGCCCGTCGCGAGTGCAAGACTGGCGGGAGATGTGAAACCGAAACTAAAGCCCGTTGCGCAGCGGCCGATCACACATGCGCGGCGGCGGCCCGCGCGGCATGCGAAATCGCATCGGCCCGAGAAACGAAGTGCGACGCGCTGAAACGGTAGCGCGCGACGCAAAGAATTAAGGGAGCAGCCGTTTGGGGAAAAAAGATCGCTACGTTGTGGGGCTCGACATCGGCAGCACAAAAACCTGCGCGCTCGTCGGTGAAATTGAGGAAGATGGCGCCGCCGTGAAATTCGCGGCGCTAGGGGCGGCGGAATCGAAGGGTTGGCGCAAAGGACAGATCGTGAATCTCGAACTCGCGGTCAGTTCCATTCGGCGCGCAGTCGAGGAAGCGGAGAACATTGTAGGTGTCCCGGTGGAATCGGCGCTGGTGGGAATCGCCGGCAGTCACGTGCGCGGCGTGAACAGCCGCGGCGGAATCACGCTGGGCCAGCGTCCGCGCGAAATTCATCGCGACGATGTGCGCCGCGCCGTCGAAGCGGCGAAAAACGTGAGTCTGCCGGAAGATCGCGAAGTCCTGCATGTGTTGCCGCAGGAATTTTCCGTTGATGCGCAGGACAACATTCGCGACGCCATCGGAATGGTGGGGCAGCGCCTGGAAGCCAACGTACACATCGTCACGGCTTCGGCAACAGCAACGCAAAATGTGGTCAACGCCGTGAATAAATCCGGCGTGATTGTCAGCGACACAGTACTCGAGCCGCTGGCTTCCGCCGAAGCGTGTTTGACGCAGGATGAGCGCGAGCTCGGTTGCTGTCTGCTCGATATCGGCGGCGGCACTACGGAGTTGATTGTGTTTTCAGGCGGCGTCGTACGGCACACGGCCGCCATCGCCATCGGCGGAGATCATTTTACAAATGATCTTGCCGTGGGATTGCGCACGCCAATTCCCGAGGCGGAAAGCGCCAAGCGCGAACACGCCTGTGCGTGGCGCGAAATCATGGGAGCCGATACGCCGATCGAAATCGGCAGCGTCGGAGATCGTCCGCCGCGCACTGTGTTTGCGCGGAACTTGTGCGAGATTGTCGAGCCGCGCGCGCAGGAACTCTTGACCATGGTGCGCGAGGATTTGCGCCGTGCTGGACTCGATTCGCAAATTCCCGCAGGAATTGTTTTGACCGGCGGAGGCGCGCGCCTGCGCGGACTCATCGAGCTCACCGAGAAAATATTTTCGTTGCCGGTGCGATTGGCCGCGCCGCGCGGCTTGAGCGATATCACGGAAGCGGTTTCTCAGCCTGAGTACTCGGCTGCCGTCGGTCTGGTGCTCTATGGAGCGCGTGCGCGGCGTCATGCGGCGCAGCGTTCCAGCGGTTGGACGGAGAAGTTGAAGGGACTTTTTGCGGGGAATTAAGCAGGACGATTTCAACGTGGAATTTCAGGGGAGGCAGCATGACGCCAAGAGAATCAGCACTTCGGGTCTCGTTCAGTGAAGAGCCGCAAAACGGCGCAAAGATTAAAGTGATCGGCGTCGGCGGCGGCGGTTGCAACGCCGTGAACCGCATGATTCGCGCCAAGGTGGAAGGCGTGGAATTCGTTGCGGCGAACACGGATTTGCAGGCGCTCAAAATGTCTCAAGCGCCGCTCAAACTTCAGCTCGGCACAAAACTCACCAAGGGCCTGGGCGCGGGCGCGAATCCGGAGATGGGACGCAAGGCGGCGCTCGAAGACACGGACAAAATTCTCGAGGCGCTCGACGGCGCGGACATGGTGTTCGTCACGTCGGGGCTCGGTGGAGGCACCGGCAGCGGAGCTGCGCCCGTGGTCGCGAATCTTGCCAGCGAACTCGGCGCGCTGACCGTCGCCGTGGTGACGAAACCGTTCGCCTTCGAGGGCAAGCGCCGTTTGCAACAGGCGGAGCAAGCTTTGGGAGAATTAATCGGCTGCGTCGACACCGTCATCGTGATTCCCAACGAGCGCCTGATGGAATGCGTCGAGCACGGCACGAGTTTCTTCGAGGCGTTCCGCATCGCGGACGATATTTTGCGCCAGGCGGTGCAGGGCATCAGCGACATCATCACGATTCCCGGAATCATCAATCGCGATTTCGCCGACGTGAGAACGATCATGTCCGGCCAGGGATACGCGGTGATGGGCACGGCCGTCGCGACGGGCTCGAACCGCGCCATCGATGCGGCGAATCGCGCGATCAACAGCCCGCTGCTCGAGGACAATTGCATTCAGGGCGCGCAGGGAATTTTGATCAACGTCACCGGATCTTCCACGCTCAGCCTGCACGAAGTCCACGAAGCGTCGTCGGTGATCCAAAAAGCCGCGCACGAAAACGCAAATATTATTTTCGGCGCGGTGCAGGATGACGCGATGAAGGAGTCGGTGAAAATCACGGTGATTGCCGCCGGCTTCCGCGAAGTCGCGAACAAGAAGACGCACTCGCGTCCGTCGTATTTGCCGAAGACGTGGAAAGCCGAGCGCGCGCCGGAACAGCAGCCGGACGTGGTGGCGCAAGTGTCGCGCAACGTAACGGACGTGATTCAGGAAGTGGCCGCGGACGATTTGGACGTACCGACGTTCCTGAGACGGCAGGCCGCGAAAGCCTAACGCGTTCAAACGCCGATCCTGAAATAATCGCCGGAGCGCGCAACGATGCGCTCCGGTGTCCCCGCGCTCGTTTGATTCTCCAATGTGCCGAGGCAATGTGACTGCTTCCGTGCGAGTTCGCCGCGAAATTATTTCTCGCATCCGTGAAGAGGCTCGCAAGACGCCGGAACTGGAATGTTGCGGACTGCTGGCGGGACGCGACGGAATCATCACGCGCGTTCTGCCGGCGCGAAATGCGCTCGAAAGCGCGACGGCGTTCGAGATCGCTCCGGCGGAATTATTCCAGCTGATGCGGCAAATTCGCGGGGAAGATTTGGAGATGCTGGGAATTTATCATTCGCATCCGCGCGGAGAGAATCGGCCGTCGCCGCGCGACATCGCGAGCGCTTTCTATTCCGAGGCAGCGTATTTTATTGTTTCGCCGCTCGCGGATGCGCTGCAGCCGGTGCGCGCATTTTCGATTCGCGATGGCGAAGTCGCGGAATTGCAAATCGAAATTTAGCTAGTGGCCGACAAAAAGCA
>DATNDO010000157.1:0-8234 GCA_035606955.1 Candidatus Angelobacter sp.
TGCCCCGATTTCCAGTGCCTACTATGAAAGCAAGACACTGGGCGAACTCGCCCGCGACCTGAACAACCTGCGAATCCTCCGTTTGCTTTCCGGAGACGCCCGCGTTCCGGTCCTCCATTTCGATCATCATCTTTGCCACGCTGCCAGCGCGTTTTACGCCTCGCCTTTCGATCGCGCATTGATTCTTACTTGTGACGAGCGCGGAGATGGCCGCACCGGAATGCTCGCCATCGGTGAAGGCGAACAAATCCGCGTCGAGCGGACCATGTCCTTCCCCAATTCCCTTGCATGGATCTATTCGCAAGTCACCGAGTTGATCGGCTATCGCCCCCATGAGCATGAGCACAAGACGCAATGGCTCAGCCTCACGGCGGAGCCAGATTTCCTCGACATATTTCTTGAGATGTTTCGCCGCAAGCCTGGCCTGTTCCTCAAACTGAATTCGAGTTTTTTCACCACGGGATTTTCCGGCCGCTTGGCTTTCTCGAAAAAGTTCTACGATAAAGTTGGCATATCGTCCGAGCCACACGCCGAAATCGGCGAGGCCAAGCGCGCAGCATTGGCAGCAAGCCTGCAACGAGCGTGCGAAATCGTCATCACGGACTTAGCGGAGTCCTTTCGGAAACGTCACGGCATACAGCATCTTTGCGTGGCGGGCGGCCTTTTCTTGAATCCGCTTCTCGTCTCCGCGCTTGAGCAGAAATCCGGCTTCGACAAAATCTTTGTGCAACCCGCGGCGGGAAATGAAGGAACAGCGCTCGGAGCCGCGTCGCTTGCTCGCGGGCAAAAAACAAAGCACGCGAGAACCACCCCTCTCTCGCATTTATATCTCGGTCCAAGCTATTCGAACGAAGACATCAAGAAAGTCCTGGACAATTGCAAAGCAGCGTATCGCTGGCTGGATTCCGACGCTCAGAGAATCACCGAAACAGTGAAGTTGCTTCTTTCCGGGAAAATTGTCGGCTGGTTTCAGGGCGCAGCCGAATTCGGCCCGCGCGCTCTGGGCAATCGCAGCATGCTCGCCTCGCCCTGGGCGCCCTACGTAAAGGAAAATCTGAACGACTACGTAAAGCACCGAGAACCTTTCCGTCCGTTCGCGCTCTCGGTTCCCGAGGAAGATGCGGGAAAGTATTTCGATTCCACCCCGCCGGCGCATTTCATGGCCACCATGGGCCGCCTTCGCCCCGAACACCGCGACTTGCTTGCCATGCACACGCTGCCCGGCGATCTGGTGCGCCTCCACGTCGTCGCGCGAGAAGCGAATCTCCCTTTTTGGAACTTGCTGAAAGGTTTCGGATCGCAAGCCCCTGCGCCCGTCTTGCTCAACACTTCCTTCAATTTATTCGGCGAGCCGCTCGTGCTCTCTCCGCGCCACGCCATCCGCAGTTATTTCTGCTCTGGCGCCGACGCGCTCGTCATCGGCAGTTTCCTTCTCACCAAATCCTGATCGGCTACCTGCCGTATTTGTCGAGCCACTTCAGCTCTTCCCGCACTTTTATTTTTCCGTGCCACGGATTATTCGCCAGCGAATGTCCCTCTCCAGGAAACACCAGCAGCGCGGACGGCACTCCCATGGTATGCAACGCGCGTTCCAGTAAGTAGTCTTCGCCCACGTACACGCGAATATCGTCCGCTCCGGCCACCATGTGCGTTGGTGTTCGCACTTTTCCGATTTGCCAGATCGCCGCTTCCGCGTTGTAGTTTTCTTCGGTCTTCCACGGTACGCCACCCAGAAAATACGCGTCATCAAACGTAGTATCGTCATTGCCCCAATTCGCCACGTGCTCTACGGCTCCCGCTCCGGTCACCGCCGCCTTGAACCTCGTTGTTTGCGTTATCAGCCAGTTGGTCATATAGCCGCCGTAGCTGTATCCGCCAATCGTCAAATGATTCGCGTCGGCAGTGCCATCTTTTACCAGCGCGTCGACGCCCTCCAGAATATCTTTCCCCGGTTTCGAAACAATGTGCGGAATAATTCCCAGCGCGAACGCATCGCCATAACCTACCGAGCCGCGATAGTTCGGCTCAAAGACAAGCCATCCATCCGTCGCGGCCAAATCCGCCCACTGGTACCAATCAGCTTCGAAATGATTCCCGTCAGCATCTTCTGGGCCGCCATGAATCAGCGTCAGCATTGGCAAATTCTTTTCACCGAATTTCCCCGGAGGATAAATCAGCATTCCTTCCACGGTTGTCCCATCGTCCGCCTTCCACTGAAATGGTTTTCCCTGCGGTATCGCGTAATGCGTGAACGGCTCGTTGAAGGAAGTAATTCGCCTCGCTTCGCTCATCTTATCGGGACTCTCCGCCAGATAAATTTCCGCCGGAGTCTCCTGCGAGGAGTAGACGAATGCCACACGCGACGAACCCGCTGCCACGGAAAGTTCCCCATACGTGCCCGCTAGGCCCGACTGCTTGTCGAATCCAGACGCAGGGTCGCGCTGCAGATAAGGCTGCACTTCCGTGCCCATCATTCCTGCCGCCAGCAACCCACCTCCTTGCAACGCGGCAAACCCGTTCATCGAGCCAGAAAAGTTGCTTCCCCAGCGTTCGCAAGGCAAGCCGGCTCTTGGCTCGCCGCATCGCTCCGCGGTTTTGCCGTCGACGTTCACCCAGTAGATGCGCGATTGCGCATCTTGATATGCGCCCTCGACGGCGCCATTGAGAAACGAAAAGAAAACATGCTTGCTATCCGGCGCCCACTCAATGGTGCTGAAAAATGCCTGCGGATGATTCAGCAACGGAATTGCCGCGGCATGTTGTTGGTCTTCGGCGCTCAAGTCGATCACGTAAATGCCGTCATCGCTGAGCGACTCTTGGCGTTGCGAAATCGATTCCGTCGCGAACGCCAGCCATCTCCCATCAGCCGAACTCGTCAGTTGCTGCACACGATAAGGCGTCGAAGCAATTTCATTCGCTTCGGTATTCTTGCTGTCCTCATCCGAACCGGCTGCATTCCGCGCCCCGTCTGCGTCGAAATCAATTGCAAAAATCCGGTCGCCGCGCTCCGCTGCGCGATACTGAATCACGTCCTTCCATTCTTTCTGGTAAGCATCTTCCTTCTCTTTGGTCCACGGCTCGCGCGTCGCAAAAAATATTTTCTTCGAATCCGCGGACCATGAAAATGAATGCACATCCTCCCGCGCTGCCGTCAGCCTGAACGGTTCGCCGCCCTGCGCTGAAATCACGTAAACCTGCGTCCCGGCTTTTTTCTCGTCTTTTTCGGGTTGGTTGCTTTGCTCTTCGTGACGCTCTGAGAGAAACGCAACCCAGCGCCCATCTGGCGACCACTGTGGCTCGGAATCTTTTCCTGATTGTGTCAGCGGAATCAGCACGCCATCGCTCGTCTTGTATAGCCACAGGTCACTCCGAAATCGGTTCGCCGCCCAATCCGCTCGCTCCGTCGCAATCACCAAATCTTGGCCGTTCGGAGAAATCCGGACCGCAGAAAATGAAACAGAATTGAAAAATGCATCGAGCGTCAGCGGTGGCTTTTGAGTCTCCGCCGCAAACAGGACGCCTGCTCCTAAAAGTGCGCAAAAAACAAAACTCAGCCTTAAAAGTCTCTTTCGCATCTTTCCTCCGCGCGTGGAGGTATACAACTCCCTGCCGGACCAGGTCAATCGTTCAAATCAGCCCAACAACAAGGAAGGCCGGCGTAGTGGAAACCGCGGGGCAAACCCCTTTCATACGGCAATTGCGGTATTGGCGCGGCCCGCCAGTCATACGAAAATGCTTGGGCACAAATGAAAGGCTCAGGTACCATCTCAACAGGCTCATATAGAGGAGAAGTCCGTGCGAATATCCGTAATAGGGGCAGGTTACGTCGGCCTTGTCACCGGCGCATGCTTGGCAGAACTCGGTCATCACGTTCTCTGCACTGATAACGACAAGTCCAAAGTCGACACGCTCGAAGCCGGCAAATTGCCGATCTTCGAGCCCGGCCTCGACAGCGTGGTGGAGAGAAATCGCCGGGAAGGCCGCCTGTCCTTTTCCGCCGACCCTCGCGCCGCCGCGGAAGGCGACGCGATCTTCATTTGCGTAGGAACTCCGCCGCTTCCGACTGGCGACGCGGATCTCAGCGCCATAGATCACGTCGCACAGATGATTGCCACAGAGGCCAAATCCGACAAGCTGGTCGTCGAGAAAAGCACTGTCCCCGCGCAGACAGGGCAGCAATTGAAGCGCGTCCTAGGGATTTACGGGCGCAGTGGCCGCGTAAATTTCCGCGTCGCTTCCAACCCGGAATTTTTGCGTGAAGGCACGGCCGTCGGAGATTTTCTCCACCCCGATCGCATCGTCATTGGCGTTGACGACGAAGCTGCCGAAAAACAGCTTCATGAAATTTATCGCCCTGTGCTCGAACAAGAGTTTAATTGCCCGGTACACGACGGCGCGTGCCCTCCGACGAAGGCTCCCGCTTGGGTGGTCACCACAATCAATAGTGCGGAGCTGATCAAGCACGCCTCGAATTCTTTCCTTGCGCTGAAGATTTCCTACGCCAACATGGTTTCTGACCTGGCGGAAAAGCTGGGCGCGAATATCGAAGAAGTCATGCACGGCGTCGGTCTGGATCCGCGAATCGGCCCTCACTTTCTTCGTCCCGGCCTCGGGTTTGGCGGCTTCTGCCTGCCTAAGGACGTCCAGGCATTTGTGCGTCTCGCCGAACGCAACGGCATAGACTTTGCCATGCTTCGCGAGGCGGAACGTATAAATCATCAGCGAGTCGCGGGCTTCGTCGAAAAACTCCGCCATTCCCTGTGGGTGCTCAAGGGGAAACAGATCGGTATTCTCGGTCTGGCGTTCAAAGCCAATACCGACGATATCCGCTTTGCCCCATCGATCGAATTGATAAAAAAGTTACAAACAGAAGGCGTGCGGCTGAAGGCCTACGATCCGCAAGCAATGGAAAAAATCGGCGAACAATTTCCGGATCTCACCTGCACGTCGGACGCATACGAAGCGGCCCTCGGCGCGGATGCATTGCTCATCGTTACCGAATGGGAAGAGTTCCACAATCTCGATTGGAAGCGCATCCACAAGGGCATGGCGAGACCGCTGGTGCTGGATGGTCGCAACTTGCTTTCCGCGCAGGAAATGAAATCGCTCGGCTTCGAATATCACTCCGTCGGCAGGCCGGATCTTGAGATTTCCAATCCCGCCGGAGTTCTAGCCTGACCCGCCGGAGTTCTGGCGTGTTAAGTTGCGCTCCTCGACAACTTTCTTCTGAAAATATTCCAGTGTGAGCTTCAGTCCTTCTTCGAGGCTCACCTTCGGTTCCCAATGCAAAAGTCTTCGCGCCTTGCCTATGTCAGGGCAGCGTCTTTTCGGATCGTCCTGCGGCAAGGGCTTGAACACCAGCTCAGCTTTATTGCCGGTGATTGCGCGAATGCGTTCCGCAAATTCCAGAATTGTAATTTCGTGCGGATTTCCTATGTTCGTCGGCAAATGCTCCGCCGAATCAAAGAGCGCCAAAATTCCCGCAATCAAATCCGACACATAACAAAAACTGCGCGTCTGATGTCCGTCGCCATAGACAGTGATCGCCTGTCCCGAAAGCGCCTGATAGAGGAAATTTGGCAGCGCTCGCCCGTCGTTCAGTCGCATGCGCGGCCCGTACGTATTGAAAATTCGTACAATGCGCGTGTCAACTCCATGCGCGCGGTGGTACGCCATCGTCATTGCCTCAGAGAATCGCTTCGCTTCGTCATAAACGCCGCGCGGCCCGATGGGATTCACGTGTCCCCAGTACGTCTCCGGTTGCGGGCTCACATCCGGATCACCGTAGCATTCCGACGTCGACGCCAGAAGGAATCTCGATTTTTTTGCGAGCGCGAGCCCCAGCGCGTTGTGCGTTCCCAGAGAACCCACTTTCAAGGTCTGAATTGGCAGCCGCAGATAATCGTCGGGACTTGCGGGCGACGCAAAGTGCATCACCGCATCCACTGGCCCGGGCACGTCGATGTAGCGCGTCACATCGTGTCGTACAAATTGAAACCGCGGATTCGCCATCAAATGCTGGATGTTCGTTTCCGCGCTGGTGCTCAAATTATCCAGACACGCCACTTCCCATCCGCGCTCGATGAATTTGTCGCACAGATGCGATCCCAGAAATCCTGCTCCGCCTGTAATGACCGCGCGCAAATAAATTCTCCTTTAACACATCATGCCACACACATCTTCGCGCCCAAGAGTAAAACGCCGATTCAGTCGCTCTTTTGCGAAACGTGAACAGGCGGCACACCGGATAGCGCCCCCGCTGGTAAAACATCCGGCATCTGCTCCCCGTATTTTTTCAAATCCGACAGGCTTAGTTCGTTTGGCGTGATGCGATGATTCACGTAAACGGCCTTGCCGCCGATCTGCGCCAGCAAAAACGTCGCCTTCGGAGGCATGCGAATCAGCGCCTGCTGCGTTTCTTCCGGTGGAATCACCAGAAACACGCGCTGCTTGCCATTCCACAACGGCCAGAACGCGTGATCGTCCAGAAAAATATGCGGCGCGTCCGGATAATAGGAGCCGAACTCCAGTCCGTTGTAGCGCCCGTTGAATATCCAAAGTCGCTGGCCCGTGTAAAATCCGATGCTACTCCCTGCGTCATATTCTCCGTAAAGGGCGATTTTATCCCCCGGTTGATAATGCTCCATGATGATTTTCGCGAGCGGTTCGGACGAAAGCCGCGGTGTAAAAACTCCCAACGCCCAATTTGCGCAGAAACAAAACGCGCCCATTACGCAAGCCAGCGCAAGGGTGGCAGCGAAGTGATGTTTGCGGCTCCGCAACAGCCACGCCGCACAAAATCCAACGAGCACGACAATCAACGCCGCCAGCGCCTGGTGCCGCAAATCCGCGAACGCTTGCGGAGTCAGATCCATGAAGTCGGACATCGCCACGCGATAAAAACCCGTCGGATGCATTTGCATCAGCGAGGAAATGTCTCCGGTCGAGGAAATGCCGCGCGAAACCCACAGCATCGCTCCGAGAATCGCCGCGATGACTACGCCGAAGCCAGCAAGCGCGCCCTGCATGCGGGGCAGCCACTTCGCGGCGCGCTCTTCGGCCCGCGCCAATCCCAGACCAAGCAAAATCGCAATCGCGGGCCACGCGCTGAAGCTGTAATACTCCATGCGGCTTTTCGTCCAGGAAAAGAAAAGTAAAATGAACAGCGCCCAAACGCTCAGAAGCACAAGCGCCTGTCCGCGTTCATCCAGATTCTTTCGCCATTCGCGCAGCGGAGGGATTTCGCGAATCGCGGAGGGCAAAAATACAATCCACGGAAAGAACCACACAATGTGCTCCGCGGTCCACAGCCACAGCGGCACAGCTTCGTAATCGGCGGGATAGCGCCAGCCGAGCGCGCGGAAAATTTGCTCGTTGATGAAGTAAAACCAGACAAATCCTCCGAAAAATCCGTGCCCGCTGAATAACGCAGCAATGTGCCACGGCAGCGCTAGAATCAAAAAAACGATCACCGACGAAATCAGCGGCAATCTCCGCCATTCTTTTAAGCGTCCAATCGCCAGCAGAAAAAAGAAAAGAATTGCGACCGGGAACACGACGCCGATCAGGGAGCGCGTCAGGACCGAGAGCGCGATCAGCGCCGCCGCGCCCCAATAACCGACTCGCGCGGAAAGCGTCCCTTGCCACGCGCGCAAAAATAAATAAAACGCCGCAGTGAAAAAAAGCGCGTAAATCGCCTCCGGAAGCATGATTCGAGTGAACAGAAACACGCCCGGCGAAGTGCATATCACCAGGCCGGCATAAAATCCCGCGCGTTCGCCAAACCATCGTCGTCCGAAAAAATAAACCATCAGCACCAAACCTACGACGGCGAGCGCGAGCGGCAGTCGCGTGGCAAACGCGCTCACACCAAACACAGCGTAGCTTGCCGCAACGAGCCAGTAATGCAGCGGCGGCTTTTCGAGATAACGGATGCCGTCGATGTGCAGGATCACCCAGTTGTGGCTTTGCAGCATTTCGCGCGCGGCTTCGGCGTGGCCCGCGTCCGAACTATCGAGGAGCGGCGGCCACGCTGACGTTCCCACGTAAATGCCGATAGAGAGCGCGAGCAGGATGAGAATGGAAACGCGACGAGTAGTTTTCATTTCGAGCGCATTTTCATCTTGAGTTCATTTCGAGAAAATCATTATCGTCGAATTAGGAGAGCGGGGAAAGCCCGCGGGTGCCGACGGCAATCAAGAGGTATCCGGCTCTGAGAAGATCAATTCGCCACG
>DATNDO010000174.1:0-3444 GCA_035606955.1 Candidatus Angelobacter sp.
ATGATTACGGGAATGTTGTCTTTCTTCAGCAGGTCGATGGTTTTCCAGGCTTCCGAAGCGCCGGCGAGAATCATGCGGACTTTCTGCTTTTCGCAGAATTCGACGGCTTCGCGAATGTCGCGCGCCTGAAACGCGACGACCAGCAGCGGCTCTTTGCCTTCGACAACAGGCGCGAGCGCGTCGAGTTTCAAATCGCGCTGGAAATTATCGGGGTTGCCCTTTTCCTTCGCTTCGGCGTAATGCCGCGCCGCGTCGAATAAATCGTCGAGCTGGTAGATTTTTTTCTCGTAGTCCTTTTTCGCCTCGGCGTATGGACGCTGCGTGAACGTGAACGTCGAGAAGTCGAAAGAGCCGGTTTGAATCGAAGGCCAGGTGAGTTCCATGCCGGCGTGGCGGCTGATCACCATGTCGTTGATGTTCCAGCCGCCGAGATTCACGGCCGACGCTTCCCCGCCGATGACGCTGCCGCCACCGCCTCCGAAGCCGCCGAGCCTGCCCGGCACAGTGAGCACTTCGGTGATGCCCGCGGCGCGGGTGACGGGGACGTGCGCGCTGTCGGCGTTGAACGCCGTGGCGGCCGTGACGTCAGGATTGAACTCGCCCGTTTCCGTGGTGTCGATGGTGGCGTTGACCGCCGAAACTTCTTCCAAACCAACTTGCGTGACGGGATCGAACATCCCGGGATAAACCTGCAAGCCGGTTGCGTCGATTACTTTTGCGCCTTCAGGAATCGCAACGTCCGCGCCGACGGCGGCGATTTTGCCGGAGCGAATTACGACTACGCCGTTATCGATGGGCGCTCCGGCGAGCGTGAAGATTTTCGCGCCCTTGATGGCGTAGACGCCGGAAGAATCCTGCGGCAAGGCTTGCGCCGGCGTTTGCGCGAAAACGGGGAGCGCGAAAGCGAGCGCGAGAAGCGCGAAGCTGTATTTCAGTGAGTTCAATTTTCTTACCTCGAAGTTCGCGGCGAGAGAACTCACAGGGCACCTCCTACCATCATGGACGCGGTCTCGGGAGGAGTTTTCTTACCCTTATGCGGTTTTTTCTCGTTCTTCTTGTTTTCCTCAGCGGCGGGCTTCTGTGGAGGTTTGCCCGCGGCCTTTTCTTTCTCGAGCAAGTCCTTGCGCTCTTTTTCGAGAGCGGCGCGCTGCGCGATGTCCTGCTGGCGGTCAAAATAAACTTTGCCGTCGATAATCGTTTTCTGCACCACGGCGTAAACGCTCAGCGGATCGTGATTGTAAATGGCGAAGTCCGCGTCTTTTCCCACTTCAATCGAGCCAACGTGATTGTCGATGCCGAGCTGAATCGCTGGATTGAGGGTGACGAGCCGCAGCGCTTCGTTTTCGGTCAGGCCGCCGTACTTCATGCTCTTCGCCGCTTCCTGATTCAGGTGGCGCGCTTCGTCCGCATCGTCGGAGTTGACGGAAACAATTACGCCACGGCGCGTCATCAGCGCCGCGTTGTACGGGATCGCTTCGTACGCTTCCATTTTGTAAGCCCACCAATCGGAGAACGTCGAGCCGCCGATGTTGTTCGCGGCCATTTCGTCGGCGACTTTGTAACCTTCGAGGACGTGCTGGAACGTGCGCACCTTGAAACCGAATTCCTTGGCGACGCGCATCAACATCAAAATTTCGTCAGAGACATACGAGTGGCAGTGAATGTAGCGCTTGCCTTCGAGCACTTCGACCAGCGGCTCGAGCTGCAAGTCGCGGCGCGGCGGAATCAGATTCTGTTCGCCTGCGGCTTTGCGGCGATTGTAGTCGGCCCATTTTTTCTGGTACGCCTTGGCGCGCGTGAATGCGTCGCGAATGGTTTCTTCAACGCCCATGCGCGTTTCCGGATAGCGCGGCGCAACTCCGGGCGCGCTGAAGTTCGAGTGCTTCACGTTCTCGCCGAGCGCGAATTTAATTCCGGGCACCGCGTCGGGAAACGGCAATTCATCCGGCGGCGCGCCGTATTTCAGCTTGATGACGATGGTCTGCCCGCCGATGGGATTGGCGCTGCCGTGCAACACGTTGCCGATCACCACGCCGCCCGCAAGCTCATGATAAATGTCGACGTCATAGGGATTCAGGACGTCCTTGATATTCACCATCGACGAAACGGAAATGCTGCCTTCGTTGACGTCGCCATCGACGGCGATATGCGTATGGCAATCGATGATGCCGGGCATGACAAACAGACCGGTGCCGTCGATGACTTCCGCACCGGCGGGGGCCTGGACGTCGGTACCGAAGGCGGCGATTTTGCCGTCGCGGACGAGAATCGAGCCGTGCTCGACACGGCCATGCGTGACGGTAATGATGGTCGCGTCCTTGATTACCGTGACGTTCGAATCATCCTGAGCGTGCGCGAAAAGCGGAACGAGGGTGACGACGCCGAGAATCACGAAAATTCTACCGAAGCTCATTTTCCTGGTGCTCATTGCTGCACCCCCTCTGTTGCGGTCGCCGGCTTATCGGAATGATCTGGCGGTCCGGGAGGAGGCGTCTCTTCGTGAATCTGGTAGCGCATGCCGTCGACAAAGACGTCTTTGATTTTTGTTTTCTCGCCGAAGAGGTCGCCATCCGTGACGACAAGATTTGCGATTTTGCCCGGCTCGATTGAGCCGAGACGATCATTTACGCCAAGGATTTGCGCGGGGTTGATGGTCATAGCCTTCAGCGCATCATCGGCGGAGAGGCCTTTGTCGATTGCCTTCTTCACATTTTTTAGAATTTCCTCCGGCTTGGCAATCCCGCCGGAATAAAACGCGTAGAGCACGCCTGCTTTCGAGAGCGCGGCGGGCGTGGAAGGCGCGCGGTCCCACAGACGCAGTTCGCGCAGCGTGATGTTGTCTGTGTCGGCGTCTTTCGGCATGGTGGGCCAGTTGACGTTGACGAACACGGGCAGCTTGCTCTGCGCAATTTCGTTCGCCATTTCGTAGCCCTCTTGCGCGCCGTACATCGCGGCGCGAATTTGCCATTCGTTCGCCAGCCGAATCGCGCGGTAGATGCGCAACTTCTCATTCGCGGGGAGCAGCACGAGCTCGTTGTCCTTCAGCGCCTGGCCGACGACGACTTCAGTGCGGTCATACGGAGGACGCTCGACGCCTTCGTGATGCGCGTTGTATGCCGCGTCCGCGTCCTGATACCAGCGCGTGTCGATGAAAACCTGGCGCACATACGCGATCACGCCCATCAGCGAGCCGGGGAAGCTAAAAAATCCTCCCGTGGGTTCAAACGAAAGATCGAGAGTCGCGCGCGGCTTGACCACCATGTTGCCCGCGCGCTCGTCGCCGAAATCAATGACCGAGCCCTGGCCGGGGAACATTCCGCCTTGCGGCTCGACGAGCGCGGTGGTGAATCCGGCGCTGCGCCAATTCTCGATGCGCGGATCGTCGGGATTCAAATTATTCGCCGCAACCTCCCACGGCGTGGTGCCCGGGCGATCTTCGGGGCC
>DATNDO010000201.1:0-5831 GCA_035606955.1 Candidatus Angelobacter sp.
TCCCCGCCGAAGGTGATCGTGTGCTTGGGCAAAACGTATGTAAGGCTATCGTTGAAACGCAAAGTCTGATTGCGAACGAGCGAAGGAATCGGGTCGGACAGACCCGTGAAGTTCGTGAAGTTGATTCCGGGAATGCCGAAATTAATCGGGGCGTTCGAAATGCCGGTAATTCCGAGTTGCCCAGAGATATCGTTGACAAAAGAGTTGTCGCTCAAAATACGGCTGCGGCTGCGGCTCCAATTGACAAAGGAATCGTTTGTCAGGCGCGGCGACCATGTCTGAACGAAGTGCAGGTCAACATTCTGATTGCGCGATGAGCTGGTGCTGCCAACGGTCAGAAAATCCGCGATACTATTGCCACGGCTGGAATTGAAGTTGTACCCGCCATTGAGACTGAACTGCCGGGAAATTGTGTGGAGAATGTGGATGTTGACGGAATCGCTCGACGCGGGAACAGTCGTCTCGAGATGGTAATTCTGCACTGTGCCGGAAAGATTGGGCGGTGGAATGAATTTCAGAAGACCCAAGGCGGCATTATCCTGCATGCCAATCGGAATTGAGCAACCGAGCGGCTGGCGAGGGCCGTTGGAACTGGAAAACGGATTATAGAGTTGCGAGACAACAGCGCAGAAATTGCCGCCGCGTTCGGCTTGTGTGGGGACCGTGGCGAAACTGTCCTGGGGCGATTGCTGGCGATTAAGGCCGTAGTTCGCGAAGAAAAAGGTCTTGTCGCTGCCGTCATAGATATGCGGAATCTTGAGAGGGCCACCTGCATTGGAGTTAAGACGCTCGTTGTAATAACTGATCTTGGGTGGATTAGGCTCGGTCAGGGAATAGGGACGCGCATCGAAAGCCGAATTTTGATAGGTCTCTGCAAAGCCGTAATGGATGCGGTTAACCTGCTGCCTGAATCTCTGTATGACGAAAATTCCGCCGCCCGGGGGTCCACCGCCGCCGCGAAAACCGCCTGGGCCTCCGCGGCCGCCACCACCTCCAGCCATAATTATTCTTCTTTGTCCCGGAGCTGGGCCAAGATCGACACCTAGATTCGAGCCCGGCAGGCCGCCGCCGAAGCCGGGACCAAATGTGTTTGCGCCAAGTCCAACCGAGCCATTGAGCAGCAACGAATCAGAAGAGGACGAGGCACCGAGCGGGGTATTTGTCGAGGCGGAAGTCTGATCAGAGGCCGTTGCGTCACCACCGCCTTGCACATCCACATCGACTTGCTGAAAACCGCCCATACCTTGGCGCATGGCGTTGGTCAAACCGACGGGCACAGAAGAGCCACTGGGACGTCCACGACCCGGTTGACGTTGAACAGCCTGGCCTTGAGCGCTCTGAGCTGGTGTGCCGTTCTGCTGGACGGTTGGTCTGCTACTTACGGACGCTTTTTCGTTTTCTGGCTTGGGCGGATTCCCGGACACGCCCGAATTGTTGGAAGCCATTTCCGCGAGCGAGAGAACATGAAG
The DNA here is from genome assembly GCA_035606955.1 of Candidatus Angelobacter sp. GTDB lineage: Bacteria > Acidobacteriota > Terriglobia > Acidiferrales > UBA7541 > DAHUXN01. The sequence continues at coordinate 1,470 of DATNDO010000201.1, forward strand.
AACGAGGACGACGGGAGGCGGGGGAGGCGTCACGGACTGGAACGCGCTGTCGAGCGTCGCTGTTCCGAAACCCAACGCATCCGAGGATATTTGATACGACCCGGGAGGAAGACCCGGAAAGCTGAACTTGCCGTCCTCGCCGGTCCAGGTAACCCATCGCTGGTGTGTGGACGAATTTTCCACGCGAACGGTGGCACCCGGCACGGGGATACCGCCATCCGTCTGAACAACACCAGACACCGAGATGCCAGGGACGGGGAGGGGCGTCTGCGAGGCGGTATTCTGCTGTGCTCGCGCGGCGGGCACGATAGCGAGTAGAATTCCAAAAATGAAGCCGAGTGTTCTGGTTGCGCTCAGGGTAAGACTGCCTTTCTGAAATTTCAGATGGTAACCATGGAGGAACGAAGGCCCGGTCGCACTTCGTGTTGAGGTTACGATCTTCGTCAATTTCCAGCGCGAACCGGGCCACGAAAACTATTGCCCGGCAGTTGTGTGACGTGCACCACCTGCCGGGCGTTGCTCGTGATTTCAAACGCTATTACTAGTTGAGACTTGCGCCCGGGCCTGGACCGCCGTCACTGTTCCGCCTCTCCTGCATTCTCTTCTGCTGTTCTTTCTGCATGTCATCAAACTTTTTCTGCTGATTCTCGTCCAGATTGGAACGGATTTGCTTTGAGGAGTCCTCGCGAATATCACGCATCTTCTGGAAGCGATCCTGTTGGGACAAACTTGAATCGTTGTGGAGATCTTCCATTTTTTTCTGTTCATCCACCAGAATGGGCTTGATTTTCGCTTGTTCGTCATCCGTTAGGTTGAGTTGTTTGGTGAGCATCTGGAGGCGCTCGTCGGGAGATTGCATCCCGCGACGGTGATTTGCTTTGTTTTGTGGTTGATCTTGCGGCACCGACGCGCGAGCTGAAGCGCCTGCAAAGAAAAACAAGCCTGCCAGTAAAGAAAAAGTTCCCACAAACCGCCGAAATTCTCTTGTCATGCGACTTTCCTCCTGTGTTAGCAATAAACCCTGGCTGGATCGTGTCGCCGGCGGCCGCACATGCTGGTAATGTAGAGCGTCGAAGCGGGCAGAACTCAGCCTACCGCAGCGTTACATATAGTATTCATACGGGCAAGCTGGAAAGTTCCAGGATTTTGAACGGCCTCGGCTGACACGCGCCAAACGAGGACCGTGGCGACCGGCTCCATATGACGGCAAAACGGAATGAATGAGCATCGATCGAGCATGGGAAGTGTTCAGGGGACACTGGTTGTGCTGTGGGGTTGCGTAACGATAGGACTCTGCGGCGGCGCGATTCATAAAAGTCATATTGCAACCCACACGCCACCCACATTCTACAAAGACGTTGCTCCCATTTTGCAGCAGCACTGCCAGGCGTGCCACAGGGCAGGCGAAATCGCGCCCATGCCGCTGGTGACGTATGAGGAGGCGCGGCGGTACGCACGCCAGATCAAGGACAGAGTGACGCGGCGGATCATGCCTCCCTGGTTCGCCGATCCGTGCTGCGGACATTTCGTGAATGATCCGTCGTTGACGCCGGAGCAGATTGCAACGCTTGCCGCGTGGACCGATGCCGGCGCGCCCGCCGGAGACGCCAAGGCCGCGCCGCCACCGCGCCGTTGGGCCTCGGGATGGATTATCCCGCAGCCGGATGATGTGGTCAGAATGCCGGAGCCGGTGGCGATTCCGGCTGATGGTGAAGTGGAATATACGTACGAAATTGTGCCCACGGGATTCACGAAGGACGAATGGGTGCAAATGTCGGAGATTCGGCCTTCGAGCCGTAAGAATGTGCATCACGCCGTGGTTTATGTAAGGCCGCCGGGATCGAAGTGGTTGAGGCACGCGCCAGTGGGCGCGCCGTTCACGGCGTCGAGTCTGAAGGATGCGCAGGACAGACGCGATGCAGAATGGACGGACAGCGACGTTCTTCTTGTTTACGCGCCGGGGAGTTCGCCGGACGAGTGGCCCACGGGCATGGCGAAATTCGTTCCGACAGGCTCGGATCTTGTTTTTCAGATGCATTACGTGACCAAAGGGCATCCAGAAACAGATCAGTCGAGCATCGGACTCGTATTCGCACAGCAGCCTCCCAAGCAGCGCGTGCTGACGCTGCAATTAACCAATGACCGCTTCATCATTCCGCCGGGCGTGCCGGATTTTCGCGTGGAGGTTCATGGCACTTTGCCGAATGATTGCACGCTGCTCAGTTTTTTTCCGCACATGCACCTGCGCGGGAAGAAATTTGAGTACAACGTTATTCGTGGCGACGGCACGAGCGAGACACTCCTGCGCGTGAATTATGATTTTTACTGGCAGTTAAGCTACCTGCTGGCACAGCCGCGATTTCTGAAAGCGGGAACGGAACTGCAAGCTGTCGCGTGGTACGACAACTCGCGCAACAATCCCCACAATCCCGATCCGACCGCGGCAGTGCGCTGGGGCGATCAAACGTATGACGAAATGATGGTGGGATTCTTCGATGTGGCCGTGCCGGCGAATGTGGATAAGAAGGAATTTTTTGTACGCGCGAACAGCGGGAAGCCCTAGAGAGCGCTCACAGCTGCTTGCACGCAGAAGCGCAAAAGCTTCACTCTCCCACAACGCACGCCAGATTGAACGGACGAGAGCTGGAAAGCAGTCACGAATTGGGGGTCTGCGGACTAGGCGCGCAGGTAGTCCGGCTTCCAGGTCTTGATCATTTGCTTGATGCTTTTCTTGTCCTTCACTTTTTCGTCGAGGACGCGGCGCGCGAGGTCTGGGAGTTCGGCGTCGCTCGCAAAACGCAGAGCGATGAGTTGACCAACCGAGAACTCCAGAATGCGCGCCTTCAGATCAGCGGGAAGAAGTTTTTCGAGGCGCAAACGCGTCTCGAGGCGAATCACGCGGTCCTGGACTGTTAGCGCGAACATCCTCGCGTACAACGCCACCAGCAATAAAGCAATCGAGACAAGGAGAGACACGAGCGCTCCGAACGAAAACCATGTGTGCACCAGTGCGTAAATCGAGTATCCGGCGTTGAGAACCAGAATTGGCAATGCCACCATGTGGAACGCGGGCACGATGCGCGAATGGTTTGCGAACGTTTGCTCTTTCATGAATCACCTCGAAAAATCAAAACGCAATCTGCACGACAGTTAGACGCGAAAGCCCTGCATTGGTTATCCGCACTATTCCAGAGTCTTCCAAGCGCTGAAGCCAATGCATTGGATGTGAAACCGCATTGCCGGTTGCACAATTTCTTGCGTGGCCGAGAACGCTATTCCGGCGGGCCAAAACCGAACCCGCGCGAGTGAAACTCGAGCGCGGCAGGCAGATGCGCGGCGAAATAGCGCCAGTCGTGGCCCCCGGGATAAAGATGAAATTCATGCGCAATGCCACGGGAGGCGAGCGTGTCGTGAAGAGTCTGGGCGCCTTTCTCGAAACCGAAATCATCTTCCGTGCCGCAGTCAAAATAAATCTTCAGACCCGCAAGATGAGCGGCGCGCGCCAGCGTGATTGGGTCGTCGCGTTGCCAGAACGCAGCGTTGGGTGGCGTGCCAAAAACGGCGAGGACGCGCAGCAAGCGTGATTGCCTGGGATTCGAGAATCGCACGTCCGGAAGCTTGCCGACCAAGGCCGCGCTGTTGGCACTGACCGACGTAAATAATTCCGGGTGGCGAAAAGCCAGATGCAGCGCGCCGTAGCCACCCATGGAAATTCCGCCAATGCCACGATAGTGGCGGCCGGGCCGCGTGCGGTAGGCGCGTTCGATGAAGGGCAAAAATTCGCGGATAAAGAAATCCTCATAACGCTCATGGCCGTCGCGCGAGTTGATGTAAAAACTCGTGTCCGCATCCGGCGTGACGATCAGAAATTCGCCAAGCTGATGCTGCTCCCAAAGATCTTCGATGAGATTCCACCCGCCTGAGCTGACGAGCATCTGCTCGTTTTCGCCCAGACCATGAAGAAAATAGAGCACTGGATAATGCTGCGTTTTATTTTCGTCATAACTCGGCGGCAAGATGGCGCAGTAGCGCACCGCACGGCTGAGAATTTGGCTGTGCGTTGAGCGGCATTCAATGCGGCCCAGCGCGGCGCGCGCCGGTTGAGCAAACGCGAGGCCGAGAAAAGCGCACACCGCAAGAACCGCGGCCCGCCGACGGCTATTCATACCGGAGAGCCTCGACAGGATTGAGATGCGCGGCGCGCGAGGCGGGGTATAGTCCCGCAGCAAGGCTGACGACGATGGCGAAAGCGATCGCACCAAGCGCGAGCCACATGGGTACGGCGGAAATGTTCACAGGCGGCAGATTTTGCCTGCTGAGGTAAATGTTGGTTCCGAGGGTGACGCCTTTGCCGATCAGCCA
>DATNDO010000204.1:0-5012 GCA_035606955.1 Candidatus Angelobacter sp.
TACAAATTCAGGATTTCGAAGTCGTCGTTCGCGCTGGCGGCGGATTTGGTTTTGCGATGCGAAGCGCCGGCCGCGGCATTGTCCGGGCGAGCCCAGTTTCCGGGGATGCGATGACTGCACTTGGGGCATGCGCCGTCGGTGATGCGATTCTGCAGCACATTGTGCCAGGAACGCTTGACGAGAAGCTCGCCGCATTCGGGACAAGAAGTGTTGGCGGCGTCGCTGAAAATATTTCCTTCGTAGACATAATGTAGCCCTGCGTCGAGAGCAATTTTGCGCGCGCGATGCAAAGTTTCCGGCGGCGTACGAGGTTTGTCGCGCAATTTGAAATCGGGATGAAACGCGGTGAAGTGCAGGGGCACGTCGGGACCGAGATTTGCAAGAACCCAGTCGGCTAGTTTGCGTGTTTCGGCTTCGTCGTCGTTGAGTGTGGGGATCATCAAATTCGTCAGCTCGAACCAGACATTCGTTTCGTTTTTCAGGCGCAGGAGCGTTTCGAGGACAGGCTCGAGATGCGTCAGCGTAACTTTGCCGTAGAACTTTTCGGTGAAGGCTTTCAAATCCACATTCGCGGCGTCGATGTGATCGTAAACGTCGTGAAAAGCCTCCCGCGTGATGTAGCCGTTCGTGACCATCACCGTTTTCAGGCCGTGTTTGTGCGCGACGTCGCAAATGTCGATGACGTACTCGGCCCAGATGGTCGGCTCGTTGTAAGTGAAACCAATCGAGGGGCAGCCGTGGTGGAGGGCGAGTTCGACGACTTGCGCTGGCTCGAGATGCGTGGAGTGCACCTGGTCGCTGCGCGATTTCGAGATGTCCCAATTCTGGCAGAAGAAGCAACCCATGTTGCAGCCCGCAGTGCCGAGGGAAAGAACTCTTGTGCCGGGGAGAAAATGATTGAGCGGCTTCTTTTCGATGGGATCAATCTGAATCGCGGCGGGCGACGCGTAGCCGAGGCTGTAAAGTTTTCCGCCTTGATTGACGCGAATGAAACAGAAGCCGGCTTGCCCGTCTCCGATGTGGCAATGGCGCGGGCAGAGATAGCAATGCACTTTACCGCTGGCGTCGATGTCCCACCAGCGGGCTTCGTGAAGCGTATCGGACCCTTGGAGGATTTTCAGGTCAGACATTTTTCGTTTCCAAGAACGTCAAAAATGCGTCCTGACAAAACTGCGTTTTTGTACCGATTAGAATTGGTACGGATCGTTTGTTTTGTGTAGGTTACGGGAACTTCTAATAATTTGTTGTACCGATTAGAAATGGCCGAAATTGGGCTGGCTTGTGACTTCGAATTGGAGGATGTTACGCGCGGGCCATTTCGCTTCTGCTGCTGCGTTGCCGCTTGCATCGAACTGCTCGGCCTCTGAGAGAGCGTAGCACAATGGCGAGAATTTGTCAGAAGCGGCGACTGTGGAAATATTGCCCGTGGGTTGCATCCGGTGTAGCGTGTGAGCATCCTATGGCGAGTGGGCCGGAACGACGGCGCGAGTGCGGTTTTCTACTTCAGGAGGACACTATGGCGATACGAGACGGAATTTTGCCGGAATTTGATCATGAAATAGCGAACACGCGGAAGGTGTTGGAGCGCGTCCCGGAGGGCAAGCCGGACTACAAGCCACACGAGAAGTCGATGGCGATGGGACGGCTGGCGGGACACACAGCGGAACTCCCCGGCTGGGCTAAGGAAACGATTCTGCAGAATTCCATCGAGATTCGCCAGGGGGATCTAAAAAACGTGGCGCTGGTGATGACGTCGCGGAAGCAATTGCTGGAGGAGTTCGACAAGCGTGCGGCGGCGGGGCGCGCAGCAATTGCGGGAGCGAGCGATGAAGAGTTGATGAAGCCCTGGTCGCTGATCGCCAACGGCAAAACGATCTTCACGCTGCCGAAGGTCGCGGTGCTGCGCGGATTCGTGATGAATCACATGATTCATCATCGCGCGCAACTTGGCGTCTATCTGCGGCTGAACAATGTACCGGTGCCGTCGATTTACGGGCCGTCGGCGGACGAACAGGTGTTTTAACCGCGCACGAGTGAGGGACGGGGCGTCACCAGTTTTGCACTCAGTTCCGGCGAGATGATCGCTCCATGTGTAATTTTAGCTCTGCCCCTGCGTATTGAAGAGTTGACGGCTGGGCCGCGGTCAAAGATGCGATGACAAGACCCACGAGAGTGCTTTTGAAAATGGCAGCGGCCGGGGCCCTGGGAGCGCTAATCGGCGCGCGCTTAAGCCACTGGCACGCATTCCAGGCGATTCGCGGACACATGAACTTCCCGGTCGGGATGTGGCTATCCGTTGGGCTCTGGATGTTGTTCTCGGTTTACTGGAGTATTGCAGCAAAAGACAGCGCGGCCACAAAAACGTCGGAGTCCGTGACGTCGCGGCAACTGCACCTGATTGCGGTGAACGTTGCGCTCTTGCTGCTTGTGCTTCCCGTTCCGGGCCTTGCGCGACGGTTCCTACCGGCAAGCTATTTGCTTGTGGCCGCAGGCCTAACCATTCAGGCCTCCTTCATTCTGCTCGCGGTTTGGGCGCGACGGCACCTGGGCACGAACTGGAGCGGCGAAGTTAGGATTGCGGCGGAGCACAAACTGGTTCGATCAGGTCCCTACCGATTCGTACGCCATCCGATTTACACCGCGGTGCTGGGCATGTATTGCGGTACAGCGATCGTTTCCGGGGAAATTCACGCGCCTATTGCGCTGGCTATTGTGATTTTGGCGTACTGGCGCAAGATCCACCTCGAAGAACGATCTCTGCACGAAGCGTTTGGCGCAGAGCACGAGGCCTACCGACGGGAAAGTTGGGCGTGGATTCCGGGAGTGTACTGATTTCTTATGACGCGCGAACCCAAGCTTAAGCAGCGGCCGCCAGAACGCGATTACGCGCACCGATTGCTGATCGATAAGCTGGGCGTGAAGGCCGGGCAGCGCGTCGCGGTGCTGGGTGTCGAGTCCGCTGAATTCCTCACCGACTTGACCGCTCGCGTGCCAGAATATTCGCGCGGGAAACGCATCGCCCATGCCGACCTGATTTTCTTTTCAGCGGAAACTCGCGGCGACCTTTCGCGGCTGGAATCGCTAGTGCGTTCGATTCAAACGAACGGCGCGATCTGGGTGGTTTATCCCAAGGGCCAATCACACATCCGCGAAATTGATGTGATCCACGCTGGAAAAGCGGCGGGACTCACAGACAACAAGGTCTGCAGTTTTTCGTCAACGCACACCGCCCTGCGGTTCGTAATCCCGATTGCGAAGCGGTAACGGTCGACAGGCCGGCAGAATTTCACAGATTCAAAAACGCGAATTGCGTTTTTGAGCGCGGCGAAGTTCGGCGGCCCAGGCGGTGAAGCTTTTCATCCGGGCGCGCTCGCGCCACATCAGATGCAGGAATTTGCGCGCGTCGAGGTTGTCGGCTTCGGCGCCGAAGAAAGTCTCCATGCGCCACTGCAAATACGGACTGCGCCAGGGACGCAGGCGGTAACCCTTGGCGACCATCCAGTAATAGCGCAACGCGTTGAGCATCCGGCCTCTGTTAAGCACAAATCGTGTTGACGCAAAAATGCGGGCCGGCAGCACGGCGCACTCGGGAATCAGAGTGCAAGCGTTGCCGACCCGCACAAGATACGTTGGAAGATGCGGGTTGCGCGAGAGAAAAGTTTCTGCGCGACGGCGTTACTTGGCGGCAGTAATCGACTTCACCGTGATAGTCTCGCCGTTTAGCGTTCCGGTGACTTTCACGTTGGCTCCGGCAAACGCCTCTGGAGCCTTCTGGTCACTCAACTGATAAACCTTCCCCGCGGGATCGACGAGGACGAATTTGCTGCCGTCCTTGACGCATTTCAGCGTGCAATCCTTTGCGCTGCCTTCCATCATGTGGCTCGCGCCGCACATGCTGTCGCTGATCGCGCCGGTGAATGTTTGCTGCTTCTGGGCGGCCATCGCCAGACCCGCGACCATCAAAACTGCACTGGACAAGAGTCCTGCTTTTCTCATGACCACGCTCCTCGAAGATTTAAGATAAAAAATAACGCTCGCTAGTAAGTTAGATGCCAATCGCTTCTGCCGCGATTCAAATTGAGCCCCCATGACAAAGCGCTACTGACGACCGAGACTGTGTTTCACAATGAGAGTACGCACAAAGGCGCGATTTCGGATTTAGGAGCGCTTACTTGTGGCTGATCCCTTCAATTCGGCGGCGGCAGCATCGAAGAATTGCTGGATGATTTTTTTCGAGGCGACTTCGATCATGCGCTGGCCCACCGAGGCGATGACGCCGCCGACCTGCGCTTCGCCTTCGTAATGCACTTCCGTGACGCCGCCTTTTTCGCGCAGCGAAAGGGTGCCTTCGCCCTTCAGGAAGCCGGGAGCGCCGCGGCCATCGACGCGCATTTTCAGCGACTCGGGCGGCTTTTTTTCGGCCAGTTCGACGGAGCCTTGGAATTTCCCGGAGAATGCGGCGATGCCGAACTTCATCTGTACTTTGTAACGGTCAGGGCCGTCGGGCTCGAGCCGTTCTGCGCCCGGAAGCAATTTCGCAAGACGCTGGGGATCGTTCAGAAGATCCCAAACCTGCTGACGCGGCGCGGGAAGCGACGCAGTTCCCTGCACCTTCATTTGTTTTTGCCTTGCGCCGCGCCTTTGGACGGCTCGGATGCACGTCCCGTGGCCTTCTCGAGGGCGCTAGTGATCGCCCTACGCGCGAAAACGGCGGCCATTTCGCGGCGATATTCGGCGGAGGCGAAAATATCGCCGAGTGGGTCGATGCCTTGCGCGGCCTTGGCGCACGCGTCGGCGATCAGAGACTCGCTGGCAGTTTTTCCGCGCAGCGATTTCTCGACGGCGGTCGCGCGATAGGCTTTCGAGCCGACACCGGTCATGCCGAGGGCGATATCTTCGATTTGCCCAGCTTTGGTGGCGATGACGCGGGCGGCGGCGCCGACAATCGCGAATCCCGAAGCAGGCTGGTGAAATTTCTTGTAAGCCATTCCTTCGCCCGCGCGTTTGATGGG
>DATNDO010000207.1:0-14759 GCA_035606955.1 Candidatus Angelobacter sp.
TCATGTATTCGAGCGGGTTGGTGCTTTATATTTTTACGAGCAGCGTGGTTGGAATTGCGCAGCAATTGTATTTGAACCGCAACGATCCTCTTCCTACGAATAGTAAGTTCAAGAATAAGCCTCTGAAAACGTGAAAAGCAGTGGCGAGTGACCAGTGCTCAGTGGCCAGTAACGACCACTAGTCGTCACTAGAAACGTTCTTTTGTTCCATCCGGGACGTCGAAAACGCCGACAGTGACCTGACACACCGCTCCAGAACGAAAAGCGGATTCCCTGCCTGCGGCAGGCAGGCTCGCTGGATGCTCGTCGCATTCGCCCGCCTAAGCGGACAGGCTCCTCATGACAATTAAAATTAGGAAAGGTCGAGCAGGTAGCCGGGTTTGCCGACGTTGAAGCAGCGCGTGCGGCCGAGTTGGTCAGACTTTCCCGCACATTCATGTATGTGGCCGCAGAAAAGCATTTCGGGTTGCTCGCGCTCGACCCACTCGCGCAGCGCGTGGCTGCCTGCATGCTTGCCGGGCGCAAATTCGTCGAGTTTGGTGCCGTACGGCGGGAAATGAACGACGAGATAGAGCGGCGCGAGGCCGTTGAAGGCGACGAGGGCTTCGGCGATTTGCTCTTCGGTGTATTCGCCGGGCGTGTCGAACGGAGTGGGATTGCTATAGCCGAGGCCAGCCCAGTTGGTTGAACCGAGCTGGCGAACCTGGCGATGAAAATCGGTGAGGCCGAAGCGGGAGCAGAGCTCGCGTATGTCCTCGGCGGTTTCGTGATTGCCCGGCAGAACCCAAACGCGCTCGCCTTGTTTTTGGAGTATCGCGCCGCAGCGATCCAAGCCGCGACGAAAAGTCGAGAGGTCGCCAGCGGCGATGTAGATATCAGCCGGCTGCGCGATTGCGCGCTCAAGGGATTTCAGGTCACCGTGGATGTCGCTGAAGATTTGGATTTTCATCGCGGGTGCTCGGAGAGATCTGGCGGAGCGGCGCTTTCCGGAAACTCCAGGCGTATGACGATTCGGGCGCGCACCCAGCCGTAGTGCAGCAGTCGACCTTGCGAATCGAAGACGACAGCGAAGGTGAATGGCAGCGGCCCATTGCGCGCACTGCCCTCGAAAAAGCGCGGATCGGCGTATTCAACAATATTTTGATTACCGTCTCTCATGAAACGGGTCACGGAGAAACGCGCGAACCAGAGGTAAGTTTGCACAGGCTCAAGACGCGCAGCTTCTTCGGTGAAACGGTTGGGCGGCGAGTCTGGAACAAGGCGAAAATTGGGCTGGCCAGCGTCGCGAAGCGAGAAGGTGGATTGATAAACGCCGCTGGGCGTCAGAACCATGCCATTCCAATCGAGGAGAGAAGGCGGGAGCGGCAAGGCGCCGATTTTCTCGACCTCAAGGCCGTGCGTCGCCGCGAATGCGCGGACGCGCGACATTGCGACGCCATGGGCGACGCCACACACGATGATATACGCGCAGGCGATATAAAAACCGGTGCGGCACCATCTGGACCGGGAGATGCTACCGCTCCAGTTATTGAGCATGGGGAGAAAAAACAGCGCGGCGAAGACCGTCGAAGCGACAACAATGACCCAAATCGAAAACGGAAATTCTGCGGCTCGCGCGAGCGACCACGCGCCAACTGCAAGAACCGTGCAAAAGCCCCACATTTTGGCGGCGCGATTCATTGCGGTCTCGCGGCGTTGATGGGCCCAGGCGGCGAGTTGCGGCAACAGGATGAGCGCGGTGAAAACGAAGTCGATGATGAAAAGGAAATCCCAGGCGACGCGGTCTTTCGAGAAGGGGTTCAACACGCGCGTGCCGAAAGACGTGAAGCCGTCGAGGATGATGTGGCTGGCGATTCCAGCGGCGTAAATCATGAAGAGCACGTAGAAGGAGGGGCAATGGAGGTCGTCGCGATGAGTGCGCTTGGCGTACCACCGGACGAAGGCGCGCGTGAGCCATGAAAGTGCAGCGGCGAAAATCGGCAGGCCGATGAAGGAATGCGTGAAGCCGCGATGATAGCGTGCAATGCCTAACGGGTCGCGCGAGAACGCATCGGCGAAGACGTCTACGTCAGGGAAAACTGCGCCCAGAGTGGCCGCAAAGACGGCAATGCGCGCGGTAGATTCGTTTGACCGATTGGACGAAGGCCGCTTCGCGAAAAACGCTCTGCCGATAAGCGCGCCAGCGATGCCGTGTGTGACTGGATCCATTGGGAATAAAGATTAACAGTTTATGGTGACGGTAGAGAAGGTAGCTGAGCGCGGAGATTGGATACCTGCCAAATATGCCGGCGCTCGTGCGCGGCACGCACGGAAAACAGAGCGAAGAGACTCGTCTTTATGATGCCTGCCAACGGCGAACTGATCCGCGTGCGGACCATGTCAATTCCACTCGCGTGGTCGAGGCGCTGCTTCATCAATTCCTGTGACTGCAAAAATCGAGCCAGTGCATCCAAAGCAGAGCCCTCAAAGAGTGGCCGAATGATCTTCGGCGCCGGCAAACGAATGCGGGGCGGCGGTTCGACGTACCAAACGAAAAACCTCCCCATCCATTCCAGGCGAAAAGGGCCGTTGCTCAACAGGCCGTTGCGGCGAGCGTTTTCAATCGCATTGTCTATGACGGGCAAGAAGACGTGAGTGGTGCGTTCGAGGTGGAGCAGGACTTCGGCAATACACCAACTGGACGGTCTTGGGCGCCACGCGAGTTGGGCTTCGTTGAGGGATGCGCACAGTTCCTTAAGACGTTCGCTGTTTGCGTCCATTTGCTGGCGAATGTTTTCGAGTTCGGCGATAAGTGCCATCGATTTCTTATGTGATTTCGATGAGCGGAGAGCGCTTAGGGAGAACCTCGCCGATTTGGGCGGCGGGGACTTGGCGGCGCTGAAGCTCGGCGCAGAGGGCGGCGGCGTGTTCTGGGGCCATGGCGATGAGGAGGCCGCCGGAGGTTTGCGGATCGAAGAGAAGGGCGCGAGAGTCTTCGTTGACGGCGGCGGAGAATTCCACGCAACCGGCGATGAATTCGCGATTGCTCTTGAGACCGCCAGCGAGAAACCCGGCGTGCACTGCTTCGCGCGCTCCAGGGAGAAGCGGAACTTTCGCGTGGTCAATGCGCAGGGAAACGCCGCTGCCAGCGGCCATTTCGCGCGCGTGGCCGAGGAGGCCGAAGCCAGTGACGTCAGTGACGGCGTGAATGGGCGATGATGCGCCCGCGGAGTCTGCGAATTTGTGAAGGGCTTCGGCGGCATCACGATTCAGACGCGTCATGGAAGCGATGGCTGCGTCGACGGAACCTGCTGGGGCTTTACCCGCTTTGAGGGCGGTGGCGATGACGCCCGTGCCAATCGGCTTCGTGAGGATTAGAGCGTCGCCGGGCTTGGCGCCTACGTTGCGCCAGATACCTTCAGGGTTGATGACGCCCGTGACGGCGTAGCCAAATTTCAAATCGTCGTCGCAAACCGAATGTCCGCCGACGATTGTGCAGTGAGCCTCGTCCATTTTCGAGAGGCCGCCGCGTAGAATTTGTTCCAGAACGGCAGCGTCGCCACCATCGGGAAATCCGACAATCGACAGCGCTGAAATGGGACGGCCACCCATCGCGTAAACGTCACTGAGGGAATTTGCGGCGGCGATTTGGCCGAAAGTAAATGGATCATCGGCGATAGGCGTGAGGAAATCGACGGTCTGCACGAGGGCGAGATCGTCCGAGAGTCGATACACCCCTGCGTCGTCGCTGGTATCGAAACCAACGAGTAGATTGGGATCATTCGGCCGCGGCAAACGGCGAAGCACGGAGTCCAAGAGACCTGGACTCAGCTTGGCCGCTCAACCAGCGGCCTTGGCGGCGGACGTCAGACGCACGGGATTTGCCAAGGCGCTTCTCTCCTCACTATTCAACACGATCCGACTCGATGGATTATACGCTCGGTGCTGTACAAATCGGACAACCCAGGTGTCGGAAGTAATTCCATTTAGCGAGGGCACAACGTAACATGGTGGAACACGCATGAAGTCCATAACCAAATGGAAGATTGGCGCCGCAATTGTGTTTCTGAGTTTGGCGATTCTGCTGCCGGAAGTGGTTTCGGCAGGCTGGCACATTGTGCACGGGCGCTCAGTCGTGTTTCGGTCCTGGAAGATAACGGTACCGTTCGGATGGTACGCGGTGCGACACGGTGAAGGGATTAGCGTGATCCGGATGTCGCGCTTATCGTGGCAGGATAATCCGGAGGTGACTTTCTTGCCGGTCCATTTTTCGAAAACCTATCAGTTTGATTACGATGCTTTTGCCGGAGTGCAGTCAAAACTTTTGCGCGCCAAGGGCTATACACTCTCAGGGCAGGAAGACATTCGTATTGGCGACCAAGGCGGGCGCTGCTGGACATTCACGTCGACGAATCGGCATGGCCAACAGTGGATTAACTGCGTCGCGCCGAAGGACTTGACATCCGCCGATTACAAAGGCCCCTTGGCATATGCGAACAAATTCCTCTCCGTGATGGCAAACATCCAGCACGAAACTCCTGCTCGCTGACTCCCGCTGTCTAAATTAGGCTTAGTTGAAAATTCTGCGAAGAGATCCGCAATTTTAGGCTTGTGAAACCACTTGCGAGCCCGAACGAATGGGAATCGTCAGCGGCTCTTCCTGTCGGGCCGCCGAAAGCATGTGGCAGTGACCGTCCAGAATTCCGCCGGGCTGAATTACCAGGCACGGGGAATGGATTTCTCCCGTGACAACGCCTTTTGATTGAATCTCGACGCGTTCTTTCGCGAAGATGCTGCCGTCGAACCGGCCGGCAATGGTCACATCGTTTGCATCGATCTGGCCTTCGACGTGAGCGTTTTCACCAAGAAGCAGGCCGTGATCCGATGCGATGTTCCCTTTCACGTGGCCATCGACGCGAAACATTCCGGCGATCTTGATTTTGCCTTCGATCGAAACGCCACGGTCAATAAAACCCGCCCACTCCGATGAACCACCGGACTTACCGCCTAGCCATTTCGCAGCCACGGGACTCCTCCTCAAAAAAGCAAGTATCCCGAATTATCGCGCAATGATTAGCTGATAGAGACGGTCGAGATCACTCTCGTTGTAGAACTCGACAATGACCTGGCCGGGATGTCCTTTGGTACAGGGATTCACGGTGACGCGTGTGCCGAGGACGCGCTGCAGTTCGTCGATAGCGGCGCGAGTATTGGCGTCGAGGGCGACCGGGTCGAATGCGGCGTGGTGGCGCCGGGTGTGCGTCGCAAGGCGCTCGATTTGGCGAACAGTCAAGTTGCCGCGAGCGGCGCGCCTGGCTGTTTCTGTGCGCAGCGGCGGATCTTCAATTGCGAGCAGCGCACGCGCGTGACCGGCGGTTAGCCGTCCGTCTTCGACCATTTCGCGAATGGAATTGTCGAGGCGCAGAAGGCGAAGTGCGTTGGCAACGGTTGCGCGTTCCTTCCCCGTGCGCTCCGCAGCCTCCTCTTGCGTCAGCTGAAATTCCTGAATCAGCCGATCGAAAGCCTGCGCTTGTTCGATGGGATTAAGGTCCTCGCGTTGTAGATTTTCGACGAGAGTGATTTCCATCGCTTTTTCATCTGGAACGTCTTGGATGACGACGGGGACGCGATGCATCGACACAAGTTGAGCCGCGCGCCAGCGGCGCTCGCCCGCGAGCAATTGAAAACGAGAGCCGCGCCTGCGGACGACCAGGGGTTGGATGATTCCGGTGCGGCGGATCGATTGCGCCAATTCGTCGAGAGCGGATTGGGCGAAGCGTGTCCGCGGCTGATAGGGGCTTGGGTCGATCAGATCGATGTCGACTTGGAGGGGGGCGTCGGAGGAGCTAGCGGCGCGAGCGGGTACGACTGCGGTAGCAGCTTGGCCGGACGGTGCCGGCGACGAAGGGCCAGCGGGGCTACTCGGCGGCGCCTGCGGCGTTGCTTCGGGCTCGCGTATCAGCGCGCTCAGTCCCCTGCCCAATGCGTTTCTGGTCATTGGAGATGACCTCCTTTGCGAGTTGAATATAGCTTTCAGCGCCTTTACTACTAATGTCGTAGAATATTATCGGCTTTCCGTGGCTTGGAGCTTCTGCCAGGCGGACGTTCCTGGGAATCACCGTTGAGAAGACTTGTGTGCCGAAGAAGCTGCGAAGATCGGCCGAGACTTGTTTCGACAGCGTCGTGCGGTCGTCGTACATCGTCAGCAGGATGCCCTCGACAGCCAGCGACGGATTAATCGTGCGACGCAGCCGCATCAATGTATCGAGGAGTTCGGCGACACCTTCCATGGCATAGTACTCGCACTGGATCGGGACCAGAACGGAGTCACTAGCAGCGAGTGCATTAATGGTTAGGAGATCCAGAGCGGGTGGGCAATCGATGAGAATGTACTCGTAATTATCGCGAATGGACTCAACAAAGGCTTTCAGCTTGTATTCGCGCGCTTCCATGCTGACCAGCTCGACCGCGGCGCCGACGAGATTTTTGTCAGCGGGAATGATGTCCAGTCCGGCCACCTGCGTTTGGATGACGACGCGCTCGGCGGGCTCGTCGAGAATTAGTGCGTTATAGATCGTGCGGCGCGAGGGGTCCTTCGGAAAACCGAGGCCGCCGGTGGTGTTGCCCTGGGGATCAGAGTCAATGATGAGTGTACGTTTTTCTTCTGCGGCGAGGGATGCGCCAAGATTGATGACCGTCGTCGTCTTTCCGACGCCGCCTTTTTGATTTGTAATGGAGATTATTCTCCCCAACCGTCTCCCCCAGCTGAATCTCTCGACGCGAATTTAACAGAGCAGAGAATGAATGCGCAAGATGTTTCACGTGGAACATTCTGAATGTGCTGCGAGTGCGAGGATTTGTTCCACGTGGAACAAATTGTCGCCTATCTTGGCCCTTCAAGTCCTCGCTTGCGGGCTTCCCGACAAGATTCTTCTCTTTACTGTCCCAGGAATTGGCACCTGCACCCAACGCCAGCCAGGAATTTGTGTCGTTTTCTCGGCTTCTTCAGCGCCTAACCAAAGAATGACGCGACCGTCGCTGGATAGAATGCTCCGGGACCATGACAAGAGGTCGCCTATTCCCCCTAAAGCGCGGGACGTCACAAATGCGAGCTCGTTTGGTGGAATTTTCGAAGCTTCAAAGCGGACTGGGAGGACGTCGACATTACTAAGTTGCAGTTTCCGAGCTACTTCGTTCAGGAAAGCGCATTTTTTCTTGTTCGGTTCGAGCAATGTCACACTCAAATTCGGACACAGAAGCTTGATTGCCAAGCCCGGGAAACCGGCACCGGAGCCAACGTCGGCGAGTCGACCATTTGCAAAGTTCTCTAGGGACAATGCAAAAATGCTCTCGCCAAAATGAAATCGGACGATGTCCTCTTCGTTCGAAATCGTCGTCAGAGCAATTTTCTTCCCCCACATAGAGAGTAAGTCCATGTATGACTGTATCTTGTCGCAGATGTCCAACGGTACGTCGCGACAATAAGGCTGCAAGAGATCTTGGATTCTCGGCGCAGGGACCATCAATTCGCTCCTCCGCGCACGCAGCGCCTTTCTGGGAGGTGAAAGGCGTAAATAGCGAGGAGATCTTGCCGGAGCGGGAGGAACTTCAGCGCAGCGAGTGCGACGGAGAAATCGACCGCAAAATGGATAACTATCGATGGTAATAGACTTCCAGTCCATATTCTAGCCGCAGAGAAAATGAGGCCAACGGCGAAGGTCGTAATTAAGCCTTTGCGGCCCTGATACAAATGGGCCGATGAGAAAAATGCGGCGGATATGACTGCTCCGGCCAGCGCCGAACCTGAAAAAGCACCCGCAAAGACGGCTTCGACAAAGCCTCGATAGATGAATTCTTCGCAAAGAGCGACCGTAAAGACAAGCAAAAGTCCGACCCATGCCTCCCCGGAAGCCCTAGGGAGGAGTTTTTCCGCAAGCTTGGGCACGGTGCCTCGGCTCTCGTATGGGAGTGCGGCGACGCGGCGGACGGCATAAACTTGATTGAATACCAGAGTAATCGACACTCCTGCAGCGGCAGTCAAGGAGCGAACTGGATGCGGAAGAGCGACGCCCAAGGTGGCCCAAGACAAGTGATGCGCCAAGCAACGCCACAAAATGACTGCGACAGCCGCCCACTGAAATGCGATGGTCGATAGGTAAAGCAAAATTCGCTCCGATGAAGTCAGCCCCGGACCGACCAGAAGCTCTCGAATGCGGTCCAGACTTCGCCAAGGAACGACAACGGCGAGAATCGCGAGGATCAAAATATAGTCCCAGTGCATGTTCGGCCGAGTGCATTATGCCGCGATTTTCTTCGATACGAAAAATATAAACGCGACGGTTGACACTCTGCGATGCGCGCTTTATCGTGTTCGGCGAGTTCACGGACATGAAGATTCTCGTCATCGGCGGTGGCGCGCGCGAACACGCGCTTGTGTGGAAATTGAGGCAGAGTCCTCAGGTGGAGCACGTCTGGTGCGCCCCCGGAAACGACGGAATCGCGCAGATCGCCGAGTGCGTAGCAGCGAATCTAGGCGACGTCTCCGGCACTGCGGACATTGCGGGCAAGTTGAAGCCGGATTTGACGATAGTGGGGCCGGAACAGCCGCTGGTACTCGGAGTCGCCGACGAGTTCGCGAAACGGGGCTTGTCGATCATCGGACCGTCGCGCGAGGCCGCGCAACTCGAAGGCAGCAAGGTCTTTGCTAAGGAATTCATGCAGCGGCACGGGATCCCGACGGCGTCGACTTACGGCATATTTGACGCCGCTGTGGATGCGTATACGTCGCTATGTGAAGTGGATTGGCCAGTCGTGGTGAAAGCTGATGGATTGTGCGGAGGAAAAGGCGTTCTCGTAACATCGTCGCCGGATGAGGCTACCGCGTTTATCGAGCGACTCATGGAAACAAAGGAGTTCGGCGACGCCGGCAAGCACGTGATCGTCGAAGAAGGGCTGTCCGGGCCAGAAATATCGTACATGGTGCTGACAGACGGCGAGAAATTTGTTCCTCTCGCCCCGTCCCGCGACTATAAGCGGGCTTTCGACGGAGATGCAGGGCCAAATACTGGGGGAATGGGGGCAATTTCGAGCGACGATCTGATCTCCAGAGAAGTCGAAACGAGGATTCAAGAAAAAGTCGTCCGGCCGACTATCGCCGGAATGGCGCGAGATGGTAAAGAATACAAGGGATTTCTCTATTTTGGACTGATGATGACTTCGTCAGGACCAAAAGTATTGGAGTTTAATTGTCGGCTTGGTGATCCGGAGACAGAGGCACTCGTTTTGAGGATGAATTTCGACCTCGCTGCGCTATTGCGAGCGACAATGAACGGAAATATGGAGAGCGTACCGCCGAGTTGGAGCCCTAAGGTCAGTTTATCGTTGGTGTTAGCGGCGGACGGGTACCCAGGCGTTCCGAAAACCGGAGGATCAATTTCTGGGACTGAAAGGGTAAGCAACTGTGCAGTATTCCACGCCGGGACGAGAAAAGAAGGGAATAGTTACTACGTACGTAGCGGTAGAGTATTGAATATTGCGGCGGCCGCGGAGAGTATGGGTGAGGCGCGTTCAAAAGTCTATGACGCGGCGAAGCAGATTTCTTTTGAGGGAATGCACTATCGAAGGGATATTGGTAAGGAAACAGCGAACGCGGCCAATCGAGTTGCGCAGCCGTAAGAGGCGGGGCGAGATATTCCGCTAGGAAACGTGCTCGAGCGATCCATTGTTGAGAATCGAGAGATAAAAAAGGAGAGTGCGTGGTGGCAGATGCGAAAGCGAAGGCGGTAGTCGGCGTGATAATGGGTTCGGATTCAGACTATCCGGTGATGGCAGAGGCGGGACGAATGCTCGCCAAATTCGGAATCGGATTTGAAGTTGAGGTGGTGTCGGCGCATCGTTCTCCGGCGCGTGCCGCGGAGTATGCGGAGACGGCAGCGAAGCGTGGTTTAAAAGCAATCATAGTGGGCGCAGGCGGAGCGGCGCATCTCGCGGGAGTGGTCGCGGCGTCGACAACTCTACCGGTGATTGGAGTGCCGATGGCGGCGACGTCGCTTAACGGCATGGATTCGCTACTCGCGACCGTGCAAATGCCGGGTGGAGTTCCGGTGGCGACGATGGCAATCGGCAAGCCCGGGGCGATGAACGCTGGCATTTTTGCGGCACAAATTCTGGGAGCATGTGACGCACAGATTTCGCGCGCCGTGGCGGAATACAAAAAAGAATTGGCGGCCGGTGTTGCGGAAAAAAACGCGAGGCTGCAGCGCGAATTAGCAGGACAAAAATAATTATGGCAGGATGCCGAGGATAGTTTTCAAAATCGAGCAGGATGCCGAGGATAGTTTTCAAAATCGGCCGGGGCCCGAAGGCTTGCCTGGTGGATGACGCAGGCTTGGAGCGCCCGACGGACGGGCCTGTTCGCTGCCCGGTCTTGGAGCTTCCTCGGGCGGCGGGATGAACCAGCCGATGCCTTGCTCCTTATTAATTTCGGCCTCGATCATTCGCGCGCCCGGGTGCGCAACAGCGCGAAGAGACTCACGCAGAAATGCCGCAACGCTTACCGCGGACAGTTTCTCGATATCGCCATTCAGCACAGAATTGGAAGTCTCGCGCAGCCCGGGTGAAGCCGATAGCGCCGCGGTGATGCGTGGGTCTCCTGATGCAACCAGCGCGGAGAGATTTGCGCCCGCCGATTCCGGTGGATAGCTGATTTCGACAAGGCCGCGTGGCTGACCTTTCTCGGGCGGCCAAAGTTGCGTGTACTGCGGTTGCAGAACGGTGGTCTGCCAGAAATCGCCCTGCTCGGGCTCCTGCTCAATCGGATATTGAACGACCCAAACTTCCGCGCCGTAATTTTGGACGTAATCTACAAGGACCATGACGAGGAGCGATTCGTTGGGTGCGAAATTCAGATTGCCGTGTATATGATTGGCGATTGCTGTGAGGCGTTGGTGCAGGCGTCCCGCGAGCTGCTCGATATCACTGGCTTCAGCGTCCGCCTCCCCACTAGTTCCGCCCAACGTAGGGGCCCTGCGGAGACCGGAGGGCGGCGGCAGTTGTGGCAATTCGTTATCGATGCGCGCGAGTTCGCGATGTTCGCTCGGCAACCACCAATCGGCAGCGCCCAAGAGAATTGCCACACGCTCATCAGAGAGGGGAACAACCATCGGAGGACGGGTTTCGGGCTCGATGGGATTTTCCGCTGTCGCTACAACGATGCCATCCTTGGCAACGCCAATTACGATACGGCCGGCGCAGAGATTGGCGACTATTTCCTCGGCGCTCTCCTGATCAGGATTTTGCGCGAACGAATGGCCGGAGAAAACTAATGCGGCAACGGCTAGAGCGACGAGACAAAGGGCCGATCGAGACAGTCGATAAACGGCAATTCGGCGACGCGGCATCGCATTGTAAGATGCGTCTGAAATCGAAGTCGATGCCACGGGTATGTCCTGGAAGCCGGCCAACCGCTAATCGAGAATAGAATCGCTGATCCAAGTTACCATAACGGAGGACTAGAGGGAGTCCGGAGTTTCCTTGGGAGTGCTGCTTGGCAACGAGCGGATAAGAGATTATCCCGATGCGCGAGTTTTGAGTAAAATCAGTTGAGGGGTTTTCGACAATCATGAAACACAATGGGAAACGGCTTGAAGATATTGTGGAATCGCACGTGAAATTCACGAAGGGCGATGCCAGCGGAGTGCGCGCGGATTTAACGGGGGCAAAGCTTGCGGGCGCGAACTTGCACGGCGCGAATCTCTCGTACGCATTGCTGCGCGAGGCGAATCTGGAAGGCGCGGACCTGGGCGAGGCGAGGCTCGGGGGTGCCGATTTCAGCGGCGCGAAAATGAAACGCGCCGATTTGCGCCGCGCAGATCTGACGGAGACGATTCTGGCTGGCGCGGACTTGCGCGAAGCGCAATTGGGCGGAGTGGAGTGTTTTCGCGCGGATTTGAGCAACGCGAATCTGCGGGGCGCAAATTTGCGCGCGGCGAATTTTCGCAACACAAACATGCGCGGCGCGGATTTGCACGGTGCAGACGTGACCACGACCATCCTGCGCGAGACGGAGTTGGATGGCGTCGATCTTTCGGGATTGGATCTGACCACAACTCTGATGCCACGCGGCTGGAAAACCGAAGAAAGCAAGAAGTAGCCGGGTCGTCGGGCTAAGATCTGTTTCCGTCGACTTGTTTTGAGAAATCTGGAAATACCGGTGTGTGCTGCCGATGCCAGCCAATGAAACGCGCGAGGAGATAATGAAGCAAGACTTATACTCGATTGTATTAGGCGGCCTGGGCTTTTGGGTGCCCTTCGCGCTGCTTTTTGCTATCTACAGATCGTCCGTAAGTGTGCTAGCCCTAAACTTGCTCCCTGTGGCGGGCCTAGCGCTCCTATGCTTGATAAGCTGGATTATTCGTAAAAAGATGGCCAGGTGGGGTTGGTTACTCGCCGGAGTATATGTATTCGGGCCAGTAGCTATGCTCTCATCGGCAGCCTTCACCCGTATCTCACCGTCGGCGGGCGCGCCGGGACATTGGATTTGGTTCGTCACGCTTTGCCTGCTACCGCCAATGACACTGTGGCTGGCTTTGCTCAACGGTGTGATCCTTTCGGTGCTTTTCGTCACGCTGGCCCTGCCGCTTCTTTCGCTCCTACGACGGACGGAGCAGATCAGCTATGGGTCGGTGGATCAGCACCGGTAGCCGGTGCCTCGCCGAAGGGCGCAAAAGCCAAGTCGTTGTACATCGTGCGCGTCGGACTAATAACCGAGGGATTCCGCAAACCGCCCGCCATTTAACACTTCGCAGGTAGAAATTATTTGGGCGCGATGTAACTTGCGGCGTCGGGATATTCCGCGCCGACCGCAGCGCCGCGAATTGCCGGATTGCGGCGACGGGTTTCGATACCGAGGCGCTTGATTTTCTGGTTGAGGGTCGACAGCGGAATCTGGAAGCGTTCGGCCGCTTCGGTCTGGTTCCAATTCGAGTGCTCGAGCATGTCGATGATGATGCGGCGCTCGACTTCCTCCATAATTTCAAAAAGCGAACGCGTATTCGAACGCGAACCTGGCTCGCCCGGCATAGGCGGCAGAAATTCGGCGAGATGGAGATGCACGCCGCGGACGATTTCGCGACTGCGAACGGCTTCCGGGAGCAGTTCGACATCCATCGAGTCTCCGTTGGAGAGGACGATAGCGCGTTCGACCACGTTCTCAAGTTCGCGGACATTACCGGGCCAGTCGTAATCCATCAAGACACGCATGGCCGGAAGCGAAAAATAGCGCATGGGCTTGTCATTGTCTTTGGAGAAGCGCTCGAGGAAACGCTCAACGAGGAGCGGGATGTCTTCCCTGCGGTCGCGCAGCGGAGGCAGAGCGATGTTGATCACGTTGAGGCGATGGTACAAATCCTCGCGGAAGCGCCCTGCATGGACCAGGGACATCAGATCTTCGTTTGACGCGGCAATGATGCGGACATCGACTTTAATGGTGTCCGTGCCGCCCAAGCGCATGAATTCGCGTTCCTGAATCACGCGCAGGAGTTTGGCCTGCGTCTCCGGGCTGATAGTGCTTATCTCGTCGAAGAAAATCGTGCCCTGGTCGGCGACTTCGAAGAGCCCCTTCTTGGAAGCGACCGCGCTTGTGAAAGCGCCTCTCACATGGCCGAAGAGCTGGGACTCGAGCAGGTCAACTGGAATCGACCCGGTATTTACGGCGATAAACGGCTTTTCCGCGCGCGGGGAGGCAGCATGAATGGCCTTGGCGATGACTTCTTTTCCGGTGCCGCTTTCGCCGGCGATCAGAATGGTAGAACGCGAAGGGCCCACCTGTGCCACAAGGTCGAGAACGGCGAGCATTTTTTCGCTCTTGCCTACGATGTTGGGAAAATTGTAGCGCTCTTTGAGGGCGCGTTTGAGCTGCACGTTCTCTTCGCGCAGGCGGCTGCCTTCGATAGCGACTGCGACCTGGGAGAGAAGCTCGTCATTGGACCATGGCTTGGTGATGTAATCTTGCGCGCCATTTTTGAACGCGGCGCGAGCCATGTCGATCGAGCCATACGCAGTGATCAGAATGATGGAAAGCTGGGGATCGCGACGATGAATTTCGCGCAGCAATTCGATGCCATTGCGGTCCGGCAAACTGACATCGAGCAGGAGTAAGTCGAAAGGCTGGTCTCCCAATCGAGCCAGTCCCGCCTCGCCGGTTTCCGCTTCGGTCACCGTATAGCCTTCCGAAGAAAGCAGAGCCCGGAGGCCTTCGCGGATTTCTACCTCGTCGTCGATAACGAGGATGGAGCCCTTAGGCATGGACAGCCTTCCTTGCTATGGGAAATTCGAGGCGGAACGATGTGCCCTTTTCCGCAGTGGAGCGAACTTCCAGCTTGCCAGCGTGCTCTTTTACAATTCCATAACTGACGGAAAGCCCGAGGCCGGTGCCCCGCCCTGACGCCTTCGTGGTGAAAAAAGGATCAAAGACGCGGTGGATATTCTCTGGGCGAATGCCAACGCCAGTGTCCGTGACTTCGACTTCGACCGAACCGTTGTAGGCCGCAGTGCGAACCTCGAGCATGCCGCCGTTGGGCATGGCGTCACGTGCGTTCATGAACAGGTTCAGGAACACTTGCTGCAGGCGGGTGGTGGAGCCCAAAACGACGGGCAATGCGTCAGTGAAGTTGCGTATCACATTGACTCGCGCTGCTTTGAATGGATGCTGAACCAGACTCAAAGTTTCATCCAGAACTGAATTGAGGTCGACCTCGACGAATTCCGCTCCGCCTGTTCGG
>DATNDO010000217.1:0-16877 GCA_035606955.1 Candidatus Angelobacter sp.
TCTTCGAGAATCTGCACAAGGTAATAAGTGGAAAGCGGCGTGTCTTCGGCAGGCTTGATGACCACCGTGTTTCCGCAGACAAGCGCGGGCATCATCTTCCATGACGGGATCGCGATGGGGAAATTCCACGGCGTGATCAAACCGCAGACGCCGATCGGCGCGCGCACGCTCATCGCGAATTTATTCGGCAGCTCGGAAGGAGTCGTCTGGCCAAACAAACGCCGCCCTTCGCCGGCCATCAAATACGTCATGTCGATGGCTTCCTGGACGTCGCCGCGCGTCTCGGCGAGCACTTTGCCCATCTCACGCGTCATATCGACGGCCAAATCTTCCTTGCGCTGGACCATGATTTCGGCAGCGCGATACAAAATCTCCGCGCGCTTGGGCGCAGGCGTCAGCCGCCATTTGTCGAATGCCCCCTTCGCTGCTTCCACCGCGCGGTTCACGTCCTCCGCGCTCGACGCCGGAAAAATCCCCACCAAATCGTCCGTGTTTGCCGGATTGCGGTTCTCGATTCCCTTCCTGCCGGACGCCTCCACCCATTCGCCGTTGATGTAATTCTTATGAGCATGCGGAAAAACTGCGGTAGCCATGAACTTCCTCCTCGAAATCTCTTGTTATATTATGAAGCTAACAGACCCGCGCGACTACCGTCAATCAGCGCTCACCGCTGCTTCTGCCGCCGAATTGTTCATGCAAGTCCTCTCTACAGGAATCTTCGCGGAGGAATTACAGCCTCCGGGCGGATTTTTTCTTGTGCAGCCGGTTCCTATAGTTGTTTAGAATAGGCACTGCGGCGCGCGTGTGATTTGGCTGGCGCCTTCCCGAGCTGATGGTGAAGGGAGTTCTCTCATGATCGGCAATCGCTTAACAGAATGGCCTTTGATTCGTCAGATTCTTCACGGCGGCGACGGCACAGGTTCGGAAGCGATGAGCCAGAGAACGCGCGACCTCGCGCCCAAGAATGAGGGCGCCGAAGTGACGCGCTCCGTTTGCCCCTATTGCGGAGTCGGCTGCGGGCAACTTATCTTTCACAAGCACGGCAGGCTGATTTCCATCGAAGGCGACCCGGCTTCGCCCATTTCGCGCGGGCGTCTGTGCCCGAAAGGCTCGGCAAGTTATGAGTTGCTCACACACCCCGGACGTCTGACGAAGATTCGTTACCGCCGTCCTCGCTCGTCAAAATGGGAAGATCTCGATTTAGAAACCGCGATGGATATGGTCGCGAACCGCGTGTGGGAGGCTCGAGAGCGCAGCTTTCAGGAAAAGAAAGACGGGCAGGCGTTGATGCAAACCAAAACCATCGCGCATTTGGGCGGCGCCACTCTCGACAACGAAGAAAACTATCTGATCAAGAAACTGTTCGCGGCGGGCCTCGGGATGGTGTGTGTCAGTAATCAGGCCCGGATATGACATAGCTCGACGGTGCCCGGTCTGGGCACCTCCTTCGGACGCGGCGGCGCTACCACGGCGCAACAGGACCTGATTAATTCGGACGCAATCCTGATCATGGGTTCGTCGATGGCCGAAAATCACCCCGTTGGATTTCAATGGGTGATGGAAGCGCGCAAACGCGGCGCGACCGTGATTCACGTTGATCCTCGATTCACGCGCACGTCCGCCATGGCGGATATATGGATGCCGCTGCGGGCCGGCAGCGATATTGTCCTGCTCGGCGCGCTGATTAATTTTGTGCTGCAAAATGAGCGCGATTTCCGCGAGTACGTTGTCAACTACACGAACGCCTCCGTCATCCTTCGCGACGATTTCAAAGACACGGAAGACCTGGACGGGCTCTTTTCAGGCTGGGATGCGGAGAAGAAGCAATACAAGACGGACACGTGGGCCTACAAAGACGCGCCCATGGAAAATGGGGGCAAGCAGTCGCCGCACGGAGGCCATGCGAAAGATCGCGGCGGCGAGAAAACGAAGGAAGATGTGTACCGGCAGGACGTCACGTTGCGCGATCCGCGATGCGTCTATCAAATTCTGAAACGGCATTTTTCGCGTTACACACCGGAGATGGTTGAACGCTCATGCGGCGTGCCCCGGGAATTGTTTTTTAAACTGGCCGAGGCGTTCTGTGGCGCGTCCGGGCCCGATAAAACCGGAGCGATTTGCTACGCGGTCGGCTGGACGCAGCATTCCGACGGCGTGCAGATCATACGCACGGCCGCGATTCTGCAACTGTTGCTTGGAAATATCGGCCGCCCGGGCGGCGGCATACTGGCATTGCGCGGCCATGCCTCCATTCAAGGCTCAACGGACATTCCCACGCTATACGATATTCTTCCCGGCTACTTGCCGATGCCCTTCTTCGAGGCGGACGCGAATACGTTCAGCGATTACGTGAAGAAGCACAAAGCCGAGGCTGGATGGTGGGCGAATTTCGACAAGTATGCCGTGAGCCTGCTCAAAGCCTATTACGGAGCATCCGCGACGAAGGCGAACAATTTCGGGTTCGATTGGCTGCCCCGCGTGACGGGCGATCATTCTCATCTGGGCTACTGGCTCGATATGGCGGACGGCAAAATGGAAGGCTTGTTTGTGATGGGGCAGAATCCCGCCGTCGGCGCGCCGAATTCGCGGCTCGAGCGCACAGCCCTGGCAAAATTGAAATGGCTCGTCGTTCGCGACATGGTGGAAACGGAAACGGCGTCGTTTTGGCTGGACTCGCCCGAAGTGCAGCGTGGCGAATTGAAGACTGGGGATATTGATACGGAAGTTTTCCTCTTCCCCGCGGCGGGGCACGCGGAAAAAGGCGGCTGCTTCACCAACACGCAGCGCCTGCTGCAATTTCATGAGAAAGCAATCGATCCGCCCGGAGATGCCCGCAGCGAGACATGGTTTCTGTATCATCTCGGCCGCCGGTTGAAAGAAAAAGCGCGCAATGATCCGCGGCCTCGCAATGCAGGACTTAACGCGCTCACGTGGGATTATTCAACAGAAGGACGCTTTGCCGAGCCGGATGCGGAAGAAATCCTTCAGGAAATCAACGGCTACACGGTGAGCGACCGGAAACTTGTGACCGGCTTCAAGGAGCTGAAATCCGACGGTTCGACCGCGTGCGGTTGCTGGATTTATTCGGGCGTTTTTCCCGCCGCAGGCGAAAACAAAGCGCGCAAACGCGAACCGAAAGGCCTTTACGGCCACGGATGGGGATTCGCGTGGCCCAGCGACCGGCGGATTCTGTACAACCGCGCGTCCGCGCGTCCTGACGGCAAGCCGTGGAGCGAACGGAAAAAGTTGGTTTGGTGGGACACCGAAAGAAAGCAATGGACGGGGCTCGATACGCCGGACTTCACCAAAGAAAAGCCGCCGGATTACGTTCCGACGGAGGGCGCAAAAGGAGATGACGCGATTCGCGGAGATCGTCCGTTCATCATGCACCCGGACGGCTTCGGTTGGATTTGGGTGGCCAGCGGATTGAAGGATGGTCCGTTGCCGACGCACTATGAACCGCTCGAGTCGCCACTCGGAAACTCAATCTATCCCGGCCAGCCCACGAATCCCCCGTCCCAGAAAAAAGAGCGGCTCGACAATCCATACGCGAAATCGCCGGCGGATGAACGCTTTCCTTATGTGCTGACAACTTACCGCCTGACAGAGCATCATACGGCGGGCGGCATGTCGCGCACTTTGACCCATCTCGCCGAACTGCAACCGGAATTATTTTGCGAAATTTCGCCGGAGCTCGCGAATGAACTTGGAATCGCGCACGGGTCAATGGTTACGGTGACGACGCCGCGAGGGTACGTGCAGGCGCGCGCCATGGTCACGCCACGCATGCACCCGATGCACGTGAACGGAAAAATCATCCATCAAGTGGGATTGCCCTACCATTGGGGTTATAAGGGCATAGTGAAGGGTGACGTTGTGAACGATCTGATCGCCATTTCCGAAGAGCCGAACGTGCGCATCATGGAAGCGAAGGCTCTGGTGTGCAACGTCTCAGCTGGAACGCGGCGCGCAGACGACATTCGCAAAAAACCCGATGCGAAAAGAATGGCGGACGTTCGATGAGTATTACGGCCTTCCTCACCGATTCCACGCTGTGCATCGGCTGCAAAGCATGCGAAGTAGCTTGCAAAGAATGGAACGGAATTTCGCAGGACGGTTACGAATGGACCGGGCTTTCGTACGACAACACGGGCGCTTTGGGCCATTCCACGTGGAGGCACGTTCAATTCGTCGAGAATCCGCCGGTCGCCGGTTATGGCGGCAACGCGCCGGAAGTGCTCAGCTGGAGTTTGCTATCGGACGTTTGCAAGCACTGCGCCAATGCGGGATGCATGGAAGCGTGTCCCACGGGCGCAATCGTCCGCACGGAGTTCGGCGGCGTCTATATTCAACCGGACGTTTGCAATGGATGCGGGTATTGCGTTGTGGCGTGTCCCTTCGGCGTGGTGCAGAAGAATAAGGAGGACGGCCGCGCCTTCAAATGCACGTTTTGCTACGACCGCCAGAAAGCAGGATTGAAGCCCGCGTGCGCGACGGCGTGTCCCACGGAATCCATTAAATTTGGCGAGCTTGGCAAAATGCGCGAGGCCGCGCGCGAGAGAATTGCCGAACTCGAGAGCCGCGGCGTCCATGACGCGCAAATTTATGACCCGCAAGACTCGAGCGTTGGCGGGACGCATGCTGTCTTCGTCATGCGAGGCGATCCGAGAACTTACAATTTGCCGCCGAATCCCGAAGTGCCGACGGTTCATTTGCAGCGCGGTTGGAAATCGGCCGGCATTGCCGCCGGACTAATGCTGGCCGGCACTCTGCTTGCTTTTCTGGGAGGCAAGCAGCAATGAGCGCGCCTCGCCGCATGCCTTCGACGCCGGCCGCGCCCGCGAGCGAGGCAAGACTGCAGCAAATTCGCCGCGAAGCCGAAACGCATGGCCGCGTTGATTCGACGGGGATTCGGCCGAGCGGCGCTCCGTTCCTCCAAGCTTCTCCCGAAAACGGATATTACGGCTTGCCTGTGCTGAAAGCGCCGCAATGGACATGGGAAATCCCCGTTTACTTCTTTGTCGGCGGAGCGGCTGGCGCGTCCGCGGTGATCGCCGGAGTCGCAAACTTGACCGGCGCGGACCGCGAACTGGTGCGCGATGCGCGTTGGCTCGCGGCGATTGGCGGCGCGATTTCGCCCGCGCTGCTCGTTGGCGATTTGGGAATGCCGTCGCGCTTTCTGAATATGCTCCGCGTCTTCAAGATTCAGAGCCCGATGTCAGTGGGCTCGTGGACGCTGGTGACGTTCTCGACGACGAGCGCCATGGCGGCTTTCGCAAATGCGGTCGAACGCCGCGACGCGCGCAGAAATGGCTGGCGGCGCAAACCAGGATTCATCAGCAACGCGGCGGGAATGCTCGCAGCGCTATCCGGAATGGTGCTGGCGACCTATACGGGCGTTTTGATCGGAGCTACCGCGATTCCCGTTTGGTCAGAGAGCGTTGCCACCCTTCCCATCCATTTTGCGGCTTCGGGCCTGGGCGCGGCGGCTTCAATCCTGGAATTGTGCGGGCACGATACGAGCCGCTCTTTGAATATTCTGGGAATCGGATCGGCTTTATGCGAAACGGCCATTGGCGCAAGAATCGAGACTAGCCAAACGCCGGCACTCAAGCCGCTGAAGTCAGGAAGGACCGGCATGCTAACACGCCTCGGCGGCCTTCTCTCCGGGCCGTTGCCGCTGGCTCTCCGCCTGATCGCGGCGTTCTCAACTAGAGAGCGCTCGCGTAAACTGCGGCGCGCTGCGGCGGTCTCGACCATTGCCGGTTCATTGCTGACGCGCGAGGCGTGGATCAAAGCCGGCGCCGTATCTGCAAACGACCCGAGAATCCCGCTTCAACTTCCCCCCGCGCAGCTCTAACCAGAAAAAAATAGCCACGGATATCCTTGTAGCCCCAGAATGCATCTCGGAAACAAGAAATTACATCTAGTTCAGATTGATGATGATGTTAATTTGATTACTGATATTCTGGGGGATATACTTCATCATCGATAAAATCAGGAATGCCGCAAATCGGTACGCTGGCATGAAAGACTCGTTCCACAAACGGATCGCGAAGTGGCCCGCCTTCCAGCGAGCAGGGAAAGAACGTCCCAACGTAAATAGCCCTCTCACCAGTTCCGCTAATTCACGGACACCGGGCAGAATTGCTCGCATCATCGCAGCGTCTATCGTACTTTCCGTCCTCATCCTGACAGTATACCTTTCCGCAAACGTTCGGCGCACAAGCGCGTCAAACCATGAAGAGTCGGGCCCTGAAGAGTCCGGCACCGCTACCGTGACGAAAAAGGATTTTGTCCAGGTGCTTCGTTTAACCGGCACAACGGAGGCAGTCAAATCGCGGCCGGTGCTAGCCCCCAGGCTGGAAGGCGCACAACTCGATTCCATGGTTGTGACGAGACTTGCTCGTGCGGGCGCACGCGTGAAAAAAGACGACGTGCTCGTCGAATTCGATCGCCAGGCCCAGATCAAAGACTCTCTCGACAAAAAAGCAACTTATCAGGACCTCGTAGATCAGGTCGAAGAAAAACGCGCCGCCGAAGACGCCGCTCGTGCCAAGGATGAGACAGAATTAAAGCAGGCTGAGGACGATCTCACCAAGGCGCAACTGGAAGTCACGAAGAACGACATTGTTTCCCGCATTGACGCCGAAAAGAACCAGGAAACTCTCCAGGAAGCGGTTCAGACTCTCGCGCAACTCCGTCAGACCTTTCAATTGAAGCGCGAAGCAGCGGCCGCCGACATTCGTGTCCTGGAAATCCAGCGGGACCGTGCGCGCAGCACGATGCTCTACTCCCAGGGAAACGCAGAGAAGATGACCATACGCTCGCCCATGGATGGCATCGTGGTTCTGAACACAATTTGGCTGGGCAGCAGAATGGGAGAAGTCCAGGAAGGCGACGAAGTGCGGGCGGGCGTCCCGTTTATGAAGGTGGTTGATCCCGCGCAAATGGATGTTCGCGTAGCGGTGAACCAGGAGGACATGTCTCAACTCCACATTGGGCAGCCAGCGACCGTGCATCTCGATGCGTATCCTGGTCTTTCCTTCCCGGGAGCCCTCGACGAACTGGCTCCGTTGGGCCATTCGGGGCAATTCACAGATAAAGTTCGCACATTTGTGGCTATTTTTTCGATTCGCGGAAACAATCCCAAACTGATGCCCGATCTTTCAGCGTCCGCCGACGTGGAACTGAGCAAGCTGCAAAATGTTCTGGTTGTGCCGGCGCAAAGCGTCATCAACGACAAAGGTCAAGACTACGTGTTCCTCAAAACGGCGACTGGCTTCGACAAACACCAAGTGAAAATCGGCCCGGCAAATGATCTCGACGTGGTGATTGAATCCGGATTGCGCGCGGGCGACGTAATCCGTACAACGCGTGAAGGCACGGGTTCTTCCTGATTGCCATGAACAAGGTCGGGAACTTATGGAAGCGAAGAAAAGGAGCGGTTCTCCTCTGCTCTTTTGTC
This sequence comes from Candidatus Angelobacter sp., assembly GCA_035606955.1. Classification (GTDB taxonomy): domain Bacteria; phylum Acidobacteriota; class Terriglobia; order Acidiferrales; family UBA7541; genus DAHUXN01. The sequence goes on from DATNDO010000217.1 coordinate 7,469, forward strand.
ATCTTCGGATTTGCGGGTTTTGGAGCTTTTCGATTGGCTCGTCCCGAGCCCTTAATTCCCAGCGCCCTCGTCCAGCGTGGAGAATTCACGGACTACGTGCAGCTTCGCGGCCAGGCGAAGGCCCTAAAATCCGCCATCATTTCGGCCCCGTATCAGGCGGGCGATCTGCAAATCATCAAGCTCGCGCAGAACGGCGCGCAAGTGAAAAAAGGCGACGTCGTGGTGGAATTTGACGCGACGACGTTGAGGCAGACGCTCGCGCAGGATCAATCCACACTGAAATCCTCCGACGCCGAAATCCAGGCAGCGCGCGCCCAAGCCCGACTGAAAGAAGAGCAGGACCTCACCGACGTTATGAAAGCGCGGTTCGACGTGCAGTCCGCGAAGCTCGACGCCAGCAAGCGCGAAATCGTTTCGAAAATCGACGGTGAGGAAGCGGATTTGAAACTGGCTGATGCGGAGCAGAAGTTGAAAGAAATGGACGAAAAGCTGAAGGCAGACCGCGATGCCGACGCAGCGACCATCGAGAGCAAGCAGCAAAAACGCGACCAGGCTCTCTACGGGGTTCGCCAGACGGATCGTGGCCTCGCTGCCCTCACGCTGCGCGCCCCAACCAACGGCATTGTGACTTTGCAGGACAATTGGCGCGCCGCTGGGAACATGGGCAACGCCCCTCCGTTCAAGCAGGGCGATCGCGCCTGGTCGGGCGCGGAAATCGCCGAATTGCCCGACCTCTCGACTCTCGAAATTTCCGCCCGCCTCGACGAGACGGAGCGTGGCCGCATTCAAACGGGCCAGACGGCCACCATCCGCATCGACGCCATTCCGGATCGAGATTTTACCGGACGCATTACTCAAATCAGCACAATCGCGAGCATGGATTTTTCGGCGGGTTGGCCTTTTCCGAGGAATTTTACGATGGACATAGTTCTCGGCCACTCAGACGCCCGGCTTCGTCCCGGCATGAGCGCGAACGTGCGCGTCATCGTGGATCAGGTTCCCAACGGAGTCACCATTCCCGCGGCTGCGCTGTTTCGCAAGGCGGGTCAAAGCGTCGTCTACGTACTGCACGGGAGGAAACTGGAACAACGTCCCATTGAAGTGTCGCGACGCAGCGGCGATCAGATCTTGATTGCGAAGGGATTGCAACCCGGCGAACGCGTGGCGCTGCAAGAACCGGCGGCATCCGACTAGCGATATAGAAATGGCTCTGAAAAATATTCCATTTGGCTCTCTCGTCCTCGTCGCGCTTGCGACGGTGAGTCTCGCTTCGTGCGCGGCTCGCGGTGCTACTCAATCTTCGACGCAAGACATACCAGTCGCCGCGGTGAAACAGGGCGATCTTCAGCCCAAGGTGTATACGAACGGCGAACTGCGCGCCACGCAAACCGCCATGCTTATCGCCCCTCCGATCGCCGGAGGTACTCTGCAAATCATTCAGCTCGTGAAGACAGGCACTCCGGTAAAGAAAGGCGATATCGTAGTTGCGTTCGACCCCAGCCAGCAGCAATACAACCTCGGGCAGGCCCAATCCGATTTCGCGCAAGCCGAACAAGAAATCGTGAAGGCCAAGGATGATGCGGCGGTGCAGACCGCTCAAGATCGGACAGCCCTGCTAAAAGCGACGTTTGCGGTGCGTCAGGCTGAATTGGACGTAAGTAAACACGAAATTGTAAGTTCGATCGACGCGCAGAAAAATCAATTGACCCTCGATGAGGCAAAGCGGGCCCTTGCGCAACTCCAGCAAGACACTCAATCGCACGCAGCGTCAAACCAGGCGACCGTCGCCGTCGACAACGAGAAACGCACTAAAGCGAGCCTGGCCATGCATCAGGCGGAAGAAAACATTGCCAACATGCAAATGAAGTCCCCTATCAATGGACTGGTTGTTGTGAGGGAAAACGAAAACGCGTCCGGCGGGTTCTTTTTTGGCGGCATGTCTCTGCCCGAATATCAGACGGGCGATCAGGTCGGACCCGGCAGCGTCGTCGCGGACGTGATTGACATCGGTCAGATGGAGATTGCCGCCCAAGTGGGAGAGGCCGATCGCGCCAACCTTAAGATCGGACAATCTGTCGAGGCGCAGGTGGACGCCCTGCCGGGATTAGCCGTGCAAGGTAAGGTGAAGACGCTCGCCGGAATGTCCGGTGGATTTTTCTTCGACGACGATTCCGCCCACAAATTCAGCGTCACCGTGCAGCTGGCACAGGCGAACGCTGAGCTGCGGCCGGGCTTCACGACGCGGCTCGTCATTCTCGGCGATCCTCTGAAACATGCGCTGTACGTTCCACGGCAGGCCGTATTTCAAAAAGACGGCAAGGCCACCGTCTACGTGAAAACCGGCGGCGGTTTTGACGCCCGCGAAATCAAGATTCGTTACGTGACCGAGGGCTTGGCGGTCATCGAGGGGCTGAAAGAGGGCACGCAAGTCGCCATGATTGATCCTACGCAGAAGCCCGCTGGCAAGCCCGGCGCATCCGGTCCGGCGCCAAGTCCCGGAGCGCCCTGAGAATGGCGACACGTCCCATCGACCCCGCCCGGCTGGGCTATCCTCGCTCGCTGCTCCACTGGCTGCCTGACCTCCGCTTGGGCTTTGACAACCTGATGATCCACAAGCTGCGTTCCTTGCTGACCATGCTGGGAATGATCTTCGGCGTCGCCGCCGTGGTATCGATGCTGTCCATCGGCGCGGGCGCGCAACAAAAAGTGATGGCTTTCATCGAACAGCTCGGCGTCCGCAATCTGATCGTGGAGGCGAAAGAGGCAAGCAATTATCAAACGCTTCAGAAAGTGCGCCGGACTTCGCCCGGCCTTACATTCGACGATTACCGCGCGATTCTCGGTGTCTCCGGCGTCGCGGAGGCTACGCCGCGCAAACGCTTCGCGCCTTCCAAACTGATTCCCAAAGCCGAGCAGGAAGACCCGCAAGTCTACGGCGTCAACCAAAACTATCCTCACATCGCCGGCCTGGAAGTCACCCAAGGCAGATTCTTCGACGCGGAAGAAAACGCCGCCGCCGCGCCCATTTGCGTTCTCGGCTCCGCGGCGAAATTCAATCTGTTTGGCTCCGCCGATGCGGTGGGCAAATATGTGAAGGTCAACGACCAGTGGTTTCACGTGATTGGCGTGGTGGCGCCGGAATTAGCGGCGCAAACCGACGTGGCTGGCGTACCCAATCAGGATTTGAACAACCTGATTTACGCTCCGGTGAATGCCGTGGTGCTCCGGTTGGAGGATTCCATGAGCAACATGAAAGATGAAATCGACGGCATGTATCTGCATCTTGCGCCTGCTGCGGACAGTGCAAGTGTCGCTGATATCGTCCGAGGCGTCCTCAATACCACACATCACAATGCCGGCGACTTCACGGTTATTGTGCCCGCCGAACTTCTCGCCGAACAGCAACGCACCGAGCGCCTCTTCAACACGGTGATGGTGGCGATTGCATCGATTTCGCTGCTGGTGGGAGGCATCGGAATCATGAACATCATGCTGGCCAGCATTCTGGAACGGACTCGCGAGATCGGCGTGCGGCGCGCCGTGGGTGCGCGGCAGTCAGACATCGTGCGCCAATTCGTGGTGGAAGCGATCTTGATTTCCTTCGCCGGAGGCGTGCTGGGTATTGTTTTTGGCTTCGGGATGTCGCGGTTGATTGCATGGCTGGCGGCGTGGTCAACCATCGTGACGGCCAGCTCGATCCTGCTCGCATTTCTGGTTTCGATATCCGTTGGGATGATCTTCGGAATCTATCCCGCCATAAAGGCGGCGCGCCTCGATCCGGTGGAAGCAATCCGCTACGAATAGACGAGGCCGTCTGATATTTGCCGGGCGTGCTCGGCAGGCTGGTTTTGAATTTTCGGGCTGCGTCAATCCACTCGGGAGGAACCAATTGAAGCCATCACACATTCGCCTGGTTTTGTGCCTTGCGGTTCTTGTTTGCGCGGTCCTTGTTTGCGAAGTCCCCGCTTGCTATTCGCAGAGCGCCTCTTATCGCAAAACCCTCGAACAATCCGCAAAGGAGCAGCGCATCCCGGACGCGCAGGTATCGCAAAGCTTTCAGAAATACATTTCGACCGGGAAGCTGCAACTTTCGCTCGACGATGCCATCCGGCTGGCCCTTGCCAACAATACGGACATTGTCCTCGATCAGCAGCAAATTGGTAACGCCAAGGAAGCCATTGATTTCGCGCGCGGCACGTTCGATCCGCTGCTCATTTCGGGTTTCAATGTGTTGCGTTCGACGTCTCCCACATTTTCGCAGCTCTCCGGCGCGCCGACCCTCAGCGCTCTGAGCCAAAACGCGCAACTCGGTGTTTCCCAAACCCTGCTCACAGGAACGAACTACCAAGTCTCGCTTAGCGCCAACAAACTTTCGTCGAACACCTCGTTCAACTTTTTCAATCCTTCGGTTTCCGGGAATTTCACTTTTAATTTTTCACAGCCGCTGCTTCGCGGCAGAGGGTTCGTCCCGAATCGCGGTCCGATCATCATTGCACAGCGCGGCCTGGCACAATCACGCGCCAATTTTAAGCAGGAGGTAAACAACATCATTCTTCAAGTCGTCGGCCAATACTGGAACGTTGTTCAAGCCAGAGAAAGCCTTGGGGTGCAAAAGAAATCGCTCGATGAAGCCCAGCAAACCTACGACCATGACAAGCACTCGCTGCAACTCGGCGCGCTTCCGCCGCTCGACATTTATCGCTCTGAATCTCAGGTCGCCCAGCGGCGCGTATCTGAAATTCAAGCCGAATATTTTCTGAAACAAACAGAAGACGTTTTTCGGCAAATCATTGGAGCCGACATCGACCCAAACATTCGAGCTCTCGATCTCGACTTGACCGAACCGCCCGAGCCTGCGGGAACCCTCATGAACATAGACATCACAACGGCTCTCGGAAAAGCCCTCGCCAACAGGCCGGAGCTCGACGCTCAGCATCTTCAGCTCGCGAATGATGACCTCAGCATTAAAATTGCGCACAACGCTTTGGAACCGGACCTGCGGCTCACCGGGATTTACGAAAGCAACGGCCTCGGTGGAAACGAAATAAATGTCAATACCGTCCCGCCACAAGTGATTTCGCAAGGCGGCTGGACCGACGCGCTAAGCCAAGTGTTTGGCTTCGGATTTCCCGGTTACGGGATCGGAGTTTCGTTGACGCTGCCCATCAAGAATCATGCCGGCGAAGCCAATCTGGGCAACGCGCTGGTCAACAAGCGCCGTGACCTCTATTCGGATCGCCGGATCCGCCAGAGCATCACGCTCGACGTTACGAACTCCGTTCATCAGCTGGAAGAATCGAAAATCGACATGGAGGCCTCGAAAGTTGCGCTCGACTTGGCGCAGAAAAATCTGCAAGCCGAGCAGCGCAAGTACGCACTGGGCGCGCAGCCCATTTTCTTCACGCTCGAAGCTCAGACAGAATTGGCGCAGGCTGAGTTAGGCTTGGTGCAAGCAGAAGTTGGTTACCGGCTGGCTGTCACCGCCGTGGAACACGCTACGGGCGACCTGCTCGACCGCTACAATGTGCAGGTGACGCAGCTTTCCCAATAGGCTGCCGCAGATCCGAAGCCCGCTATCCAAGTGAACGTCGTTGCTCCATGTCTTGCGCTTATGCTAGAACACGAACATGATCAATCTTGAACCTGAAGCCTATTTGCTCGAGTGGGTCGCTGCCTGGAATCGGGCCGATGTCGAAGCAGTGCTCGCGCTTATGCCGATGACGTCGTATTTGTAAGCCCTCTCGCGGCGACCATTACCGACGATCCTGAGGTGCATGGGAAAGCTGAGTTGGATTGACTGGGAAGTGTTGATCACCAAGCGGGCTACCCCCCGGATTTGTCTAGCGCGCCGTCACCTCGTAACGCGCTGTCATTCCAGCCATCATGTGATCGCTAATGTGGCAATGATAGAGCCAAATGCCGGGCGCATCCGGCACCATGTCCGCGGTGATCATTTGCGCCGACAGAATCGACACAACGTCCGTGCGCTGGCCGCCCACCAGCACCGTGTTGCCGTGCCAATGCGGCGTGTGTGCGTTGTTAAAGTCGCCCAGAGTCGCTACGTACCATCGCACGCGGTCGCCGCGCTTCATCGTCATCATCGGCATATTTCCGAAGATGTAGCCATTGATCGACCATTTGAAATTGGTATCCACAAAGCCCGTCCCGACGACGGGCGTCACCATGCCGTCGGCGGTAACGGGCCGGAACTCCGTCCGGTCCACGCCCTTAGGATCGGTGCAGTGAGCGCGGATGTTGTCTTCCAAGTACCAGCTCTCGTTTTCATTGATGGTGATAAACACGGTGACGAACTCGTGATCCACGTCCTTCGGCCGACCATCAGGGAGCGCCATGCCGCGCCGCGTCACGATGATGCCCCCGAAGAGGCCCGAGGCTACGTCACGGAGCTCGTCCGCGTGCGAATGGTAGAGCCAGAAGACCGAGCTCGGGTCGTTCGGTCCCGGCCCAGCCCGCTCCGGTACCTGCCACACGTAAGTGTGGGTGGCACCGGGAGGCACGCCGCCGTCCTCCTTGTCCGCGCCCGAAGTGCCGTCGTTGTAATCCGCTCCCTCAGAGTCCTTCTCGTAAAAGACTCCATGCGGATGCATGCTGTAGGGCCGCGTGGCGTTGTTTTTGAAAACCACCTTGATGGTGTCGCCCACTTCTCCGCGCAAAATCGGTCCCACCAGGCCGAGATATTGGTCTTCCGGGGCGCGCGGTTTCAGCGTCGAGAAAGAAGCGTCGGTGTATTCACGGTAGATCGCCTTCTTGTACACGCGGCCGATGCGATGCGGTCCCGATTCAACGTAGGGTTTTTCCACTTCGTTGAAGGGATGTCCCATCGCTTCATCGCGGCCCGACGGCGCATAATCCCAGTTCACTTCGTCAGCGGCAACATAGTAGGTGCGGACCTTCCCCGGTGCAGATTGCGCTTGCACAACGCACGCGAAGCATCCAAGAAGCGCCACCGCCACTATTATGAATTTCTTCATGATGTGAATTCCTCCGCGGGTCGTTGGGGCGAAAGCGGACCGGTTTCCCAGTTGAAAAAACGGCCCGCTCTTGCCGCTGGGTTGTTTATTTCTTGGGGAAATAGCTCAGGTCTGGCCGAAACACGACCACTTCCTGGGTAAAGTGGCCGCCGATTAAGGCTGAGATTTCATTCAGAATGGCATTCCCTTGGTCGGCCCCAAACGCATTGTTCAGCACTTCATCCGGCGTCGGGCTGCCGAAGTCGGCCGAACTGTTGTGACCGATTGCGGCAACCCAGGTTCCGAACTCACCTCCTTCAGTCAATGCGAGCCAGCTGACATCCATCGGGGACTTCGTTTTTTCGATGGCTTCACGGAGGCGCCCCGCTGCCTTCGCGAAGCTGTCCATTTTGCCAAGCGGCACATGAAATGTGTCGAGCTCGTAGTACTTTGCCGGGCGCTCCAAATTCGCTGGGTGGTCCAGTTCAGGAATTTCTTCGTACACTCTTAGAGCGTACGTGGCGACGGTGTCTCCCATCGCTTTCTCAAACTCCGCCCGAGCCTGTTCATCTGAGGGAACGGGTTTGTCCAAATCGGCCCAGTGCATCCAACGGCGGACGACGGAATACTTCCCGGCGTTTTCACCGGTGATCTGCATAAAGACGGCCCGCCCCTGGGAATCGTTGTTGGACGCGTACCAGGCGGCCAGTTGCTTGAGACCCGCCTCAAACTGCCTTTCGCTGCCGGGCTTCGGCGTCATTTCCATAACCAGGGTCACATTCCCGGGCTTCTGCTGTGCGAAAACAGGCGCCGAGGGAATCGCACAGAGTACAGCCAGTGCAAAAACTACAGCTAGGCCGCGAAGTTTCATAAATCCTCCTGAAGTGATTTTTTAGAAATGGAAATGCCATACGATGGCGCTGTACTCGTGTGCCATCAGTTGCACAAAAAGGGATACGAGGTGATATCCAACGGTGAGGAGAAGCGCAAACACTCCCGGTATAAGAATCAGTGTCCCCACTGTTTCCATGTGCGCGGTGTTCACTCTGGCCATATCTTCACCTCGCGTGAGTCCCATCCTATGTTCACCGCTGCGCGGCCGTGTCTGGCAAAGCGCTGCTTCGCGCCCCTCGACGAAACGCTGCTCCGAGACCAATCAAGCCCGTGCCAAGCAGCAGCAGGGTGCTCGGTTCGGGAGTTTGCGTTGGGTTAAGCGGCGTTACATTAAAGGTGACATTGCCGGGGCCAATGGGCATATTCGTATCGTTCGACAGAAAACACTGGCCCGTCGACGGATCACAGGCGAACGGGAGCGTGGGATTGAATCCGAGGGATGGATTCCACCCGCCGAAGGTTCCTCCACCCGTGAAATTCAAGGGAGGAGAGTTCGGGAGGAAGGTATTGGCGAACAACAGCGAATTTCCCTGAACGTCGAAGAAATCACAACCGTTCTGGGGAGCATCACAATAGTTAAAAACAAGCGGGATGCTTTCATATTGTCCGGCGGCCCATGTGAAAGAGTAGTCCACCGGGTTGGCGTTGTCGTTCTCCGTGAACGGAGTGCCGATCGGAAACGTGTAACTCGCAAGGGTGTCGCCGAACGCCTCGGCGCTGAGGTTCCCGGATACAGGGACGGTGAACGTGGCGGAGGGGGAGACACTCATGTCAAACTGAACGCCCGGCAAGAAGTTCAAGTAGAAGGGTGTCGTGTTTGGAGCTCCCGGGCTCGGGAACGTGAACGTCAGCGGCCCGCCGTTGACGGAGTTCCAGGTGAGCGTGTCTCCGGAAGAGAGCGTGCCGTTGGAGTTGACCCATGTGTAATATCCGTACTGGACGTTGGGACTGCTGGAGTTCACCGAGGCTTGCAGGTTCGCTCCGGCCACGAGATTGGCGGACGCCGAAGCTGCAAATGCGGTCAGCGAATAACCCGCGCTGAAATTTTGTCCCGTCGCGCTGGCCGTGGCGGTTCCGCTGGTCAGCGAGCCGCCGGAGAGCAGATTGGCGCTGGCTGTGGCGGAGAGACTCTGATTGTAAATATTTTTGCTGCCGCCGAAAGGACCAATGTTGTATTGGAAGCCGGCGCTTGCGGAGACGTTTGCGTTCGCGGTGATCGAACCGCTGGTCCACGAGGGCACGTAGCCGAAGGTCACCGTCGTATCGGTATTTATATGCGTACCGGGGGTGAAGGTCGGCAACTGAAATAATGTCGAGCCGTTTAAGGACAAGGATGTCCCGGGCGTGACCGTCGGCACCGGAAATAGCGTGACCGACCCGAACGAGATCGTCGAGTTTGCTTGTACGCCGAAATTGCTGAACGGAAATGGCCCCGCGCCTGCCGAAAGCGAAGTGTAGCCGGACGTGCCCTGCGCATTCGTGGTGACGCTGATATTTGTTTGCGCGCTGGCTGCGGCCGCGCAAATAAGTATTGCGAAAGCTGC
>DATNDO010000220.1:0-3159 GCA_035606955.1 Candidatus Angelobacter sp.
TTTTCGCCGCTGGGTTGATGCAGCGTCCATCCGCCTTCAGTTCCCGGCGCGAGTTGATTGCGCAGGCGGATGTTCGCGAATGTTCCGCGCATCATCACTTCGTGATTGCCGCGTCGGGCGCCGTAGGAGTTGAAGTCCTTCGGTTGCACGCCGTGTGCAATCAAATATTTTCCAGCCGGGCTGTCCGCTGGAATCGAGCCTGCGGGAGAAATATGATCGGTCGTCACGCTGTCACCGAGCAGCGCGAGCACGCGCATGCCGCGCAAATCCGCAAGCAGTCCGGGCTTCACGGGCATTCCGTCGAAAAATGGCGGCAGTTTGATGTAAGTGGATTTCGCGTCCCACGCGTAGAGGTCGCCTTCGGGAACTGGCAATGAGCGCCAGCGATTGTCGCCGGTGTAAACGTCCGCATATTCTTTGCGGAACATGTCGCTCGATACCGACGAGCGCATCAGTGTCTCCACTTCCTGCGGAGTTGGCCAAATGTCGCGCAGATAGACCGGCTTGCCTGCTTTATCCGTGCCGAGCGGTTCCTTTCCCATGTCAAAATCCATGCGGCCTGCGAGCGCGTACGCCACGACCAGCGGCGGCGATGCAAGATAATTCGCGCGACAGTATGGATTGATGCGCCCTTCGAAATTGCGGTTCCCGCTGAGAACCGACACGGCAACCAGATCGCTTTCCTTGATGGCTTTGCCGATCGCTTCCGGCAGCGGTCCACTGTTCCCGATACACGTTGTGCAGCCGTAGCCGACCAGATGGAAGCGCAGCTCTTCGAGGAAATGCATCAGTCCGGCCTTTTTCAAGTAATCGCTGACGACCATCGAACCCGGAGCCAAACTGGTTTTCACCCAGGGCTTCGACTTCAATCCTCGCTCCACAGCTTTTTTCGCCAGGATTCCCGCACCGAGCATCAGCGACGGGTTCGACGTATTTGTGCAGCTGGTGATGGCGGCGATCACCACCGAGCCGTCGTGAAGCTCGAAGCGATCGCCGTTATTTTGCACGTTCGTGCGCTTCGCCGGGCCGGTCAGTGATTTTTCAAATACCGTTTTCGCTTGCGTCAGCGGCACTTTGTCCTGTGGACGCTTCGGTCCGGCAATCGTCGGCACCACATCGCCGAGATTCAGTTCCAGCTTGTCGGAAAATTCCGGATCCGGAGTCGCATCGGTGCGGAAAAGTCCTTGCTCCTTTGTATAGGTTTCGACGAGTTTCACCTGCGCCTCGTCGCGCGCCGTAAACCGCAGATAGGCGAGTGCTTCCGCGTCCACGGGAAAGAAGCCCATCGTCGCGCCGTACTCCGGGGCCATGTTGCCGATCGTCGCGCGGTCGGGAAGTGTCAGGCTCGAAAGCCCGGCGCCGTAAAACTCCACGAATTTTCCGACCACGCCCTTCTTGCGGAGCATCTCCGTGACCGTGAGGACAAGATCCGTTGCCGTCGCGCCTTCGTGCAAGCGTCCGTGCAATTTGAATCCGACGACTTGCGGAATGAGCATCGAAAGTGGCTGGCCGAGCATGGCCGCTTCGGCTTCGATTCCGCCGACTCCCCAGCCGAACACGCCCAGACCGTTGACCATGGTTGTGTGCGAATCCGTCCCGACAAGCGAATCGGGATACGCACACTGTTTGCCATCCGCTTCCCTGCGGAAAACAACGCGCGACAGATATTCCAGATTCACCTGATGGCATATCCCGGTATCCGGCGGCACAACTTTGAAATTGTGGAAACTGTTCTGCCCCCAGCGGAGCAGCGCGTAACGTTCAATGTTGCGCATGAACTCGAGTTCGGCGTTAAACGCGAACGATTGCGCTGTCCCGAATTGATCGACCTGTACGGAATGGTCGATCACAAGCTCCGCCGGAAATAGAGGATTGATTTTCTTCGGGTCGCCGCCGAGCTTGCTCATCGCTTGGCGCATGGCTGCCAAATCAACGATGGCCGGAACGCCGGTGAAGTCCTGCAACAGCACGCGCGCGGGCAGAAAAGAGATTTCCTTCGAGGGTTCCGCGGTTGGCTCCCAGTTCGCCACGGCACGGATGTCGTCCGCATGCACGAATTGCCCGTCTTCCTGCCGCAACAAATTTTCGAGCAGGATCTTCATCGAGAATGGCAGGCGCGAAATTTTCCCTGCGCCGGAGCGCTCGACGGGCTCCAGGCGGTAAATCTCAAAGGATTCGCTACCGACTTTGAGCGTGGTACGTGTGCTGAATGAGTTCTTCGAAATGAAACCCATGGTGCTTGCTCGACTCCTCTCCGGAACACTCTATGATAGCGCAATCGCGCCGTTGTACTTTCTGGAATTTATATTCCTCGGCCGGTACTCAGATTTGTGACTCGTCTCCGCGCATGCCATAATTTCAGAATTGCCGGCAGCCATGAAAATTGTACTCATTTCGACGTACGAGCTGGGACGGCAGCCGTTTGGGCTGGCCTCGCCCGCGGCATGGTTGCGCCAGACCGGGGCAGAAGTCGCGTGTCTCGATCTGTCACGTGAGCCATTTCGCGAAGGGGCAATCCGCGACGCGGCGCTTATCGCATTTTATGTTCCGATGCACACCGCGACGCGGCTCGCTGTCGAACTCCTAAAAACAATTCGGAAACTAAATCCCGACGCGCATATTTGTTTTTACGGCCTTTACGCGCCGGTGAATGAAACTTGGCTGCGCAAGCTCGGTGTGCAGACAATTCTTGGTGGCGAATTCGAGCAAGGGTTAACGGATCTCGCGAGGAGAATCGCAGTCGGTCGCGGTGCGGATCTGCAATCCGAACCGGTCGTATCGCTCGCACGGCAAAAATTCGCGATCCCGGATCGTACGGGACTCATCGCTCTGGATCAATATGCTCGGCTGGCGTTGCCGGACGGCGAAAAACGAACGGTCGGTTACACGGAGGCGAGTCGCGGGTGCAAACATCTTTGCCGCCACTGCCCCATCGTGCCCGTGTATAAAGGTGTTTTTCGCGTTGTAGACCGCGACGTCGTGCTCGCCGACATTCGCCACCAAGTTGCCGCTGGCGCGCAGCACATCACCTTCGGCGATCCTGATTTTTTCAACGGCATCGGCCACGCAATTCCTCTTGTCGAGGCGCTGCACAATGAATTTCCGGATATCACGTACGACGCGACAATCAAGATCGAACATCTGTTGAAGCATTCCGAG
>DATNDO010000221.1:0-7381 GCA_035606955.1 Candidatus Angelobacter sp.
CGCGAAGCGCAAATGGCTATCGCCATGCGCTGGTTGCTCTCCGATCGCCGCATGGACAAAATGACCATGCGCATGCTGGGAATGAATGGTGATACGAGCAATGCGCCGTCGCCGGAATCCATCCAAACACAACTCGAGCAACTGGTTCGCCCGCGCCCGCATTGAGCAAGCTGGTCAGGCGCTGCGCTTCTGGCAGATTCCCGCAACAATCAATCCGAGAATAATCATTTGAATGCAACCTGCGATCATCCATTTAATGGCGAGCAGGTGCGGCACGTTGTAGATTGTGTATTCGCCTAGAGAAGACGGGATGACCACAAAAAGCGTCATCAGGATGCCGAAGCGTACACCCTGCGCAGCCCACGGCTTTGCTTCGACGCCCCGCACGTAGACGTAGCAGAAAAGCGCAGCAAAGAACGCCTGCCCAATCCACATGACCCAGATCTTGTGCATCATTTCGTCCATGGGGCGCCAGGTGCCCTCGACGGCAGCATAATCTTTCATGAGCCAAATGCTGTGAATCAAGTAGTTTGTGCTCATCAGGACGATGTAGCACACGACCATGGCTACAATGAGTTTTCTCACGCTCATCGGCACCTCCTGTGATGTGAAGAATTTGGGCCCGAAAAGATATTAGGGAAGCCAGTCGCGCGGATTGAACGACGCCGATGGGCGCAGCCTAGCACCATCCGCGGTGGGAGACGAGAATTTTCTTGCTGTCTCGGCGTTCCTAGTTCGTCACTTGAATCGACAGGCTGTTGGCGCGCAAGGGCACATACATTTTATCGAAGGCATTGTGCGCCGCGCTCTCGGCATAGGCGTCCGCGGCGGCACGATCTTTGAACTCAATTACAAATGCCGTGCTGAAATCGCGCGGCTCCAGTCGCGCTGGCTTGAGCCAGATGTTTTCAATCCCCGGAATTTGAGCGGCCATATTTCGAATGCCATCGAGCACCTGTTGTTTTTGCGCGTCCGTCACGCCGGGCCGCCATTGCACCTCGACCACGTGGATGATTGTTTTCGGCTGCCCGAAATGATTACTTCCGAGCGCGTAACCTGCCGCGGCCAGGACAATGGCCGCGAGCAAAGCTCCCAGAAAAAGAATTCCCCGCCGCAGGTGCAACTTCATCGGTTTTGCCTCCGTATCAAAGTAAGAGTTAAGGAAAAGGAACGAACGTGTACGGCACAGTGTACGCAACTGCCGCGTGTGCGCGCAATCCAGAGCTGCCAATTTCCGACGGCGAGGGATTCTTCGCGGTTGACCTTGTGCCGTTGGGAAAGTACGATGCCCGGAATCCTTATTTCTAAGCGGTTGAACAAGGAGGCTCTATGTTTTGCTCGAAGTGCGGCACCCAGGTGGCGGAAACGGCGGCGTTCTGTCCGTCATGCGGCCAGACGACCGGAAACGCGCCCGCCGCGCCGCGTGGCATTCCTCTCGCGCCGGGCGGAGGCTTCGTACCTCCTTCATCCGAAGCGGTTCCTCCACTCCGCACCGCGCCTGCGCCAACGGCTCCGTCGTATCCCGCCGCATATCCAGTAACCGCGCCCACTACCGCCTATGCTGGATTCTGGTTGCGCTTCGTTGCTTATATCATTGACGCATTGATTTTGGGTATTCCGCTCGGGTTTGTAGTTATTTCTAGTCTAGCCAGTTCAGGCCTTCTGCGGTCGGTCGGTACCTTTCCGCCAGAAACGCCAGATGCGCTGGTACGGTTTCTCGGCATGGGCTGGATCTTTCGGATTGCGCTTGCGGCGATCGTGTTGGAGTGGCTGTACTATGCGTTGATGGAAAGCTCAGCCTGGCAGGCGACGCTGGGGAAAAAAGCTCTGGGTATTTATGCGACGGACCTTTCTGGAGCGAGAATTTCATTCGGCCGAGCGTCGGGACGATTTTTCGGCATGATCCTATTTCGTATTGCGCCGCTGATTGGAGTGCTACTCTTCTTTCCAATAGATTGCATCTGCGCTGGTCTCACTGAGAAGAAACAGGCGCTGCACGACATGATGGCCGGCTGCCTGGTACTCCGGAAGATTTAGCGTCCACGAACAGCCGAGGTGACGACGTATGTTCTGCTCGAATTGCGGAACGGCAAATGTCGAAGGGGCGACGTTCTGCATCCAATGCGGCAAGCCCCTAGTGGTCGCGGTGCCGTCTGCATCTACGTCATATTCCGGGACACCGCCGTCCACAGGGCCGTCCACGCGCCACAGCTCTTCTACGCGGGCTTTTGGCTTCGATTCGTAGCTTACCTGATTGACTCCGTGATCCTCGGAATTGTTTGCATGATCTTGATTGTCGTGGTGGTATTCGCGAGCGGAATTGCCGCCAAGATACGAAACCTGCCAGAGAATCCCACGCCAGACATGTTCCTTCGCGGTGCATTCGTTCTTGCGATTCTCGCGTTAGTTGCCATCACGACGGTAATCACGTGGCTTTACTACGCATGGATGGAGAGTTCTCCTGCACAAGGAACGCTGGGGAAAATGACGATGGGACTGATCGTCACCGACATGCAGTATCGGCCGGTTTCTTTCGCGCGAGCCAGCGGCCGGTTCTTCGCGAAGTTCATCACCGGCCTGATTCCGCTTTGCATCGGTTACATCATGGCGGGCTTCACTGCGAAAAAGCAGGCGCTGCACGACATGATTGCAAGCTGCCTGGTCCTCAGAAAAACCTAAACACACTTACACGCCCCAACCGTACCGCTCCGTTTCCGCAAGCGATTCCGCCACCGCTCCGCGAATGCGCGCGGCCATTTCCGTGCAGCCGATGGTTTGCGCGCCCCGTTTAGCAATGTCCGGCGTGCGGAAACCCCGCGAAAGCGCATACGCGACGGCCTTTTCGATTGCCGCCGCTTCCGCAGGCAGGTCAAACGATTCGCGCAGCATCATTGCTGCGCACAGAATGGTGCCGATAGGATTCGCGGAATCCTTTCCGGCAAGCTGGGGCGCGGAACCGTGAATCGGTTCGTAAAGCGCCGTGCCTTTGCCGAGGCTCATGGACGGAATCAAGCCAATCGAACCGACCAGCGCCGCGGCTTCATCGCTGAGAATGTCGCCGAACATATTTGATGTGAGAATCACGTCGAACTGCGCCGGGCGAAGAATGATTTGCAGTGCCGCATTGTCGACGTAAAGCGATTCAAATTGCACTTCCGGAAAGTCCTTCGCGATACGCTGCGCCGTTCTTCGCCACAACCCGGAGCTGACGAGTACATTTGCTTTGTCGATGCTCGCCAGCTGACCGCGACGCGCGGCTGCGCGGCGAAAGGCGTACAGGGCCACACGTTCGATTTCCTTGGAGGAATAAATTTCCGTGTCCGAAGCTACTTCATCACCATTCGACCCGCTACTTTGGCGCGGTCCGAAATAAATCCCTCCGGCGAGTTCACGCACAATCTCCATGTCGATGGTCATGTTTTGTTCCATTCGCAGCGGAGAAATTGCGCGTAACGATTCGAGCAGGCGGATGGGTCGCACGTTAATATAAAGCCCCAGCTCTTTGCGAAGTCCGAGCAGGCCGGCTTCGGGGCGGCGGTCGAGTGGCTGGCTATCCCATTTGGCGCCGCCGACTGCTCCCAAAAGCACAGCGTCTGCTTTGCGGCAGGCGTCCATCGTTTCGCGAGGCAGAGGTTCACCATACTGATCAATCGCTGCGCCGCCAAACGGCAATTCGACGAACTCAAAGCGATGACTGAATCCGCGCGCGCATTCCTCCACAACGGAGATGGCGGCACGAATCACTTCCGGGCCGATTCCGTCTCCCGGGAGAACTGCGATCGTTTTCCGTATGCCAGTCATTGAATTTTGCTTGCGGCGGCCATTGCGTCGGATTCACCCGGCACATTCGGAGCCAAGCGTCCCCGGCGGGCCTGGTGTACAAACGTCAACAGGTCGCGATCGGTGACGTCCTTCGCCGCATCGGCAAGCCCCATGGCCGCGCCGTAACACTGCGCGAGTTCCGCGTCACTCAGCCTATAGCCGAGTTCTTCGATGCGCGTGCGCAGCGCGTTGCGCCCCGAATGTTTTCCCAAAACCAACCGCCGGGCCGGAACACCCACCGCTTCTGGGCGGATGATTTCATACGTCAGCGGATTTTTCAGAATCCCATCCTGATGGATTCCCGCTTCGTGCGCAAACGCATTTGCGCCCACGACCGCCTTGTTTGGCGGCACGGACACGCCCGTGATTTCCGATAGCATGCGGCTCGCGGAGTATATTTCCTCCAGATTAACGTTGCTGCGCACGCCGAAAAAGCTCTGGCGCACGGCCAACGCTACAGCAAGTTCCTCAAGTGAAGCATTTCCCGCGCGCTCGCCAATGCCATTAATCGTGCACTCCACTTGTCGCGCGCCCGCGCGTACCGCAGCCAGCGAATTTGCGACTGCCAGGCCCAGATCGTTATGGCAATGAGCGCTCAAGATGATTTCATCGCGGCGGCCCAAGTGGCTGCGCACGCGATGGAAAATGGCTCCATATTCTTCCGGAGTGCTGTAACCCACCGTGTCTGGAATATTAAGAATTGTCGCACCGGCTTCGGCGGCGGTTTCCATCACGTCGAGCAAAAAGCGGATGTCGCTGCGGCTCGCGTCCTCGGCGGAAAACTCAACCTCCGCGCAGCGCTCGCATCCATAGCGCACCCAACGCGACACGGCATCAAGAGCCTCCTGCCGCGAAATGCGCAACTTTGCCTGAAGATGCAAATCGGATGTCGCCAGAAATATGTGCAGGCGCGGCCGAGCCGCCGGTTCCAGAGCAGTGAGCGCGGCCTCCACGTCTTCACGGCGCGCCCGGGCCAGTGCGGCAACCCGCGCGCGTTGGATCTGCGCTGCAACCGCGCGCACGCATTCAAGCTCGCCTGACGACGCCACGGGAAAGCCGGCCTCGATCACGTCGACGCCCAGTTTGTCCAGTTTGCGCGCCAAGCGGAGTTTTTCGCCCTGATTCATCGAAAACCCAGGCGACTGCTCGCCATCACGAAGCGTGGTGTCGAAAAATTGAACCGTGTCCATAGTTCCCCCTATGTGCCGGGAATCAGTGAACCGCAATTCGGGTCCCAGCGTCCAATTTATAATTGTTGCAGGCAATATAAGTATTGGTTATACAGGTATATGGCGAGGGCATTATGGATTTAGGTTCGCTGCAAGTGTTTTTGACTGTGGCGCGGGAGCGCAGCTTTTCGCGCGCGGCGGAAAAGTTATATCGCACGCAGCCGGCAATCAGCATCTCCGTGCGAAAGTTGGAACAATGGGTCGGCCAGCCGCTGTTCGTGCGCGGAACGGGAGCAGGCACGCTCACCGAGGCGGGCGCATTGCTCGTCGAATACGCGGAACGAATGCTGAATCTGCGCGAAGAGGCCAAACGGAGCCTAGAGGACCTCGCCGGCCTCCGACGCGGCCGACTTTCGCTTGGTGTCAACGAGAGTTCCATCCACGCGCTTCTTCCGGCGCTTGCGCGTTTCCGCCGCAAGTATCCAAAAATCGAAATCGCCATCCACCGCGTGTACTCGCGCGACATCCCGCGGGAGATTTTGAATTATCGTCTGGATCTGGGCATCGCTTCCTACCGGCCATCGGAGCCGTCTCTCTCCGCGGCCGCGCTGTTGCGTGACGATCTGGCTTTCGTTGTCTATCCGCGCCACAAACTAGCAAGACATCGCAGCGTGGCGATTCACGAGCTTGGCGAGGAGACATTCGTCGCGCACATCGTGGCGTCGCCTTACCGCGAGCGCGTGATTCAGCTTTTCGCACGGCATCACGTTACGCTCCGCATGGGCGTCGAGTTGCCCACGATTGAAAGCATCAAGCGATTCGTCGAAATGGGTATGGGCGTCGCGATCGTTCCGCGCATGTGCGTGCAGGTGGAAGCGGAACACGGCCAGCTCGTAGAAGTCCGCATTCGAGAGATGCGCCTGCGCCGCGATTTATTTTTGATTTTTCGGCGTGACCGGCCGCTTTCGCAGCCGGCTAAGGCTTTTCTACGTCTGTTGCGGCCGAAGCAGTCGCTGGGCTCTCTGGTTGCAAACGCCGGCGATTGAGCAACGCGGCGTCGTGGCTCAGGTCCAGGTGGCCATTTCGTCCAGAGCTTGCCCAACGCGTTTCAGACCCTCGGCGAGCATTTCCGGTTTGCCGCCGATGCCGATGCGAAAGTGGTCGGGCATTTCGAAGAGTCGTCCCGGGACAACGCTTGTGTCATATTTCTCTCGCAAGAGCTGGCAGAAGGCATCGACGCGACCGGCGACAATGTTGGGAAACGAAATTGTCCCCGCGTCTGCGCGAATCGCGAGCAAATCCTTGCGCGAATTGAGAAAATGCTGGAGCAGAGGACGGTTCGTTTCGAGCCGCTTGCGGGCGTAATCCGCGATTTCCGTCAAATGATCAAACGCGATTACGCTCAGCAACTCCGCCACATACGCGGGGATCACTCCATACAAATCATTCAGCCGCCACATCTGCTCTGCCAACGGCGCCGCGGCGAGTATCCAGCCGCAACGCAGTCCTGAGAGGCCAAAAGCCTTCGTCAAGCTGCTCGTTACGATAAAGTTGGGCCCCAAATGAAATGCCGAACGGGCGCTGGGATCGAAACACGCGTCCAGATAGACTTCATCGACAAGAACCTGCGCGCCGCGGCTCTGCGCGATTTCGCCCGCCAGACGTAGCTTCGACTCGGGAGTGCGCGCTCCGCTCGGATTGTGCAGATTGGTGATGACAATGAGCCGCGTGTGTGGCGTCATGTGGCGCTCGATTTCGCGCGGATCGATTTGGAACCCATCTTCGAAACGCCGCGGGAAGCGGCGGACTTTCGCGCCCAGGTATTCCGCGACTGTGAGCAATGGCTCGTAAGTCGGTTGTTCGATCAGCACTTCATCGCCGGGTTCGAGAAGCGCCGCCATCGCCAGATGGTTTGCCATCGACGTTCCGTTCGCGGCCACCACGCATTCTGGCGGAACTCCGTTTTTCCTCGCTACGCGTTCTTGCAGAGGAGGATAGCCGTAGCTGCCTGCGGCAGAAATTTCCAGGTCGTCGATTTTCACGGGCAATTCCGCCAATGGATAGCCGTCGATGCCGCTCGTAGCCAGGTTAAATTTGGCGTGCGAACGCAGTTTTGCCCATTCCAGATACGCCGAGCGAATCTCTCTTCGCGTTGTCACGTTTCCTGGCCCCTCTTTCTTTTTTGCGCGCTCCAGAAAAAATACACTGGTATCCCCGCAAATAAAATCCCAAATCCGACCGCCGTATTGTGCGGGTATTTGAAAATTGTGTTGATCACAACCAGCCAGGACGCGGCGACGAACAGAAAAGTAGTCACGGGATGCCCCGGCATTCGGGCCAGGCCCTTTTCCGGAGTTCGACGGCCCTCTTTGAAATCGCGGCGGCGAAAT
>DATNDO010000016.1:0-10611 GCA_035606955.1 Candidatus Angelobacter sp.
GTAGGTCTTGCTTTGCGACGCACCTACCCATCCCAGCCACACTAAAGCACCAACTATGATGACGGCTCCGACAGAAAACTTCGTTCGGGCGCTCATTTCGAGGACTCCCACGGATTTAGGTTATAACGGCGAAGTTTATCACATTCGGTGATGGGCGTCACAAAAGCGAGAAAATCCAAACTGACCCACTACCAAACTGACCCACTACCAGAAAATCGGTAGTGTCCTAATTTGACCCTAGCGTTGATTATCCTCAGTATTCTTGTCTGTCGCGTCGGGATTCTGCGAGCACACGCTCTGCCCCCCGCCGTTGAGCAGTTGGCGGCAGAAAGTAGCCCAATGCGGTATTCCGAAAGCATCTTTATAGTCAACTCGGCCATAGACATATACAGACCCGGACGTGAAACGGTTGGCTTGTATCTGGGAAATGGTGCCGACGTCAATAGTCGAAAATGTTCCGTTATTCGGCTGCACGATGCTAGGGGAGCCTTTGGGTGGCGATGGTTGGAACGCTGGGTTTCCTGTGAACGCTACAGCACTAGCTCCCGTCTTAACGTCAAAGGCCGGTGTGCTTCCCGTATTGCCGACGAGTACATTCAACAGGATTCTTTCTCCCGCATGGACTTGAGTTACTTGGACCATTTGCGAACTTCCATCCTTATTGAGTCGAACAACTTGAATCTGAGTCAGGGACATCCACGCTCGGTGCTCCAGGCGGTACTCATCAATGGTGGCATTGAGCGTCTCCTTGCTTTGCTTGCTGTTTGCCATAAGAGCGTTCTTGGAGTTATCGGCGATTCTTTGTTCTTGAGTGACCATGCCGTCGGCGGCTTCCTGGATTTTGCTGGCCGCATCGGACATATTGCTCATCTTCGCCGCTTGAGTTTGAGCAGCAACGGCCAAGGCGTGGGTATCGCTGGAGGCAGACTTCATCTCATAGAATTGGAGACCTATAAAAATACAGGTGAGCACGTTGATGCCGACAATCACCCTTGTCCACTTCAGGGTAGACTTTTCATAGCCAGTCAACTCCTTCTGGAATTCTGCATCGGGTTCCGGTTGTGTTGCTTCTGGGGAGTTGACCAGTTCGGTACTTTGGATTTCTGGAAGACCGCCCGAGGATTCCTCGGCATTTTCGTGGGCTGGAGGATTCTCACCGCTCATAGTGGAGTAAGTGTAACGTATATTCAAAGTGGCCCACTATCCGAAAACACACGCTTGTCCGGCGTTGCTGACTACGAGAAAGAAGGGTGGTTCACATCCGCGGCGGGCGCGCGAGGCGACTCTGGGAGCTAGCCGTGTTCGACGCGCGACTTTATATCCGAGTAAGCCGTTTCGATCAGGGTGCTTAGCGCTGCGGCGTTTGTGGGCGTTCCCGGTGTGAGCTTCACGTGGCGCATGAACTTGCCGGCACCTTGCAACAAGCGAGCCGGATCCGGCAGCGCTGCTCCGTGAAAGAACCCCACGTTTACGTGCGAGGTGAATACATTGACGTAGCCGAAGGGCGCGTCTCCCAAACAGGCGACCGGACAGCCGTCATGCAGAAGCTCGCGGACTTCGTCGCCGCATTTTCGCATGACGTCAAACCAGTGGCGCGCGATGGCTCCCAATTCGCCGGCGTGCTCTTTCAGCCACGCGTCGATGGCGGGATCGCGCTCGACAGCGCCGTTGAATCGCAGCAAATCCGATTTCATCGTGGCTCCGGTTTTTCCGTTCGAGAGATGTTCTTTCTGGAGCTGGCGTGTGTAGCTTACACGAGAAGGCCTTCAGGGGTTAAAACCCCTGAGCGCAAAAGGCACTTACGGCGGGGATGAATCCCCGCCCCGCCGAGACAGATGGCGGGAAACGCTCGGCGCGTTGCGCCGACGGGCGCAGCAAGCAGCGCCCCTACGAAGACAAATGCCACAGATTGAAGCGTGCCTGCGGCCCTTCCTTCGTCAGTACAAGCAGGCAGGCCTGTGCCACTTAAGGCGAGAAGCAGATTCCTCGTCGCGTGGCTCTTCGGAATGACAAGTGCGAGCGAGAAAATCCCCACCCTTCGCAGAAGACGCTCCCTTCCTTCGTCAGGGTAAACAGGATGGGGCACCCGCAAAGGCAAAAGCGAAAACAGGAAATCGGGAATGTCGGTAATGGGTCAGCTTGAATTTTAACGGAGTATCGTTCAGGCCTCAGGGGTTAAAACCCCTGAGCCAGGCACCTCTTACGGCGGGGATGAATCCCCGCCCTGCCAAAACAGCATCAGAGAGTTCAAGTGGCTGAATCCCAGCCCTGTCAAGACAGCGTGTCGAGGAGGTTGCCGTCGCGCAGGAGCAAATTTTCCGCCAATCCAGCTTGACGAAACAGGGGAATCAGCGGAGCGAGTTCGCTTGAGAGGATAAGTATGTGTTTAGGCTTGTAAGAGAATCGCACGCGGCGGAGCAAAGACGGAGCCATGCGGACGGCCAAATCCTCGCTTGATATGCCGCCGGTTTCCACCGGGCACTCGCAGCATTCCGTGAGGAAAAATCCCGCGCGCTGAAATTCAGTTAGGAGCGTTTCTTCGCTTTTGTTCTCGGCGACGTTAATCCCAGCCGCTGACAATATGGCGTCGAAGAATGCTTGCGATGAGGTGCTTCGTTCTTCCCGCGAGTGTGCAGGACGGTAAAAATAATCTTCCACTCGCGGCGAGGGCGCGGGTTGAAGAATCAGGGTGTCAATGTGGATGGGCCGAAAGCGCGTGGCGAGTTCGAGACGTTCGACGCGGCGGCGCAAATGCTCAGGCGTGGCAACAACGCCGCAACCGTCGCAGCGAATTTCCCGATTGACAGGGTTCACATTAGAAGGATTACACGCGGGAGCCGCGCGGGCAAGCGCTCGTCGCTGGCAATGGGCCAGTTTGAGTTTTAACTCATTGTGTGACGATCAAGAGAATTCAAACTGACCCACCACCCCGTCGTTAATCAGCTTGAATCGCGATTGCCCGTAAATTCCGCCGATGGACTCGCGCCTATGCGCCCAGTTTGTTCTTGAGGCAGAAGAGCAGCTCAGGAGAAAGTTCGGTGACATTCATTCCGGCGGAGACCATGAACTTGCAACTCAGTATAGGTTTGGGCTGATCTTCATCGGGGAGCTGGCAACTCACGCGGCAATATTGGCATTCCTGGTTCCAGCAGAAGCGGCCGTAGGGAATCGTTTCCGGGCTGATGAACTGGAAGCATCGCAAGAGTGAATTTCGCTCCGGGACGAGAAAGGTCTTCCCCAGAACCGTGATTTCCACCAGGCGCTCGTATGGACGAAAAACCTCCGACGAGTCCATCGCGTTCGTCACACCGTCTTTGTGGGTTTGTTCCATGGCCCTCACACTAAGCCACGGAAGAACGGCGAGCAACTGCGAGAATCACGAAAGTGTCCAAGTCGCAAACGGGTAACGCCGCGAGGGAAAATGCCTTGGCCGAGAATATTGTTCGGACCTCAGGGGTTAAAACCCCTGAGCGCGGACGGAACTCACGGCGGGGATGAATCCCCGCCCTGCCAAGACAGCACGGCGAAGGCACACAGGCTGAAGCCCGCCTGCAGCCCTTCCTTCGTCAGGACAAGCAGGCAGGCCTGTGCCACCAGAATCCATTCGCGTGAGGCCGGATTTTTATCGGATTATCGGGCGGAAGTTCAGGCAAACGCAATCTCCTTCTAAAGTTTGGCACTCTGGCGAAGACAAGAAACGCTCGGCGCTTTGCGCCGACGGGCGGGGATGAACCCCGCCCCTACGAAGCAAAAGCACACAGGCTCAAGCCTGCCTGCGGCCCTTCCTTGTCAGGACAAGCAGGCAGGCGTGTGCCACACAGAATGGCTGCTAGGCGCGAATCAGGGCGCGGTATTCCACTTCTGACGATGCGGGCAACAGCACCCACAACGTGTAAATGCCCAGCGCGGTGCCGAAAGGAATGCGCCACAGAGAGAAGACCGCTGCGACGATGGCGGCGATGCGTCCCCAGCTTTGGCGTTCAAACAATCCCCATGCGGCAAAAAAGGAAAGCAGGGCTTGGACAACGATGAGAATCGAGGCGAAGGCGAGTCCGCCCAATATGACCCGTTCGAGCGGAGAGCCCGCGGAAAATCCCGGAGATACGGTCGTCAGTACGGAAGGAACAATCATTCTGCCGACAAACCACAGCCAGCCGACGCTCAATACCTGAAGAATCCCGGAGACCAACCAAAGCACGCCCACGATGCGGAGATGCGAATTCACGCGGTTGTCGGGGATGGGGCGCACGTACACGGACGGCGTTCCCGCAGGTGGAACATTTTGGTATGCGGCAGGCAGCGTTCGCCCACAGTTGCTGCAGAAACGCGCGTCTGATGACGATTCCCTTCCGCATTGATCGCAGAACATTTTGACCTCCTTCGAATCCTCATGACGAGCCAGAGACTATCTCATCGGTCGTTGGCCAAACTCGTGCCGGCCTCAGGGGTTAAAACCCCTGAGTTCTTAGGACTGCTCGGCACGGCTGAAGCAGTGCCCTGACAAAGGCTATTACGAGACGACTACCAATGAGAGATACGATTTAGCGGCGTAAAAAGTTTCGCGCCCGCGCGGGTCGTGCCCTGGCGGAGACTGAACCGTGGCAGATCTACAAGAGGAAGGCTCGGCGCTTTGCACCGACGGGCGGGGATTAACGCCGCCCGTACAAAAGCAAAGGCATACAGGGTGAAAGCCTGCCTGCGGGCAGATCTGTGGCACTCAAGGCGAGAAGCAGATTCCTCGTCGCTGGCTCCTCGGAATGACAAGTTCTCTCTGTCGTGCCACAAACAAAAAAAAGGCGAGACGGGACGAGGCACACAGGTTATCGGATCTGCGTGGCACAGGCTTCAGCAAAAGTCTGGCGCTCTGGCGAATGCGAAAAGCGCTCGGCGCTTTGCGCCGACGGGTGGGGATGAACCCCGCCCCTACAAAAGCAAAGCACACAGGCCGCCCGGTAAAAGTGACGGGCACGCAGAGAGGCGAAAGCATGGCTGCGGCCGTTCCTTCGTCAGGACAGGCAGGCCTGTGCCACCTACGCAAAGGCAAAACCGAAAAGCCCCACGCTCACAAAACGAGCATGGGGCACCCGCAAAGGCCAAACGCTAAAGGAGAGAACGCCTGGCTGAGCCAGGCGAGGCCCGACCACAGTCGGGCCCTACAAAGGCAAAGGGACACACAAAAAAGCGACGGCGACAGCAAGGCCGCGTGAAGACTCCCTGTCAGCTGGGGCGGGCAGGCCTGTGCCACGCGGACCAGAAAAAAAAGCAGATCCCTCGCTGAAAGCGCTTCGGGATGACAACGGAAGGCGCGACGTTTCCGCACGGCTGCCCTTCGTGCCTCAGGGTAAAAAGCCGTGCCCTGCCTAAGGAAAAATTCATGAGACGACTCGATGGCTTCTGGTGCACCGTCTTGGAAGTCACTGCCAATCGTATTTCTAACTTCAGGGGCTGAAGCCCCTTGACCTTGCAAGCATTTATGTCGGAGCTGAAGCTCCGACCCCCTAAAAACAATCACAACGAATCTATGGGACACAACACTAGCTGGTGGGGGTTGCGGGCGTGAAGCATTCGCCCATGCGGCGAAACTTTTCGTAGCGATTGGCGATCAAGTCTTTTTCGGAGGATTGCGAAACTTCGGCGAGAGCGCGAGTGAGAGCTTCGTCGAGCAGGCGAGCCGTGGCATCGTGATCGAGATGCGCGCCGCCGTCGGGCTCGGGTACGATTTCGTCGATCAGTTTCAGGTCGAGGAGATCCGGAGCGGTGATCTTCAGGGCTTCGGCGGCGAGCTCGGCTTTGGCTGCGTCGTGCCACATGATGGAAGCGCAACCCTCCGGCGAAATCACGGAGTAGACGGCGTTCTCCAGCATGATAATGCGGTCGCCGATTGCGACGGCTAGCGCGCCGCCCGAGCCGCCCTCTCCTGTGATTGTGACCAGAATCGGCACAGGGAGCCGTACCATTTCACGAAGATTACGCGCGATGGCCTCGGCCTGGCCGCGTTCCTCGGCGTCGACTCCGGGATACGCGCCGGGCGTGTCGATGAAAACAAAAATGGGGCGGCGGAATTTCGCAGCGAGATTCATGGCGCGCAGAGCCTTGCGATAGCCCTCGGGCTTTGCCTGTCCGAAGTTGCGGGCGACGCGCTGAAGTGTGTCATGGCCTTTCTGGTGGCCGACAATCATGACGGGTTTGCCGTGAAATTCAGCCATGCCGCAAACGATGGCGGGATCGTTGGCAAACGCGCGGTCGCCCTGAATCTCGCGAAAACCTTCGAAGAGCCGAGAAATCAGGTCGAGCGTGTAGGGGCGTTGCGGGTGGCGCGCAAGTTGCAAACGCTGCCAGGCGCTCATGTGCGTGTAGAATTCGCGCTTCAGCTCCGCCACTTCGCGACGGAGGCGCTCCAATTCTTGCGCGGCCTTTTCGTCCTGAGGCGCGAGCTTCACGAGATCGTCGACGTCACACTCGAGAGCTTCCAATTCACGTTTCCGGCGCTTCGATTTCACATTATCTCCCAGACAAACGGAGCGCAATCCAATCTACAAAATGCCGTAGCCGAATATCGTTCCGACCTCAGGGGTTAAAACCCCTGAATTCGTCGCTTTTAGCGGCACGGCTAAAGCCGTGCCCTGACAAGAGCTGTATATAGGATGACTTCTAGTTGCGCAAGACGGCCACGGAGTCCGCGCCGCAAATCTCACGCACGCGAGCGAACAATTCGGGAGCGGGCTCGATTCCCTTTTCTGCCTCGAGAGTTGCCATCGTGCCATCGTCCGAGATCAAGTCAAAGGCAACGCGGCAGCGGCCGGGCCGCTCGGCGAGAACTTTTTGCAATTGGTCGAGCGTGCCAGTATCAACTGCGCGCAGATCCACGCGCACGCGCAACAAACTCGGGCTGCGGTCAGCGACTTTGTCGAGGAGGCGAATCTCGGTGGCGACAAACCGCGTGCCAACTTCCTCGACATTGATGCGGCCGCGAACCAGCAAGGGCGTTGCGGGACGAAGCAAATGCTCGAATTTCTGAAACGCCTCGGGAAAAACGAGCACTTCGACGCCGCCCGTGCGGTCCTGCAAATTGAAAATCGCCCAGCGCGCGCCGCGTTTGGAGCGCATGGCCCGCGTTTGGGTGATGATGCCCGCGATCGCGAGTTCTTCGCCGTTGCGCCGGGATTCGAGCGCGCCCAATTCGATGGTACCCATTTCCTTAAGGCGGCCCGCGTACCTATCGAGAGGATGGCCGGACACGTAAAATCCGAGGACGGAATGTTCTCCGGCGAGCTGTTCGTCTTCCGACCAATCGTCGGCTTCGGGGAGAATATTCTGCGCGTCATCGCTAGACATGCTGCTGGCGCCGGAGCGAAACAAGCCGTGCTGGCCCACGGCACGCTGGTGGTCCATTTTTTGCCCGTGATTCATTGCGCCCTCGATGGCCGCCCACAAGCGCGCTCGCGGCGCATCAAAACAATCCATGGCGCCCGCTTTCACCAGGCTCTCAAGAACGCGGCGATTCAAAAAACGCGGCTCAATCGTGGAGCAGAATCCGTAAATATTCTGGAAATTGCCGCGCGCTGTGCGCGATTCGCAAATGGCTTTGGCGGTATTCTCGCCGACGTTTTTGATGGCGGCCAAGCCGAAGCGGATATCTTCGCCGACGGGAGTGAAATAGAGACTACTCTGATGCACGTCGGGAGGCAGAACGCGAATGCCCGATCCGCGTACCTCGTTGATATATTTCACCACTTTTTCCGTGTTACCGATTTCCGAAGTGAGCAACGCGGCGGTGAACTCGACCGGGAAATGTGTTTTTAGATATGCGGTCTGATATGCAAGGAGCGCATAGGCACAGGAGTGCGATTTATTAAAGCCATATCCCGCGAATTCGGCCATCAGGTCGAATATCTTTTCAGCTTTCTTCGCGGGGACTTTTCGCGCGGCGCAACCCGTCAGGAATTTCTCCCGCTGCGCGGCCATTTCCTCGCGCTTCTTCTTGCCCATGGCGCGGCGCAAAATGTCGGCTTCACCGAGGGAAAATCCCGCGAGGCGATTCGCAATCTGCATCACCTGTTCCTGATACAGGATGACGCCGTAGGTTTCCGAGAGAATTTCCTCGAGTGCGGGCAAATCGTACGCGACTTTCTTCTTGCCGTGTTTTCGGGCAATGAAGTCGTCAATCATTCCGCCTTGAATCGGGCCGGGGCGGTAGAGAGCATTGAGAGCGGTCAAATCCTCCAAACGCGTGGGCTGATAGCGCCGCAGAATTTCGCGCATGCCGTGAGATTCAAATTGAAAAATGCCCGAAGTGTCGGCGCGTGCGAAAATCGCGTACGTCTGGGCATCGTCGAGAGGAAAGTCGGCGAGCTTGATGTCCACGCCGCGATTTTGCTTGATGAGGAGCACCGCGTCGTCGAGGACCGTGAGAGTGGTGAGGCCAAGAAAATCCATCTTCAGCAAGCCGATACGCTCGAGGGCGTTCATGTCGTACTGCGTGGTGATTTCATCGCGCGTCGAGCGATACAGAGGAACAATTTCCGTGAGCGGACGCGGTGAAATGACGACGCCGGCGGCGTGCGTGGAGGCATGACGCGCGAGACCTTCGAGCCGCAGAGCGACTTCGACGACTTCGCGAACGCGGTCGTCTTTGTCGCGCGCAAGGGCCAACGGCGAACCATCTTTCAGCGCGTCTTCGAGGGATATATTGAGCTGATTAGGAACTAGTTTCGCCAGGCGATCGACTTCGCCATAGGGCATGTCGAGCGCGCGACCGACGTCTTTGAGTGCCGCCTTTGCGGCCATGGTTCCGAAAGTGATGATCTGCGCGACGCTTTTCTCGCCGTACTTCTGGCGGACGTACTCGATCACTTCGCCGCGGCGGCGCATGCAGAAATCGATGTCAATGTCGGGCATGGAAATACGCTCTGGATTCAGGAACCGCTCGAAGAGCAGATCGTATTCGAGCGGGTCGACGTCGGTGATGCGCAGCGCATAGCTCACCAGACTTCCGGCTGCGGAACCGCGTCCCGGACCGACGGGAACGCCTTGTGCGCGCGCGTAACGGATAAAATCCCAGACAATCAAGAAGTAGCCGGAGAAGCGCATTTTCTTGATCATTTCTATTTCGTCAGAGAGGCGTTGCTCGTAGACCGTCACGGGATAGCGGAGACGATTGTCCTTGGCGAGACGCTCGAGCTGCGGCATGCGGGAGGCAAAGCCTTCGCGCGCGACGCGCTCGAAATAGGAATCCGTGGTGGTGCCTTCGGGAACCTGGAACACAGGAAAAGGATTCTGCACGCGCTCAATTTTTACCTGGCAGCGTTCGGCGATGGCCACGGTGCGCAGGAGCGCGTCCGGGAGCTCGCCAAATACTTGTGACATTTCTTCCGCCGTCTTGAAATAAAACTGGTCGGTGGCGAAACGCATGCGATTCGTGTCGCTCATGGTCTTGCCGGTCTGAATGCAGAGAAGCACTTCCTGCGCGTGAGCGTCGGAGCGCGTCAGATAATGGCAATCGTTGGTGGCGACGAGCGGAATGCCGGTTTCTTTTGCGAGGCGTACGACGCCTTGATTGACGCGCTTGTCGACGTCGAGCCCCTGGTCTTGTATTTCGAGAAAGAAGTTTTGCTTGCCGAAACTTTCCTGCAGGCGGTAGGCCGACTTGCGGGCCTGGTCGTGGCGCTCTTCGAGGACGTGCTCGGTGACTTCGCCGCGCAGGCACGCGGAGAGTGCGATCAAACCGCGGCTGTGTTTCGCCAGCAATTCGTGATCGATGCGCGGCTTGTAATAAAAGCCATCAAGAAAACCGGTGGAGACCAGTTGAATGAGGTTGCGATAACCTTCGTCGTTTTCGCAAAGCAGCACGAGATGGTTCGAGCGTTCCGCGTCCGCGCCTTTATTTTTGTGATTGTCGGGCGCGACGTAGACTTCGCAGCCGATGATGGGCTTCACGCCATGGGTAGTCGCCTGATGGAAGAAATTGGCGGCGGCGAACAAGTTGCCATGGTCCGTGACGGCGACGGCCGGCATCTTGCGGCGCGCAGCCTCAGCGGTTAGCTCGCCAATTTCGCAAGCGCCATCCAGAAGAGAATAATCTGTGTGAAGATGTAGGTGAACGAAGTCTGAAGAATCCATGCCGTGATGTATTTTAGACCGATGTTGGGGATTTAGCTATGACGGAACGCGGACCGGACGGGAGTTTTCAGCAGAAAGACTATTCAAGGGTGGATGATTGTGCCCGAGACAGGGCGGCGTGAGCTTGGAAGCGAGAAAACCTCACGTCAGTCGCGGCGGGAATCGCCGCGACGGGACGTGAGCTACAGGACGACTCGGCGCTTCGCGCCGACGGGCGGGGGTTAACCCCGCCCCTACGAAAGCAAATGCGCACAGGCTGAAGCCTGTGCCACGAAATCAACAGACACCGATCGCACGCTTGACCGTGCTCCCGAGTACAATAATGTTCCTCGCGCGAGAATGAATCGTCGCCATAAGCGGTGGCCGCTAGCGGCGGGCGCGCTTTTTACCTTTTGACCTGACTGCGGGCTTGGCACGTTTCGCGTGTTTGCGAGCCGCAGGAGACTTTGCCGCTTTCGATGGTGCGACCGCGGCCTTTGGTTCGATTTTCGC
>DATNDO010000022.1:0-35927 GCA_035606955.1 Candidatus Angelobacter sp.
AACGATCCGCCGAAAGCTGATTCACCGTGAGAGTTTCAGAGTTTCGGTCCTCCACCTCTCTGAGATCCAAGCGGTGCTGCAAAGCATTGCGACCATGAGGTGCGTCTTGACAACGCCTTCGTTCTTATCGAGGGGCACCCGCAAGGGCAAAAGCGGAAGCCGCCGCGCGATGTGGGGTGCGATTCCACTTTATACTTGCACCTCAAATACAAATCACTCTGGAATCATTCGGATCGTCCCCAGCCACGTCTCCACCAACTGAGGCCATCCCGTTATCGGAAGCTGCGTCCGCCGCAGACCAAACGCATGCCCGCCGTGCGCATACAAATGCATCTCCACGGGAACGCCGGCCTTCTTCAGCGCAATGTAGTACGCTACCGATTGGTTTACGCCGTCCACATTGTCATCCTCGGCCTGCACCAAAAACGTTGGCGGGGTCTGCCGCGTGATCCGAACATTCGGGTTCAATTTGTAGGCGTCGCCGCCAACCCACAGATGTCCCGGATAGACGCCCACCGCGAAATCCGGACGGCAGCTTTCTTTGTCGGCCGCATCGACGGGTGCGTACAAACGGTGTTCGAAATCCGTACTGATTTCCGCCACCAGATAGCCGCCCGCCGAAAACGCTGATCGGAAAGTGTAAAGTCAAAAGCAGATCCCTCGCCCCGAGGGCTCGGGAGAAGAGCTATAAGCCGGTGGCGATTCCAGCCGGGCAGCACAAAAAAAATTCGCAACTTCTGCGAGGAAAGACCCCACCCTTCGCAAACACCGCTCCCTTCCTTCGTCAGGGTAAACAGGATGGGGCACCCGAAGAACGATCGGGCAGAGTGGGCGCGTGCAGCGCGCAGTGTAGGGGCCACGGGATGCAACGTCCGGCACGCAAAAGTCAAAAGACGCCGCGCGATGCGCGGCGCGGGCGCAGCAAGCAGCGCCCCTACGAAAACGAATAACCAGACACGAGCCGACTATTGAGGAAAGAATCCACCCTCCGTAGAAGCATCCGGAGCTCCCTTCGTCCCTTCCTGCGTCAGGGCAGGCAGAGGCACCCGCAAGTGCAAAGTCAGGCGAGATGAAAACAGGTGGTTGATGACGGATTAGGCGCGGAGAGCGGCGCGGCGGTGGATTTTGCGAGCGGGGGATGTTACACATTTATAGAGAGCGGGAGCCGGGGTGAGAGACTAGCCAACCGGAAAGCCTTGGGATGCCATGTATGTGAATTGCGAAGTCGTTGGATGCAAGACGCGAGTGCCGCAGGAGCTTGAAGCGGTGAAACGCTGCGTGCTGCACTTCACTCTGGAGCTGGAACAATCGTGCATGTTAATGCGGCGCGAGACAGCGGTGGGCACGTGTACGCGAGAACGTTTCAGCGAAATGAGACAATACATCGTGGACCACGGCGCGCAATTGGCGCGTCTGGCGACCGGCGGCACCGGGCTGACGGACGAAACGAAAGCGCGAGTGTTGAGCACATTTCTCACGCTGATGAATTCGCGCGAGAATATCGAGCGGATCGCGGCTCGTCAGGACGCGGAGCGGCGTATCGCGGGCTGAACGCGCTCACTGGACCTTTTGGCTGCAACCCACCTCGTAGATTCCCTCTGCCAGAGTCATCCTAGCCTGAGGGGTTGAAACCCCTGAGTTTTTCGTTCTCTTGGCACGGCTAAAGCCGTGCCCTGACAAAGGCCGTTCGTGAGATAGATGACTTCAAGATAGCGGAAAGATTTGCCTTGGGGCTTCGGACTTCTTTCACTTCAACTTCAAATTCAGAATTGATTTCAGCAGAATATTCTCAAATTCAAATTCATTTCCAATTCAGATTATTTAGAAGATATTCAGGCACTGATATAGCGAGCGTAGAGGGAACGCGCGACGGCGGGATCGCGCGTGCCTTTGATGACCGCGCGGCCGTCGGGGAAAATGGTGAGTTCGTACGGCGGCACGCGAAAACGCAAAAGGAAATCGTTGCGGCGAACTCCGGTGACGGTTTTCTCAATGCGCCGGCCCAGTTCGCCGAGATCGAGGCGGCGGCTGCTTTCGTGGATTTGCACGGAGTCGCGGCCGCACATGGTGACGTGAGGCTGCGCTTCGCCTTCGAGATACGTGAAATCGTGGCGCACGCAGGCGCGGCACTGTGGATTCCTGGCGACGCGGATGGACTGGAAGCGGCCCGTCCAAACATCGCAAGAGACGAGGCGGCCGTTCAGGGCTTCGGATTTTCCGGCAAGAAGCTTGGTTGCTTCGGCAGCTTCGATGGAGGCGATAACGCCGGCGGCGCTGTTTAGGATGCCCGCGGTGTCGCACGTTTCCTCAAGTCCAAGGCCGGCGAACTTGCCATCCGATTCGAGCAGGCAAGCGAGGCACGCGGTTTCGCCGGGAAGGATCGTGAAAGTCAGGCCGTAACTGGCAACAGCGGCGGCGTAAATCCAGGGAACTCCAAGAGCGATTGCGGCATCATTGATAAGGAGGCGAGTTTCGAAGTTGTCGGTGCCGTCGAGAATCAGGGGGAAGCCGGAAAGCAACTCGCGAGCGTTTTCCGGGTTTAAGTCGGCGACGACAGGCTCGACCGCGGCGTCTGAATTTATGGCGGCGAGGCGGCGCTGGGCGGCGACTGCTTTGGGGAGAGATTCACGCGCATCGGATTCCTCGAAAAGCGTCTGGCGCTGAAGATTCGAGAGCTCGACGAAGTCGCGGTCAATGATTCTGAGGCGGCCGACTCCAGCGCGAACGAGGAGATTGGCCGCTACGGTGCCGAGCGCTCCGCAGCCGACGAGAACAGCGCTCGACTGAAGGAGGCGTTGCTGGCCTTCTTCGCCGATGCCGGCAAAAAGAATCTGGCGCGAATATTTCTCGAATTGCCCGGGGTCCACAATTCCCTCGAATGAAGGCTTCCATCATATCGCCTTTTGGAAAACAAGAGTCAGCGCGTATGCTAGCCTTCTCTTTTTGAGCGCTTTTGAGTTGGAGAGAGGATGAAATGCAGAGGCAGAATGCCGGAAGGGAAAATCCTTGCGGGCATTCGTGTGCTGATCTTTCTGCTTGCTGCATGCATGATCTTTCCAGCGGCGCGGGCGCAGGATGCGACGCTCGAGGGAAAGCACATTGCATCCGTGCAGGTGGTGGACGATAAGGGGACGCCGATTCCGGAAAAACTTGGACCATTGCCGCTGAAATCGGGCGATGCATTTCATATTGACGCGGAACGCGCAAACTTGCGCGCGCTGAATCAGACGGGATTGTTTTCCGACGTGCAAACGAAGGCAACCAGCGAAGCGGACGGATTGCACGTGGATTTCGTGGTGACAAGGAACTATTACAACAACGTGGTGCGCGTGTACGGGTTGAAAGATCCGCCGAACGAAGGCACGGCGGTGGCGGCGCTGCGGATGTCCCTGGGCGAACCGTTTCAGATTTCGGCGTTGAATGACGGATTGAAGCGATTGGGGCAGACGTTGCAGGACGATGGATTTTACGAGGCGAAATGGAATTACGCGCTGGCGAAGCATCCGGACACGCAAGAAATTGATATCACGGTGGAGGTGAACCCGGGACCGCGGGCTAAGATCTCCTCCGTGGGAATCAACAATCAAACGTCATACACGGGGAAGCAAATCCTTGGGAAGACACGGCTGAAGAAGGGAATTCAGGTGACAGCGGAGCGGCTGGATCGCGGAACGGAGCGGCTGCGGAATTATCTGGTGACGCAAGGATATTTGAGCGCGCGAGTGGTGACGAACCGGGGGAAGTACGACGAGAACAGCAACACGCTGCCCATCACCCTGGATGTGATAGCGGGGCCGCGGGTGCGGGTGGACGTGAGCGGCATGAAGATTTCCGCGAAACAGGTGCGGAAGCTGGTGCCCATTTATGAAGAAGGGGATGTGGATCCGGACTTATTGGGAGAAGGACAGCGGAATATTCGCGATCTATTGCAGAGCAAAGGCTATTTTGATTCGACGGTGACTTACACGACGAGTGGGGATATGAATTCTCCTCTGGAGGTGATCCAGTACACAATTCACCGCGGAATAAAGCACCGGCTGGTGGGAATTCAAATCGACGGAAACAAGTACTTTCCTACGTCACTGCTGTCGAGCCGAGTGCAAATTCAGGCGCAGAGCGTGTTGTCGCGAGGACGTTTCAGCCAGCAAATGGTGCGCAACGACGCGAATGCGATTCGCGGGATGTATATAGCGAACGGCTTCCTGCAGTCGGATGTGCGTCCGGAAGTGACCGACGATTATCAAGGGAAGGAAGGGCATCTGTTCGTAGCATTTCACATTATCGAGGGACAGCAGACGCGCGTGGCGAATTTGCAATTGGTGGGAAACCATGCGCTGACCAATGCGCAGTTGCTGACGGTGGTCGCGTCGACGAAGGGGCAGCCGTATTCGGATGCGAACGTGACCTCGGACCGGGACAACATCCTGGCGTACTATTTTGACCAGGGCTTTCCGAATGCGCAGTTCGACGCGAAGGAAACGCCGGCGGGAACGAATCGCGTTGATCTGGTCTACCACATTACGGAAGGGCAGCGAGTGGATGTTAGCCGCTTGCTGCTGGCGGGCTACCGCTACACGCGGCCCGGCATCATTTCACGGCAGGTAACTGTGAAGCCGGGCGGGCCGCTGCGAGAAGGAGACGTGATCGCGACGCAGCAGAAGCTTTACAACCTGGCGATTTTTGACCGCGTGCAAGTGGCGCCGCAGAATCCGGAAGGAACGTATCCGGAAAAGAATGTTGTGGTGGCGGTAGAGGAAGGAAAACGGTACACGCTGAGCTACGGATTCGGTTTTGAAGCACAGCGGCTGGCGTCGACATCCAGCGCGACGGCCACGACGCTGAAAGCGAGCCCGCTGGGGATTCTTGAGGTCTCGAAAATCAATGTGGGCGGACGCGCGCATACGGTTTCATTGAAACTGCGAGGCAGCACGCTGGAATATCAGGGGCTGCTGGGCTATACCGCGCCGAATTTTCTGGCGCAACCCTGGCTGAATCTGATTATCACGGGTTTTGCGGACAAGGCGAGCTACGTGAATACTTTTACCGCCACGCGCTACGAAGGAAGCTTGCAATTGGTGCAGAATGTCTCGACATCGACTTCGTTAACCTATCGTTATTTTTACCGGCACGTGGTGGCGAGCAACCTGAAGGTCTCGGTCGAGCAGGTGCCACTGTTCAGCCAGCCGACGGAAGTTTCTGGCTTTGGGCTGACGTGGATTCGCGACCGGCGCGACAATCCGGCGGACGCGTCGAAAGGGAGTTTCAATACGGCGGATATCAGCACGGCGACAAAGTCACTGGGATCGACGGCGAGCTACTTGCGGTTCCAGATACAGAATTCGACGTTTAAGCCGATTGGAAGGTCGCTGGTGTTCGCGCGTTCAACGACGTTTGGGATTGAGCAGCCCTTCAGCGGATCGACGTCCGACAACATTCCGCTGCCAGAAAAGTTTTTCGGAGGCGGCGGAACAAGCATACGCGGATTCGCGTTAAACCAGGCGGGTCCGCGCGACGTCAACACCGGCTTCCCGGTCGGCGGTCTGGTGCTGCTGGGATTCAATCAGGAATTGCGGTTCCCAATGCACTTACCGTTCGTGGGAAGCCATCTGGGGGGCGCGATTTTCTACGATGCGGGGAACGTGTTTTCGGATATTCATCACGTTTCTTTGCGCTACAGCCCGTTGCCGCCGCCGGCGGCTTGCACGCCGGGCTCGACACTCTTGCAATCGCAGTGTCCGAACCTGAATTACTTCTCGCACACGATCGGATGGGGTTTTCGGTACGCCACGCCCATCGGGCCGGTGCGCATCGATTTGGCGTACCAGCTGAATCCGGCTACGTTTCAGTTCTTGAACACCACTACGAACACGATTCAAACGTCGCGGTTGCCGCATTTCCAATTCTTCTTCAATATAGGTTCCATATTCTGATGCGAAACGCGGGGGCAATATTTGCGTTGTTATTTGGTTTGGCATTGCCAGCGGCGGGGCAGACCGCGCCCGGAAAAGTTTCCACGCCACAGAGCGATTCCAAGACCGCGACGGCTGGTTCAAAGGGGACGAATATTGACGGCATCGCAATACGCGTCGGCGATGACGTGGTGACGGATAGCGAAGTGCGGCAACTGGAGGATTACCAGCAGTTGGTCGACGGGCACGCGGAAAGCCGCGCCGAGGTGTTGCAGGAACTGGTGGACCAATGGATCGTGCGGACGGAAGCGGCGGCGACGAAATTTCCGCATCCGGCGGCGAGCGAGGTGTCGCAAGAGTTTCAGGCGTTGGTGAAGCAGTTCAAGTCCTCGCAGGAATTCGAGGAGCAGTTGGCGCACTGCGGGCTGACGCAGGACGGGCTGCGGCAGGTGATCGAGCGGCAACTTTATTATGTGCGGTTCCTGAACTACAAATTCCACGCGGCGGCGCAAGTGACTTCGGCGGAAATCGAAGCCTATTACCAAAAACAGCTTGCGCCGCAGTTACAGAAACAGGGATTGAGCGTGCCACCACTAAATCAAGTGGAAGCGCAAATCAAGCAATTGCTGACACAAGGGGAAATAAACGAAAAAGCGGCGCAGTGGCTTGAAGAAGCGAAAGCGCGCCTTCGAATCGTGGTCCAGCCCTCGGGAGGGGGCGGATGAGAAGGTGGGTTATCCGCGCCCTGCTGATGGCGCTCGTCGCCGTGATGTTGATTGCCGTGGCGATTACGGTGATCATGGAAAGCGGCGCGGGAGAGCGGTGGGCGCGCGGGTACATCGTAAAGAAAATCGAGAGCAGCACGGGCGGTAAGGTCGAGCTAGGCGCATTTCATTTTTGGCTGTTCCCGCTGCACGCCGAGCTCGACGACTTCACACTTCACGGGAAGGAATCGGCAGGCTTGCCGCCTTTCTTCCACGCCGACAAGATCGAAGTCGGCGTGCACGTCATTTCTTTCTTCCATAAGAAAATTTCAATGAGCAATCTGGAAATCGAGCGGCCGTCCGTGTTCGTGCGCATGGACGAAAACGGGCGCAGCAACATTCCCACGCCGGCCGTGAAGCGCCCTCCTGGAAAGCCGTGGCAGGAGCAGCTGTTCAATCTGAAGATTGCGCAACTGAAGATCGTCGACGGGACAATGATGTTCAACCACGCGAAAATTCCGCTGGATGCGGAGGGAAAAGATTTCGAGTTCGTGATGAATTACGAGGCGCGAACGCCGGGGAAAGGGGCGTACGTCGCGCAGTTGGGATGGAAGCAGGTGCAGATTGCGGCGAAGAGGTATTTGCCGTTTCGTTCCGACATAGCGACGAAATTCACGCTGACGCGCAATTCAGTGTCCTTCGATGATTTCGAATTGAAATTGCCGAATAGCACAGTGAACGGACGGGGAGAAATAAAGAATTTCACGCCGCTCGACGCGGATTTCCATTGCCGAGTGCACCTGTGGCTGCCGGACCTGCGGCAGGTGCTGCGCAAGCCCGGCGTACCGGATGGACAAGTGGATTTCGCGGGAGACGGGAGCTATGCGGCAGCGAAACTTCGCATGGAAGGGCACTATCTGGCGCAAGGGATACGGTTGAAGTTCCAGTGGTTTCACGAGGGCGGAATGGAGAGTTGGGGCGACCTGGAGGTGGCGAACAATCGCTTGACGATGCCGGTTTTTGAAGCGAAGGCGTTCGGTGGCGGGTTGAAGGGGCGGCTGGATATGGATTTCCACGGAGTGAAATTTCGCACGGCGACGCTGATGAACGGCGCGAGCCTGGCGGAAGTGCTCAATGCCGTGAACAACCCTTCGATGCCGGTGAAGACTTTGCATTGGGACAGCAACATGAGCGTGAACACAGTGACAACGTGGAACCACGACTTCAAGAACTTGACGACGAAGGGCACGACGACGTGGACTCCTTCCGCGAAACCCGCGTTCGGTAAATTTCCCGTGACGGCGCAACTCGGCTTCGATTACTCGATGGACCGGCGAGACGTGATTCTGACTCCGGGGAGCATCATCACGACGCCGAATGGCCGTCTGGTGGTCGATGGCAAGCTGGCGGCGAAACATTCGGCGCTGAATGCGGATTTTCACACAACGAGGCTGGAAGATTGGGAGGACTTCATCGCGGATTTGCGGGGCGTCAAAAAAGATTCCGCGCCGGTGACGGGAGCGGTTGATTGGAAAGGCGCATTAACGGGGCCCTTGGGCGGCCCGACGTTCACAGGGGCTTTCGATGCGCGAGATGCGCATTTCGGGCGGCTCTACTGGGACGACATCACGGCGCAGATGATTTATTCACCATTCCAGTTTCAGCTTTCACACGCGATTGTGAAGCGCGGGCACTCAACGTCAAACCTGGATTTGCATTTGCAGCTGAACGGCAAATGGAGTTTTAAGCAGGACGATATTTGGAGCCTGGACGCGCACTTCGATCACGCATCGACGGACGATCTGCAAGGGCTGTTCGGGACTTCCTATCGGGCTAGCGCGGTGATGACCGCGGATTTTCAGGGGAGCGGGACGCGGTCGAATCCCGTGCTCGACGGGAATTTTCAACTGGACCAGTTGACGGCATACGGAATTTATGTGGACCGGGCGAAAGGGCAATTGAGGTTGCGGCACAATGAAATCCGAATCGAAAACGCGGAACTGGACCGCGATACGGGCCGCGTCACGGGAAATTTGCTGTACCGGCCATCGAGCCGCGCGATTCAATTTCAGGCGACAGGAACAACGATTTCTCTCGCTAAATTCCAGTTTCTGCAAATGAAAGCAATGCCGATGGGGGGCGAATTGAGCTTCAGTCTGAGCGGAAGCGGGCCATTGATGTCGCCGCAAGCGCACGGAACAGTTCAAGTCGCGAATTTAGCCTTTGGCTCAGAGGTGCTGGATAGTTTTGCGGGTACGCTGGATTCGGACGGGCAAACGGCGCAATTGAAATTGCAGTCGGTGAGGACGCCGGGGAAACTAGACGGGGAACTGCGCGTGGGATTGTCTGGAAATTATCCGATTAGCGGGCAGATGAAGGTCAATCATATGGATATGGACCCGTTCATCGCGGCCGGATTGCATTTAAACCAGCTTACGGGGCACAGCAGCATCGATGGCGAGTTGACCTTTTCCGGAGAAGCGCGCGAACCCAGCACAATCGAGATGCAGGCGAACCTGTCGCGCATCAGCCTGGATTACGAATACGTGAAATTGCAGAACGAGGGGCCAGTGCGGCTGAGTTACCGGAAGAGCCAAATCCACGTGGATCAAGCGACGCTGAAAGGGCCGGACACGAATTTCCAGATTTCCGGCGACGCGCGATTTTCCGGCGATCGCGCGCTGAATTTGCATATCGGCGGGTCGATCAATTTGCAGCTCGTATCCGCTCTGTTCCCGGACCTCGATGCGCGAGGAGTGGCACAGTTGAACACCGTGATCGCGGGGACGTTTTCGAGTCCTCAAATTACGGGGCAAGCGAAACTGACGAATGTGTCCGCGCACTATGGGGATTTTCCGGCGGGAATAAATAATTTGAATGGCGAAATGGTTTTCGACCGAAACCGGCTGCTTTTCGACAATCTGATGGCTGAGGCTGGCGGCGGAAAGATGACGATTTCGGGCTCCGTGGGATACGGCGAAGCGCCGGTGCGCTACGAAATAAACGCGGTGGCGGATCGCGTGCGCATACGCTATCCGGAGGGGATGAGCTGGCTGACGAGCGGGAATCTGCGGTTCAGCGGGACGACGAATGCGGCGCTGCTTTCCGGAAATGTGACGGTGCAACGGATTACGTTTGCGCCGAATGTGAATTTCGCGGGACTGATGGTTTCTTCGCAGACGACAGTGACGGGACCGGCGACGTCGTCAGCGTATTTGCGGAATTTGCAATTTGACGTGACCGCGAACACCAGCTCGGGAGCGCGCATTGAATGGGCGGGGGCGCACTTCACGGCGGAGGGTGGCGTACATGTCCGCGGAACGTGGGAGCACCCTGTGGTATTGGGGAGCATTCATTTGCTGACGGGGGAAATGGCGTTTCGCGGGAACACGTACCGGTTGAACCGCGGAGACATCAATTTTTCGGATCCGTTTCACTTCGATCCGATTTTGAACATCGAAGCGTCGACGACGATCAATCCTTACCAAATCACGCTGGATTTTTCGGGCAAGGCGAGCAACATGCAGCTCTCTTACCGGTCGGATCCGCCGCTGCCGGCGAGCGACATCATCAGTTTGTTGGCGTTGGGGACGCCGGGGCAAGAAGCCGGGTTCATGACGTCGTCATCGACGCAGACGCAAAACTTCGGAGCCACGGCGCTATTGTCGGAAGCCATTTCGAGCCAATTGGGCGGGCCGATCGCGAAGCTTTTTGGAGTTACAAATTTCCGCGTGGACCCGTTCCTGGCGAGCAGCCTGGCGACGAATGGCGTGGAGCAAAGCACGGCGGCGCGTGTGACGATCCAGAAACAGGTGACGCATGATTTGAGCGTGACGTACAGCACAAACGCGAATTCGAATCAACAGCAGGTGATCGAAGTGGACTACGCCATTCGTCGCGACATCACGATCGTGGCGCTGCGGGACATCAACGGAATCTTCGGCATCAATATCAAATTCACAAAACACTTCAAGTAGAGCGACTGCAAGCAGACTACGCGCCTGTTCTCGACTGCAAGTCAGCGACTCATCGCATAACTAGCGAGAGGCGATCAGACCGCTGCACTTCAGGGGCTAAAGCCCTTGTTTTTTTTCAGGAGTCTTATGTCGGAGCTAAAGCTCTGGCTTTTTGAAAAACCGTTTATGAGACAAGGCAGCTTTTACTCCGGAAGAACCATAAGGGACTCGGGAGAAAATTGGATGTGCCAGGGTTGTGGATGCTCGCGGATGCGCAGCCACTTTTCCTTGAAGAGCTCAGCTTGCAGATGATGCTCGCCGGTGCCGTCCGGTGGATTGTGAAGGCGAAGATACAGCGTGATGCGGAAAGGCGTTTCGCTCGAGCGGACGAGCCAGCAAGGAAAAACATTCGCGCCCGAGGAAACGCAGGAAGCGGCTTCGAGGAAATCAACGTAATGAGCGCGAATGCCGAGGTATTTTGGCGGGCTTGAAATTGATTGGTGAGTGCGCAGAATGCAATTCCAATCGAGGGCTTCGACTGTATTCGTTGAAATTTGTCTGGCGCGCGACGAATTTTTTAGGCCGGTGAGCTGGGCGACTTCCAAACTTGGCGGATGGCGGAAAATTTCTTCCTTGGGGCCATGGGCGGCGACGCGGCCTTTGGTGAGCACGACGAGATTCGTGGCGATGCG
The DNA here is from genome assembly GCA_035606955.1 of Candidatus Angelobacter sp. Taxonomy (GTDB): domain Bacteria; phylum Acidobacteriota; class Terriglobia; order Acidiferrales; family UBA7541; genus DAHUXN01. Next base: position 11,262 of record DATNDO010000022.1, read on the forward strand.
ATAGGCCTCTTCCATATTGTGGGTGACGAAAAGCGCGGGGCGGCGAAAAGTGGCGAGCGTGTCGATCAACTGACGCTCGATCTGGCTGCGCAGATGCGTGTCGAGCGCGGAAAGCGGCTCGTCGAGCAGAAGGGCTTGCGGTTCGATGGCGAGGGCGCGCACGAGAGCGACGCGTTGCTGTTCGCCGCCGGAGAGTTCGCGTGGCGAGCGATTTTCGAAGCCCGCGAGATGCGCTTGCGCGATTTGCCGTTTTACGCGCGCGTCGCGTTCGACGGTGGGCAGGCTGTCGAGGCCGAAGGAAATATTTTCGGCGACGGTTAGATGCGGGAAGAGCGCGTAATGCTGAAAAAGGAGGCCGATGCGACGTTCGCGGCTGGGAAGGTTGATGCCGCGCGAAGAGTCGAAAAGAACGCGGCCATCGAGCACGATGCGGCCGCGATCGGGGCGTTCGAGGCCGGCGATGCAGCGAAGCGTCATGCTTTTGCCGGCGCCGGATGGGCCGAGAACCGCGAGGGGATCCGCGTCGCAGGAAAATGCGACATTCAGATTGTAGGCGGCGAGACGTTTTTCGAATTGGACTTCGAGAGCCATGTCAGCGACGCGACTCGCTTGCCCTTGTCCATCGTGGGCGCGCGGGATTTTGCAGATGCGTCCAGTAATACGTGCCCGCGATCATGGCGAGCGAAATGAAAATGTCGATGAGCGACCAGGCGACGGCCTGATGCAGGTCGTTTGATTCAACCGCGAAATAAATGGCGATGGGGATGGTTTGCGTTCTGCCGGGGATGCTGCCGGCGAGCATGAGAGTGGCGCCGAATTCGCCGAGAGCGCGCGCGAAGGCAAGGATGGTCCCCGCGAGAATGCCGGGCCAGGCGAGAGGCAGCGCGACGCGTCGAAAAACGCGCCACTCGGACGCGCCGAGAGTACGCGCGGCTTGCAGGAGATGCGCGTCCACTTGTTCGAGCGCTGCGCGAACACTCAAGTACATCAGCGGAAACGAAACGACGGCGGCGGCGATCACCGTGGCGGGCCAGGAAAAGACCACGGTGGCGCCGAAGTGCGAAAGCAGGCGGCCGAGCGGGCCGTTGCGGCCGAAAATCAGCAAAAGAAGAAAGCCGACGACGGTGGGAGGCAGGACGAGGGGCAAAAGGAAAATACTGTCGAGCAGCGCAGGTCCGACGCCGCGGCGATTGGCACGCCAGATGGCGGCGGCGACTCCGATGACCAGCGTGATGGCGGTGGCCGTCAGGCTGGTTTCAAGCGAAATCCAAATGGGTGAAAGATCGAGAGGCATGGGCAGTCAGTGTACTGCGGCGGGGACAGGCGGCGGAGTGAAACCGTATTTTTCAAAGAGAACGAGAGACGGTGGGGATTCGAGAGCGTCGAGAAGCGCGCGGGCTGCTTCGGGAGATTTCGAGGTTTTCAGCATCGCCACTGGATAAAGAATCGGATCGTGAGAATCGGGCAGCGCCGTGGCGACGACGCGGACGCGGGTGGAGATGCGAGCGTCGGTCGAGTAAACGAGTCCGGCATCGGCGTTGCCGGTTTCGACGTAGGCGAGGACTTGGCGGACGTTCGCGGCATAGACAATTTTTAATTTTAGCGCGGGGAGCAAATGCAAATGTTCGAGGACCTGCTGCGCGTACATGCCCGCGGGAACGGTGCGCGGTTCGCCCAGGGCGAGGGATTTGACGGAGGATTTCACGAGGTCATTGAAATTGTGAAGCGCAACGGAATTCGCGGGCGCGATGAGTACGAGTTGATTGGCGATTAGATCGCGGCGCGTGCCGGGAGCGAGCGAGTTTTCGTTTTGCAGCGTGTCCATTTGTTTTTCGCCGGCGGAAACGAAAATGTCGACGGGAGCGCCCTGTTCGATTTGTTGCTGGAGCGTGCCGGAAGCGCCGTAGTTGCAGACGACGCGAATATCGGGATGCTGTTGATTGTAATTTTGCGCGAAGGAGTCGAGAGGTTCTTTTAAGCTGATGGCGGCGGAGATGGTGAGGCTGACGGGCTGGTTGGCCGAATGAATGGCGCTGTCGCCGCAGCCGGCGAGCGCGATGCAAATGAGAATTGCCACGGGCCAGGCGGTAAGCTTGCCGACGCGTCCGCGGCAGTTTCCGGGCCTACTGTTTCGCCGGGTCGTCACTCGACGGCCTTGACAGCGGCCAAGGTTTTAACAGTGCAGCCGTTACGTGAAACCAAGAGCTGCAACCGCGCCCCGGGGCCAAGCAGGTCAACATGTTTGTCGCAAAGAAGTTTGTCGGCAGTAACTAACAGCAAAAGGAAGCGACCAGGAAAGAAGTTGTAAAAACGGGCTGAATGAGAATCGACGCTTACCTCGTCGACCTCCTGCTCGTCGCTATACTCTCCGACAATCCTAATCCATTGTTGTTCGGTCTTCGAAACGGGACTGTCTATAACATAGACGGTCAGCCGAGGCTCTGCGCCGGTGTAGTAATCTCCATGGCCTGGATGAGACCAGACACCGAGCACAACGAACGCGTGAGTTCGTTGAACCGAAACCCAAAATGGACCCAAAACCCGTCCTCGTTCACATTTGAGGATCGCCCGATACGTCTTCCCAAAGGGAATCCCTGTGCCCGTTAAGCCGTGAAACCTAGCCCTGTACTCAGTTTTATCCCCATCATTGAAGGAAAGGAACCCCTGGACATGACATGCGGCAATCGGTTCTCCAAATGAACTGAACAGGCTCAGAGTTACCGTTGCCGACCGTCTCGGTTGCCCGCTGGTTGAACCTGCCGCAAGTCCGACACTGGCCAAAACGATCGCTGCAAAGCAACACGATGACGCCCTCATGGTGCTTTAGCTCCTGAAAAACAATTCTTCCGTAGCCATGCACCAGCGTGTTGAGCGGGAAAAGAGCGCATGGCCAAACTTCCGAAACCGCTTTTGCCGAGCACTGAATTTCACGGCGCCAGTTTGCATGAACTGCTGTGTGCCCGCAACTGGGATGCGTTAGGAACGCCAGATGTAATTCGAGACGGTTCTGATACGATGGCGATTGCTGTGCGTCGCAACGGGCGAAAGGGAATGTCCATGGATGAATTATTGAAGTGGCGGGGCGAGTTTCCGATTCTGGAGCACACGACTTACATGATCAGCAACTCGCTGGGCGCGATGCCGCGCGCGGTGTATGAACGCGTCCATGATTATGCCGAGTCGTGGGCTACGCGAGGAGTGCGCGCATGGGAAGAGGGCTGGTGGGAAATGGCCGTGTCGGCGGGCGACAAAGTTGGCGCGATCATCGGCGCGGGCGCGGGCGACATTTCGTTGCACCAGAACGTGACGATAACGCAGGCGGTGATTTCGTCGTGCTTCGATTTTTCCGGGCCGCGCAACAAAGTGGTGCTGGTGGATTTGGAATTTCCGTCGATCGTTTATTTTTACATGGAGCAGCGGCGGCGCGGCGCGCACGTTGAATTGTTGAAGAGCGAAGACGGGATTCACCTGCCGCTCGAGAAATTTCTGGCGGCGATCGATGAAACCACTTTGCTGGTGCCGATCTCGCTGGTGCTGTTCCGCAGCGCGACGATTGTGGACGCGAAAGTGATTATCGAGCGAGCGCATAAAGTGGGCGCGCACGTGATTCTGGATTGTTTTCAAGCGACGGGGACGGTGCCCGTGAATGTTCGCGAACTGGAAACGGATTTTGCCGTGGGCGGAGTGCTGAAATGGCTGTGCGGCGGGCCGGGAGTCGCGTATCTCTACGCGCGGCCGGATCTGCGGAAGAAATTTTCTCCGACGCTGACGGGATGGCTGGCGCACCAGCGTCCGTTCAATTTTGAGATTGGGCCGCAGGAGGCGCGCGAGGATGCGTACCGTTTTCTGAATGGGACGCCGCACGTTCCGGCTCTTTATGCGTGTCAGCCGGGGCTGGAAATCATCGGCAAAATCGGCGTGGAGAAAATTCGGAAGAAGTCGATGCAACAGACAGCGCGGCTGATGGCGGGCGCGGCGAAACGCGGATGGCGCGTGAACACGCCGAGCGACGCCGCGGAGCGCGCCGGGACTGTTTCGGTCGAGTGTCCACATGCGATGGCAGTGAAACACGAATTGATCGCGCGGGAGATTATGGTGGATTATCGGCCGGGCGCGGGAATTCGATTGTCGCCGCACTTTTATAATCGCGAAGACGAAATTGATTTTGCGCTGGCGCAGATCGAGGAAATCCTCGAAACGCGCGCGTGGGAGCGTCACCTACAGCCTGCCTGAGCCGGTGCTATAATCCGCGACCGTGATCCGTACACTACGAGATGAGGGCACACGGCTGAAGCCTGCCTGCGGCAGGCAGGCCTGTGCCACGGGTGCGGTGATCCTCTATTTTTTGCACATTTCCTAACAGATTTATTTGCCGGGCAGTCCGGCGCGACATGAGGTGTGAAATGGCGAGTGTGAAGAAATATCTTTTGCTGGTGACAGCGGCATTCTTTGCGACGACGGGGTCGGCGCGCGCGCAGAGAACGAGCGCGTCGGCGTCAACGGAGAAGGCGCGGCCGGCGTTCAGCGAACCGGGCGTGTCGCCGGACGGAAAGGAAATTGCATTTGTATCGGGCGGCAATATTTGGACCGTGCCCGCGTCGGGAGGCGAAGCGCGGTTGCTGGTGTCGGATATGGCGACGGATTCGCGGCCGCTCTACTCGCCGGACGGAACAAAACTTGCGTATGTGTCCGCGCGCGACGGCAGCGGCAGCGTTTATGTGCTGACGTTCGCGACGGGAGAAGTGAAGAGGCTGACATACGACCCGCTGGATCGCTTGGATGGATGGTCGCGCGACGGCAAATGGATTTATTTTTCGTCGGCGCACCATGATATTTCGTACATGAACGATGTGTATCGCGTCAGCGTGGAGGGTGGAACGCCGATGGCGGTGGCCGCAGACCGCTACGCGAACGAATATTTCGCGGCGGCGTCGCCGGACGGGAAAACGGTGGCCATCACGGCGCGCGGAATTGTTTCCGAGCAATGGTGGCGCAAAGGCCACAGCCATCTGGATGAATCGGAGATTTGGCTGGTGCACGACGGAGCTACGCCGAAATACGAAGCGGTGACGGATGGGTCGGCGAAGGACTTGTGGCCGATGTGGAGCGCGGATGGGCGCGAGCTGTATTACGTTTCGGATCGCAGCGGCGCGCAAAATATCTGGGCGCAAGCGCCTGGCGGGAAAGCGCAACAGGTGACGCAGTTCAAGACGGGACGCGTGCTGTGGCCGTCGATTTCGACCGATGGGCGGACGATTGTGTTTGAACGGCATTTTGGGATTTGGAAACTCGACACGGCGTCGGGACACGCCAATGAAGTGGCAATCACGCGGCGCGGAATTCCGGCGGGACCGGCGGTGAAGCATTTACGGCTGACTGATCATATTCAGGATTTGGCGCTTTCGCCGGATGGGAAAAAAGTAGCGTTTGTGGCGCATGGCGAGGTGTTTGCGGCGTCGGCGAAAGATGGCGGAGATGCGATGCGCGTGACGTATACGCCGGCGGAGGAATCGGAGGTGCGCTGGGCTCCGGACAGCCGGAGGTTGGTTTATGTTTCGGATCGCGACGGCGTGCCGCATCTTTTTCTTTATGATTTTGCGACGAGCAAGGAAACGCGACTGACGGACGATTCTGGCGCGGATGCCGCGCCGCGGTTTTCGCCGGATGGCAAGATGCTGGCGTTTGAGCGCAACGGGCGCGAGTTGCGAGTGATGGATTTGGAGTCGAAGCAGGAACGCTCGATTGCGAGCGGACATTTCGGACGGCCGCCGTTTGAAACGGAGGGGCCGCTGGTATGGTCGCCGGACGGGAAATGGATCGCGTACATTGACATCGCCGATAATTTATTTCGCAACGTATGGGCGGTGCCAGTGGCGGGCGGGGAAGCGCGGCCTGTGAGTTTTCTTCCCGATGTGTTCAGCGGCTCGGTGGCGTGGAGTCCGGATGGCACGTATGTGCTTTTCAACGCGGGGCAGCGGACAGAAATGGGCCAGATCGCGCGCGTGGATTTGATTCCGCACGCGCCGAAATTCCGCGAAGACGAATTTCGCGATTTGTTCAAAGAGACGCCGAAGAGTCCGGCGGGAAATGCGAAGACGGCGGCAGCAGGCGATGCAGATGAAAAAGAAAAAGCGGCGCCGGCAAAACCGGTGACGATTGACTGGGACGAAATTCGCGACCGGGTATCGCTGGTGGAGACGGGACTTGATGCGGGATCGGAGACCATCAGTCCGGATGGGAAGTGGCTGCTGCTGAACGCATCGGCGGCAGGGCAGGAAAACCTTTATTTGTATTCGTTGGATGAATTGTCGAAAGAGCCGCGGGTGGCGCGGCAACTGACGTCAACCCCGGGACCGAAAGCGGACGCACAATTTTCTCCGGACGGCAAAGAAGTGTATTACCTGGACCGCGGGACGATACAGGTGGCAACGATTGAGAGCCACCAGGCGAAGCCATTGGCGGTGAGCGCGGAAATGGATGTGGACTTTGCGCGAGAGAAAGTGGAGATGTTCGACGAGGCTTGGACGTATCTGCGCGATTTCTTTTTCGATGCCAATCACAATGGCGCGAATTGGAATGAAGTGCGCAGCGAGTACGAGCCACGCGTGGAAGCGGCCGCGAATCCCGACGAAGTGCGGCGGCTGATTTCGCTGATGCTGGGAGAACTGAATGGATCGCACCTGGGAATTTCCGGGCCGGAGAGGACGCAGCCCACGCTGGGACGAATCGGCTTGGATTTTGATCGTGGCGAAGCGGAGAGCTCGGGGCATTTGCGGGTGACGAATATTCTTCCGCTTGGGCCGGCGGAGCTGGCAGGCGGAATCAAGACGGAAGAATACTTGACGGCGGTAGACGGGGAGGCGATTGGAGCGCACACAAATTTGGACGCGTTGCTGGAACATAAAATCGGCAAACGCGTGGCATTGACGATGGCGTCTTCGGCAGATGGAGCGGATGCGCGGACGGTGATCGTGCAACCCGTGGCGACTTCACAGGAAAAAGAATTGCTGTACCACCAGTGGGTGGAGAAAAACCGGGTGTACGTGGAAAAAATCAGCGATGGGAAACTGGGGTACGTCCATATTCCGGACATGGGAGAGAGTTCCCTGCAGAATTTTTATCTGGATTTGGATACGCAGAACCGTTCGCGCGAGGGCGTGGTGATCGATATTCGCAGCAACACGGGCGGATTTGTGAATGCGTATGCGCTCGACGTTTTGTCGCGAAGACCGTATTTGTCGATGACGCCACGGGATTTTCCGACGGCGCCGGCGCGCTCGGAACTGGGGCAGCGCGCGCTGGAGCTTCCGACGATTTTGGTGACGAATCAGCATTCGCTTTCCGACGCGGAAGATTTCACGGAAGGATATCGCTCCATGAAGCTGGGAAAAGTGGTCGGCGAACCGACGGCGGGCTGGATTATTTACACTTCGGGAACGCAGTTGATTGATGGCTCGTTTCTGCGGCTGCCATTTATCCGGATTACGGCGGCGGATGGAACGCCGATGGAATTGCATCCGCGGCCGGTAGATTTTCTGGTGAAGCGGCCGATGGGAGAAAGCTACACGGAGCACGATGTGCAGTTGGATACGGCGGTGCGGGAGTTGTTGAAGGAGATTCCAAACAGCGCGCGGCCGCAAATGTGACCAAGGGACGAGCAAACGAACGCGGGAGCCAATCCGGATTGGGAATCGCTGCGGATGCGGATGGTCGCGGAGCAAATCCGCAAGCGAGGCGTTCGTTCGCCGAAAGTGCTGGCGGCGATGGAACGCGTGCCGCGACATTTATTCGTGCCGGAGGAGCTGGCAGCGCGTTCGTACAACGATGAGCCGGTGCCGATTGGCGAGCGGCAAACGATTTCGCAGCCGTACATGGTTGCGGCGATGACGGAGGCGCTGGAACTGGAAGGGCACGAGCGAGCGCTCGAAGTCGGCGGAGGATCCGGGTATCAAGCGGCGATTCTGGCGCAACTGGCGCGCGAAGTGATTACGATTGAAGCGCGGGCGCCGCTCGCGGACGCAGCGAGAGAGCGGCTGGCGATGTTGGGCTATGGCAATGTTCGCGTGGTGACGGGAGACGGCACGCTGGGATGGGCCGAAGCGGCGCCCTTTGGCGCGATTTTAGTTGCCGCAGCGGCGCCGCAGATTCCTCCTCCGTTGATTGAGCAACTGGCCGAGGGCGGGCGGCTGGTGATTCCCGTTGGCAGAAGCGATCGGCAGACGCTGATGCGAATCCGCAAATCGGACGGCAACGCAGTGCAAGAAGAACTCTTCGCCTGCCAATTCGTGCCTCTTCAGGGCCGGTACGGCTGGCCCGCCAGTCCCGTCGAATGAACGCGCGCCCCGGGCTTTCCATAATTATTCCCGCGTACAACGAAGAACGGAGGTTGCCTCGAACGCTTGAGTGTGTTCGCGGATATTTGCGCGGCGAGCCGGCCGGAGCGGAAGTGATTGTGGTCGATGACGGGTCGAGCGACGGCACGGCGCAAGTGGTGGAGAGAATGCGCGGTGAGATGCCGGAACTGCGATTAATTTCGAACGGGCAAAATCGCGGCAAAGGCTACAGCGTGCGGCACGGGATGCTCGAAGCGCTCGGGCGCGTGGCGCTGTTCACGGATGCGGACATGTCCGCGCCGATCGAAGAAGCCGCGAAATTGCTGGAGGCGCTTGAATCGGCGGACGTCGCGATTGGGTCGCGAGCTCTGGACCGCAGTTTGATTGAAGTGCATCAGTCGAAGGCGCGCGAGCTCGCAGGGATTTTGTTCAATTGGATAGTGCGTTTATTCACGGGCTTGCGATTTCAAGATACGCAATGCGGATTCAAAGCGTTCGCGATGCCCGAAGCGCGAATTATTTTTGAGCAGCAGCGGATCGAGGACTTCGGATTCGACCCGGAGATATTGTTTCTGGCGCAGCGGCACGGATTACGAGCCGTGGAAGTGCCGGTGCGCTGGTCACATGATGCGGCGACGAAAGTACACGTGGTGCGAGACAGCGCGCGAATGTTCGCGGACCTGCTGCGAATCCGGTGGAACGCGGCGACGGGACGCTATCCGCGTCGGGCAAAATAGTCCGGCAGCGAAAGTTCACCGTGGAATTTGTACGCAGCAGAATTATTTCATCGGCTTGCGCTGCGCGGTGGGGGGAAGCAAACCGCTAAGGCGCAAGTACATCGCCTCCGCGCTGTAATGGTCGTAAAGATCATTCGTCAGAGTAATCATGACCGCGGCGCGCGGCGCCGGTCCGCGCACCTGAACCATTTCCGCGAGTTTCGAATCGTCCGTTTTGTCCAAGACTCCGCTGCAATATTCGAAAGAGGATTTCAAGGCGGCAACGAGTGTGTCTTTCGGATCCGTTTCAGAGAGCTTTGTCTGCTCGGGTTTCGTTCCGGCAATTGCGGCGCAGAGGAAATTGTTCGACTGGGCCAGGTGCATGATCAAGTGGCCGAAGGTGATTTGCTGGGGCGTGGGACGAAAGCTGTATTTGTCGGCGGGCATTTCTTCGGCGGCGGCGACGATGATTTTCGCGCGCTGCGCGACGATCTTTTTCACCGTGTCGGAGACGGGGTTGGATGCTTGGGCGCCGGCGGCAAGGGGCATGCAAGCGGCGACGATTGCGCAAACCAGAAAACGCTTCATGATGAATCCTCCTCTTTGAGTTAGCGGGAATGAACGAGGAAGGATAGTCCGGCAGGCGTGGATGCAACAAGGGATTTTCGAAGGGCCGGGCGGCATACTTTGTTTCACAAAGTACTTGACAGAATATGATTTTATGCTAGGCTTTGGTCATGCGTTCGACGGATCCGCTGCGCCGCACAGATGCACCGGTCGCGATTGACGACCACGCGCGGGAGAATCTGCGCTTCATTCGGGAAACGATGGAGCGGGCAGGTTCGTTTACAGCCGTTCCAGGCTGGGGCGGAGTGGCGCTGGGAATAACGGCTCTGGGAGCGTCGGTGGTGGCGTCGCGGCAAGTGAGCCCCGAGGCGTGGCTCGCGGTGTGGCTGATTGAAGCGGCGATTGCCATCGCGATTGCGGGCTGGAGCACGCTGAGCAAAGCGAGACGGGCGCATGATTCGCTGCTGACCGGGCCGGGACGCAAGTTCGCGCTGAGTTTTGTGCCGCCGATTTTCGTTGGAGCGATTCTGACGTACGTTTTGTATCACTCCGGATTCGTGGCGGCGATTCCGGCGACGTGGCTGCTGCTTTACGGGACGGGCGTTGTGACGGGCGGGGCGTTTTCGATCCGCGTGGTGCCGTTCATGGGATTGTGCTTCATGGTGCTGGGGACGGTGGCATTTTTCTGTCCCGCGGGATGGAGCGACGCTTTGCTGGCCATCGGGTTCGGAGGATTTCACATTGTGTTTGGGACAGTGATTGCGAGGAGTTACGGTGGGTAAATCGGCGGCAGTGCGCGCATCGCGCGAAGGGAAATCGGAGCGTCAGGAACTGGAGACGGTGCGAACGCGGCCGGCGGAGGAAGCGGCGCGTTCTCTGGACCGGATTATCCACGAGCGGACGCGGCTGGGGATCATCAGCGCTCTGGCGGTGAACGCGACGCTGAGCTTCAACGAATTGAAGAAGCTGGTGGGGGCGAGCGACGGGAATTTGAGCGTTCACGCGCGCAAGCTGGAAGATGCGGGCTACATTGCGTGCACAAAATCTTTTGCGGGGCGGCTGCCGAAGACGGAGTTTCGTTTGACTACGCCGGGGCGGCGCGCTCTGGAGCATTACCTGGACCATATGGAAGCGTTGATCCGCGCGACGCGGGAAGGATAGGAGAGGCAAAAAATTTTGCCCGGTGACTTTATGATGGAAAGTACTTTATACATCGTTCCGCCGCAAGGATTGCATGTGGCGATTTTAATGGATGGAAACGGGCGGTGGGCGGAAGCGCGGGGCTTGCCGCGTTCGGCGGGACACCGCGCCGGAGTGGAGGCTGTGCGTCGCGTGGTGGGAGCGGCGCCGGCGATGGGGATCGACACGCTGACGCTCTTTGCCTTCTCGGCGAATAATTGGCAGAGGCATCCCGACGAAGTGGGCGCGCTTCTTGGTTTGCTGGAGACTTATTTTTTTGCGCAGGCGCTGCGCGCGAGGGAGCACGATGTACGCATCAGCGTGATCGGCAGGCGCGATCGTTTGCCGAGCGCGCTGGCGGAGGCGATTGAAGCGGTGGAGACGGCGACCGCGGAGCATAGCGGTCTGGACCTGAGAATCGCGGTGGATTATTCGGCGCGGGAGGCGATGCTGCGGGCGGCGTGCTGGATGATGTCGAGCACAGAAGTGACGCAGGAGGAATTTTCGCGGCGCGTTGGGCAGGTGACGCATGCGCCGGATGCGTCTCCCGATGTGGATTTGCTGATCCGCACAGGAGGAGAACAGCGGCTGAGCGATTTCCTGCTATGGGAGTGCGCTTATGCGGAGCTGCACTTCACCGAGCGCATGTGGCCGGAATTCGGCGCGGAAGATTTGGAAAGTGCGGTGCGTGAGTTTCGTGCGAGGGACCGGAGATTTGGGCGCGCGCCGGTTAGCGCAGCGAGCGCCGTATCGCATTAATCCAATGCCGCCGAGATTTAAAGTCAACGCGCTTCTGGCGTTTCTGCTGGCGCTGCTGTTTTATTTTTTCTTCATGCATACCAAGCATGATGCGGCTCTTTCGGCGGTCAACGCCTTCGCAGAAGATCCGTATGACGCGGTGGGCTCATTCGGCATTCAAGCCGCTTTGTTTTGTGGAGTGGTCTGTCTGATTCGCGCGTTCCGGCCGCAGGATTCGGAGGGCGCGTCACTGGAACGCAGGATATTTGTGGTGCGCGCGCAGATGGCGGCTGTGCTTTCGGTGGGCGTCACGCTGGCGAGCGACGCCGTGGGAGCTGCGCGTCACTCGTGGCTGTGGCTCGGCTCATCGGCGGGGCACAGACTCATCTTTCTTCTTGGAGGCATGGCGGTCTTAGCAGCGATGGTTGGAACCCTGGTGCGCCGCGCCGCGCGGGAGATGGCGCAGCCGAACGTGGCGAATGATTGGGAAAAAGCAGCCATCGTTTCTCTGGCGGCTGTTGTTGCCCTTGCCTTCTATCCGGAAAACTTGCGCCGGTATTTGCTTGGAGAATTACTGACGATTCTTGCCGGAGCTACGCTTCTTTTTGTCTCGATCTGGGCGTGGGCCGTGGCTCTGATACCGTATCGCGTTGCTAAAAAAGAGAATGAGGGCGCGGCGCCGGTTTCGTGGGCGCACAAATACCAGTGGTTGATCGTGGCGGCCGCCGGCATTTTGATGGGACTTTTCTTCGTGGCGGGAGAAGCATCGGAGGGCAGTGGAATCCCTCATGCCAAGCTCGCTCTAGTCGTCTCGGTTTACCTGGGACTGGAAATCGCCGGCGTGTTGATCGGCTACAGCTTCCTAGTCGGGCCACTGGGACTTTTTCATAAAAATTCCCGATGAGTTGCAATCATCGGAACAATGGAGAGCGTAGCGCATGAACGCACCTAATTCCGTCCCATCTGCGGAAACTGGCGAGCCGCAGCCGAGCCCGTGGCGGGGGATTTTCACGGATGCAATCGGTTATTGGGAGCGCGGTCGCATCGGATACAACCTGATCCTTGCGGCTGTCGTCATCAGCTGGATCGTTCTTACGTGGCCGCATTTTCGCCCCGCATTCACGTGGCCTTCGTTCGCCGCGCTGCTGGTTCTTGCCCTGTTCGCTAATGTCTGCTATTGCGCCGCGTATTTTACGGATGTCGCCATGCAACTCTCCTCTTTTCGCGACATGTGGCGGCGCCGGCGCTGGGTTCTGTGGCTATCAGGAACTCTTTTTGCAATTTTGCTGACGAATTATTGGATTGCGGACGAAATCTATTCCTTTGTGCCCAACGTCCACTGACGTATCACGCCAAGTTTCAATGAGGAAATTTCGACCAGCGAATGGCGCGAGGAGATGCGAATGAAGGCCAAATGGTTCCGTGAATGGGGATGGTTCTACAGGCCGGTGGCGTGGCCGGGCTGGTTGGCGCTGATTTTGACCGTGGTTTTCTGCCTCCAGGTATTTACTGCGGTTGATCGACACTCGCATTCAGCCTCTGACACGCTGTATGGAATCTTTCCATTTTGGGTGTCGGCTGGAACTCTTTTGGGCTGGGTGGCGTCGCGAACTTCTGAACGGACTCGCTGACGAATCGTTTTTCTGGCTAGCTGGTTGCTGGAAATTAGATTAAGACTTCAGGGGCTAAAGCCCTAGTCACAAAACAGTGCTTGCGCCGGGGCTAAAGCCCCGGCCTCCTGAAAAACCGAAGGCAAAGCGGCATCGAGCCTGCCAGCGCCTAAATGGTGTCACCGAGTGTTGGTCTGACCTCAGGGGTTAAAACCCCTGAGAGAGGACGGTCCTTACGGCGGGGATGAATCCCCGCCCCGCCATAGCACACAGACTCTGAAGCCTGCCTTGACGGAGACGGAGCGGTGGCAGCTCTGTAAAACGAAAGCTCGGCGTTTTGCGCCGACGGACGGGGATTAACCTCGCCCCTACAAAGACAAAAGCGGCGGCAAAGCGGCGTCGAGCCGCCGCACTCCAAAGAACGCCAAGGCGGGCTGCACAAGACCGCCTGTCTTGCGAGCTCGGCCTCCGGGAAAATCGAGTTCCCCAGCGCCCGTCGAAGGACGAATGGCTAGGTATGAGCGGCGCGTTGGCGTTCGCGAACCATGGCGAAGGCGCGTTTGACGACGCGCCTGGCTTCCGTGGTGAGATTAAAACGATCGAGTTCGTCTTCTGCCGACCACGCGACTTCCGTGACATCGCTTCCTGCCTGCGCGTTTCCGCCCTTTAGCTCGCAAAGATAATCCAGAATCACGAAATGATATTGCGGCGGCTGATTGGGAAGGCGCAGGACTTTCTCATAAATCTCAATCAATTCGAGAGGGCGGACCTGGATGCGAGCTTCTTCCATAAGCTCACGCTCAATGGCCTGCGCGATTGTTTCGCCCAGTTCCAGGATTCCACCGGGAATCGACCAGCGGCCCTCGAGCGGCGGCTGGGCGCGGCGAATGAGAAGCACACGCGCGCCGGAAACGACTACTCCGCCGACGGCGATAACCGGACGCTCGGGATATTCCCTGTTTTCCGCCATGAACGCTGCCTCGCAGGGATTATTGCTTGACACGGACGTTATATAATACGCTCTCTGTTGCGGAATTACGCTGCGAAGGGTAATGGGTCAGTTTGAATTTTGACTCTTTGTGTCACGATCAAGAAAATTCAAACTGACCCACCATCTGCGAAGGAGAATGGCCCGTGGTGAGATGCCCGGAATGCGACGCCGAGATTGATGTGGACGAAGACGAAGTAGAGGAAGGCGAAATCCTCACCTGCCCGGAGTGTGATGTGGAACTGGAGGTGCTGCAGGTCCATCCCGTCCACGTGAACGTTATTGCCGACGAAGATGAGGACGAAGAAGAAGTGCTGGCTGTAGACGACGGAGATGACGTGGAGGAGGACGAAGAAGAATCGGAAGAGGAAGAGCCGGAAGAATAAAACCATGCCTGCATCTATTTCCGGGCCGGTTGCCATCTAACGACACAAGAGTTCGAACCACCGATTTCGCGTGTGGAATCTACACGAAGGAGAACCAAGTTGAGAACAACTCGGATTGCGCCTTCCGTAGTGCTTCTGCTGACGATCATGGCGGTTTCGGCTGCAACGGCGCGGACACAGAGCGAGCGGGATCGTTCGCAGCTACGCACGGTGCACGGCAGCGTGATGGACCACAGCGAGAACCCGATTCCGAACGGCGTTGTCTACCTATTGAACAAAAAGACGCGCACGGTGCGCACGTACATCGCAGACCCGCAGGGGCATTATCAGTTCTCGGGGCTCGACCCGAATGTGGATTTCGAGATCCATGCAGAGTACAAACATCACAAGTCGTCCCGCCGCACGATTTCCAGTTTTGATGACCGCCGCGACATTGAGATTAATCTGACCGTCGCGACAGACTGAGAAGCTGCGAAGAAAACGTTTCCAGTCATTCCCGAAAGAAGAAACAGATTCCTCGCCCCGGAGGAAAGACGCCACCTTTCGCAAAAGCGCCTTCCTTCGTCAGGGTAAACAGGATGGGGAGCCCGCAAGATCCTTAGGTGCACCGGCGGCGCGCAGGATTGCTTGCAGGCTTCGCTCCACGTCGACGGGCGTGGTGGCCCATGAAGAGACGCTGATGCGCATGGCGACGCGTCCGTGCCAGACGGTGCCGCCGCACCAGCAAGTGCCTTCGCGCTGGAGCGCGGCGATGACGTGGCGCGTTTTGTCGTCACTGCCAAACGAGACGAGCACCTGATTGAGATTCACTTCATTAAGGATTTCGTAGCCCGCGGCACGAAGACCTTCGGCGAACCGCGTTGCGTATTGACACATGCGTTCAATCAAATCGGCGAGGCTGGAGCGGCCCAGAGAGCGGAGAGCAGCCCAAATCTCGACGCCTCGCGCGCGGCGAGACATTTCCGGAGTGAATTGATTCGGCTCGCGCTTTTCTCCACGAACAAGATAGGCTGCGTTCACGGACATGGCGGCGCGCAGATGTTCAGGGTTGCGCACGAAAGCAATTCCTGAATCGTAGGGGACGTTAAGCCACTTGTGCGCGTCAGTGGCCCAGGAATCCGCGTCGGCAACTCCGCGCACAAGGTGAGCGCGACCCGGAGCCGCGGCAGCCCAGAGGCCGAATGCGGCGTCCACGTGGACCCATGCGCCTGCAGCGTGCGCGGCGCGGCAGATTTCCGTCGCGGGATCGAATGCGCCTGAATTCACGTTGCCAGCCTGAAGACAAACGATGGTTGGGCCGGCGATTCGCGGGAGCGCGTCCGCGCGCATGCGACCCTGAGCGTCTGCCTTCACTTGAACAACGCGTTCGCGGCCGAGCCCAAGCATGGCGAGCGCCTTGAGGGCGCTGACGTGGACTTCTTCGCCGACGATTACGGTGATGGGCGGCGCGCCGAAGAGCCCCTTTGCCTCGACGTCCCAATCAACCTGTGCGAGGACGGCATGACGCGCCGCGGCGAGCGCGGTGAAGTTGGCCGTGGTGGCGCCGGTGACGAATCCGCCGACTGTGCCGGGCGGCAAACCGAAAAGCTCGACGAGCCATTTCAGGGCCACTGCTTCGATGGCCGAGGCTGCGGGCGAAAGGGCTTCGAGTCCCGCGCACTGATCCCAGGCACAGGCAAGCCAATTCGCGGCGACGGTGACTGGAAGCGCGCCTCCCGTGACAAAGCCGAAGTAGCGCGGGCCAGCGGTGGCGACGGTTGCGGGCGAGCCTACCTCATCGAGGAGCGCGAGGACATCGGAGGGATCGGTTGGATTTGCGGGAAGCGGCGTGTCCCATGTTGCGAGGTTGGCGAGATCTTCGGGCGATGGGAAAACGCGACGCTCTTCGATTGTTTTCAGGTAATGGAGGGAGCGGCGTGAGGCATCTTCGAGCAGCGACTGCGTCTTGGGATCCACTTTTGGTCCTTTCCATAAAGCTTCCAGGCTGCCTTCTGTTATAGCTGGCGTTATGGCGTGTGTCGAGGAGGCAAGCGCAAAACGCGTTCAATCCATATCGGCCAGATTGACGGGGAGGTGCGATGGCGGGATTTTTGCAGCGGCATTTTGTGGCGTTAGGACGAAAACGGTGCAACTGCCGGCGGGTTGGCCCGTGGCGCCGAGCGCTGCGTTGAGATATTGAACCGCAGTGTCGCGTTGCGGGGAATCGAAGACCACGACAGCGGAAAGATTCAGACGGCGAATCGTCGCGGGAATGGAAGGACGGTCCGCAGCGGGATTGACTGGCGTGTGATAGGTGCCCTGCAAGGACATCAGGGAGCGTAGAAGCGGAAGGTCGTAAAACTCGTGCCAGACATCGCGAGGGACATAGGATAAGTAGCCGTCGATGAGAGCGAAGCGTCCACCATCGGTGAGTTGCATCCACATGGCCTTTTGAACGTAGGGCCACTGTTGGAGAGGGAAGGTGAGGACTGCGCCGCGTTGGACATCCTTAGGCAATGCGCAGCTTCGAAGAGGGGAAGTCGCATCGGAAGGCGCAGCGGGATCGACGATGGAGGACTTGGGAAAGGGAACGGTGATTGATTCGAAGACGAGCAGAGCGCTGGCGGCAAAGACGAGCACGCTCTTGTGCCAATTTTTTTGCAGATTGTCGAGACACCAGGCGAGTCCGACGGCGCTCAGGATGGCGAGGCAGAGCAAGACAATGACGTCGAAGCGCGCGGGAACGGAAATGAAACGCGCGAAGCGAAAATGATAAAGCAGCGCGGCGGGGCCGGGGATTCCCGTGAGTCTGCCGAGGATGCGAATTTCAGGTCCCAAGGACAATAGATAAAAAAGGATTGCTGCGATGGCCGCGCGCAGCGTCCATCGCGGATGTCTGGCGCGGCCTTTCCAGATTCCGAGGATGGCGAAGAGAAGCAAGGTTGGGCCCGCGTAGACGGTGCCTTCGAAGCCAGCGACGAAAATGCGCGCGTCGAGGCCGTGGACGAAATTACCGAGAAGCACGTTGTTCCAACTGGGTATCAGGAAACCGAGCGCGTCAGCGGAATACTGGATTACGTGGGCGGTTGTTCGCGGAGCGGGCACATCGGCGCGATTCGCAAGCAGCATGATGAGCAATGGCGAAAACGCCGCGATGAAAGTGGCGGCCGCGACGGTGAGTGCGAGCCAAGTACGCTGGAGAAATGCGCGGGCATTGGTTGCTCCGGCGACTGCGAGATCGACTGCGAGAATTACGACGGTGAGCATGATGCAGAAGACGGTGTAGTTGTAGTGCGCAAGGGCCGTGAGAAGCAAGGTCAGGCCTACGAGGACGCCGTCTTTCCACCCGGGAGCTTGCTTTCGGAGGAGATTGTCCAATGCGAGCACGTAGAGGGGAATCGGAAAAGCGGTGACGAGGCTTAAATGCCCCAGCGCGTGGGCTAGAAGAAAAGGGCCGAGTCCGAAAGCGACGCCGCCGAAGAGCGCGGCGGTTTCGTTGCCGGAAATCCGGAGGCAAAGCAACCGCGCGAAAAACGCGGCGAGAGCCAACTGCAAAATTAGCGACAGATTATAGGCAATGACGGGGCCGGCCAGCAGGCTGAGAGGCAAAGCCAAAACTCCAGCGAGGGGATCAAGCGTGCTCCAAGCGAGATTTGCACGGGTGGGATAGAAGAGCAGGTACGTGTAGAAGGGATTGTGGCCCGAGGCGACGGCTTTGGCGAAATGCCAGAGGAACCATGCGTGCTGGAAATTGTCTCCGGGATAGCCGAGGAGCGCCGACGCCGGCGAGAGAGAAGCCGGCATCGTGAAAATTGCAGCAGTAATCAGGCAGAGCAGAAAAATCAGCAGATGATTGCGCGCGGACGCGGACGAAAACTTGATGCGCGCAGAATGAGAAGAATGCTCGGTGGAATGACTACGTCGCCGAGATTCGATTGAGTTTTGCAGGTGGAAACCAATCAGAAGCCAGTAAGTAGTATCGAACGAGAACCGGGAATTTGGTCGCGGATGAGTTTAACCTACGCGGACGACGGCAGACCATTGCAATTTGCTGGCCGTAATTATTGAAGACGCGGGCTGGTCCTGCGGTTTGCCGCGCAGCGCGCAGTTTTAGTTAAGAAGATCAGTTAAGTGGAGAAGAGACGGGTCCGCTTTCGGAGGTATTCTCCAGCGAGGCACGCGCGCCATTTCCTTGTTCCTGTTGCACAGATCCGAGGATTTCGCGAAGTTCCTGCAAAGTGGAGGGCTCGATGAAAAATTCACTGCCGATCCCGTACGCATGCAATTGTGCGAGGCTGGCGGCCGAAATCGGCGTGCTCATCAGGACGATTCGCGTGTTCGGCGACACTCTCTTGATTTGACCGGACAATTCAACACCAATGAGGCTGGGAATCAGGAGGTTGATGAAAGCGACATCGAACTGCTGGGTGCGGGCCGCGTCGGTGATGCGAGCGGCGCAGTTTTCATTTTCGTAGAGGAGGCTGGCGGTTTCGCCGCCTTCGTCGCGGAACAGCCTTTCGAGGTATTGAAGCACCGCAGCGTTGCAATCCACGAGCAGGATTTTCATAGGATGGCCCGTTCTTTCCGGCGTGCGCCTGTGTGCGGCTCGGTCTCTGGGCTGGGAGACTTTCGAGCCCGCGCTCTGGTTACCATACAGTAACGCAGATGAGCGATATTATACAGTGTTCACAAATGCTCATTCAATCGGCAAATCGCGTTTGTTGAGATCGGGCGATTCCCTGGGGATGGTTTTGAGGATTGTGGGTAGAATCGTGGGCTGCGACGGTCGATTAATACCGAGGACCGGACAGAGATCCGCAATGCCGGTCTCAAGATAGAAGGAACTCTACATGCCATCTGCGTTTCCGACGGCAAGCTCTGGCGCGACCGCGGAATCTGCTGCCGCGCGGCGGCGAGGTTGGCGCAGTGGCGTGGCGATTGTGATTTACATCGCGTGCGCCACGGTCATGGCGCACCTCTTGACTGGCGGGCGTTACGGCTTTCATCGCGACGAACTGGCGACGTTGGATGACGCGCGCCATCTGGCGTGGGGCTACGTCGCCTATCCTCCGCTGACTCCTTTTTTCGGACGCCTTTCGTTGATTTTGTTTGGGACTTCGCTGGCGGGGTTCCGCTTCTTCGCTGCGCTTGCGGAGGCTGTCGCCGTGGTTCTGACGGGCCTGATGGCTGGCGAACTCGGCGGAGGCCGAGGCGCGCAGGTAGTAGCCGCCGTTGCCGCGGTGCCGTTCTGTCTGGCTGGCGGGGCGCTGATGCAGTACGTTTCCTTCGATTATCTTTTCTGGGTTTCGACTGCGTACTTCGTGATTCGGCTGTTGAAATCCGAAAATCCGCGCTGGTGGATCGCCATCGGCTGCGCCGTCGGTTTGGGCATGATGAGCAAATACTCGATGCCCTTCCTTGTCGCGGGCCTCGGTGTAGGAATGCTGCTGACGGATGCCAGGCGGTACCTGGCGAGCAAATGGTTGTGGTACGGCGTGGGGATCTCGCTATTGATTTTTCTTCCGAATTTTCTGTGGCAGGCGAGGCATCATTTTGTTTCTCTCGATTTCCTGCGTCACATCCACGCGCGCGACATTCGCATTGGGCGGACCAAGGATTTCCTGCCCGGCCAACTGGCTATTACGCTGCTTGCGTTTCCTCTGTGGATCGCGGGTTTGTATGCTTATTTCTTTTCGCGCACGGGCAGGCGCTTTCGCGTGCTGGGCTGGATGTACGTGGTTCCTCTGGTGCTGTTCATCATCGTCAAGGGCCGGAGTTATTACCTGGCGGGGGCTTATCCGATGCTCTATGCAGCGGGCAGCGTTTGGGGAGAGCAATGGCTGGCGTCTTTGCGACGCGGCGCGACTGTCGCGATCCGCGCGCTGGCGTGGACGGCGCTTATGGCCGATATCGCCATCATGGGAGCAGTCGCGCTGCCGATTGCTCGGGTCAACTCAAAGTGGTGGAACGTGGCTGTGAAAGCGAATGGTGATCTGCGCGAGGAAGTTGGCTGGCCTGAACTTGTGCAGACGATGGCGAAGATTCGCGATTCGCTGCCCGCGCAGGAGCGCACGCGCCTCGGCATCCTCGCGGGAAATTATGGAGAAGCGGGCGCCATCGATCTCTACGGACCGCGCTACGGTTTACCGCCCGCGATCAGCGGCATCAATTCATTTTGGAGGCGCGGGTACGGGGTCCCTCCTCCCGAGACGCTGATCGTTGTGGGGCTGTCTCCCCATTTCGTGCAAAGCAATTTCAACGCGTGCCAAGTTGCGGGGCACACGGGGAACCAGTTCGGCGTCGAAAACGAAGAGACGCGCGACCACCGTGACATTTTTGTGTGTCGAGGTTTGAAGCAGAGCTGGCCGGAGTTCTGGAAGGATTTTCAGTATTACGGGTAGTTGGAGGAAGAGCTGGCGCGGGAAGTTAAAGGCTGACGAGCTGCGCATAAGTGCGCTGAAAAGCCCACGTTCACAAACCGAGCATGGAGCACCCGAAGAACAAAATGCTAGAGCGTTCCACTTGCCGGACGAGAAAAAAATCATATGCCCGGCAGATATTCAGGGACGCCGTGAGTTTGTGCTTGGGTAGAGAGTGTGTGGATAAAGAGCGTAGACACCATGCATCGTCTTCTTTTTGTCATCTATAATTTCAACCTGTAGCTTCTGTTTCTTGAGAAGCGGCTGCACAAACTGCAGTTCGAGGCGGTAGGTTCCATGGATTGCATGGCTCAGAGCTGCAATGCGTTGAAATGGGTCAGACCGAATTATTTCTCCCGCCAGCCAGTCATCGGGGAATCTTTTAGGCGCAAACGAGAAGCCTCCCGTCGCCTCCATGAAGTTGATCACGCTCGCAACGTCTGGCTTAAGGCCTGGCGGATAAGGATCAAAGTTTGTCGTCATTGGGAAAATAAGGAATATCCGCACACCGGAACGTCCGACATCTCTTGTCTGAGAATCAAGCGAGCTGTGGCTGGTGTCGCCGTAGAATTGCCCATCGGAAAAAAAACGATTGAATCGCCGAATCCGACAGTCGCGCCGAAATCGCACAAAGTGGCTTGCAGCGCGTTGCCCGCGAAGGTGAGCCCCCGCGGATTAGGAAGGGCATTGATGGCGGCGCGAATCAATGTGAAGTCATGCGTGAAAGGAACGACTTGTCTCTCCTTGTCGGCAAATACGTCCAGAGCTACGGAGTCTTGGGAGAATATAGTCTTTAGAAATACTCCAGCGGTGTCCTTGGTGTAATCCCAGGTCGTTATGCGTTTATTCTCATCAATTGTCTCGCCCATGCTTCCGCTCATATCGAGGAGCAGAATGATGCGGCGCGGGCTGGTATCGAGAGCGATGCTCCGAACGGATGCCTTGGCGCCTTTAATGCGCACATTTTGAGGAGTGAGATTCTGAATGATTTGCCCGGACTGATTCATAACGACGAGAGGTACGGTGCGTACCTCGTCGTTTTGCGCCAATGCGGATACAGGAATGACGCAGGGCGCCAGAAGTGCACTAACGATGACTATCGCGAGACCTTTCATCTTCTCGACAGGAGGCACAATCTACTGCCGCTGAACATATCGAATTCAATATCGATTAGCAATGTTCTGGGAGCGCACGGAAGCGCAAGGCGCTGGGTCTTCATTTCATTTGAGTTGTGGCGCAGCCGGCTGCTCAGATAAACCGACGCTAGGATCAGCCAAGATCGCCGTCGTCTTCGGACTCGGTGTCCGTTATTGGGGTGAGCACATCAAGAGCCGCGGCTAGATCTTGCTCGCGCACAAGAATTTGAAACCCCGCGCCGGACCATGCGATGTGTTCGCGCATTCCTCCTACCGCGTCAGCCCGTATAGTCGCCTGAATGCCGGCATTTTCGAGCGCACCTTTAGCCAACTCCGCCTCAATGCGGTGACCGAACGCTTTGACGACAACGAGATTAGGGTGCTGCATGGCGGTATTATATGCCCGGATCGGAAGCAGAGGGCCAACTCCCGACTAAGCGTATAAGTTCAGGGCTGAGTTTCGTACACACGGAGCTCGGCGGGGTGATTCTCAAGGCCCCAGATGCCGAGATACAGCCGCTTCGACTGGGGTGCGAGAAAAGAAGTTCGTGCGCCGGGCAGAGTTTTTATTTGGGCAATTCTACGGTAGTGGTTGACGTCGTCCTGGCCCATAACCGTGATGAAGCCTGCGCCGCCGGAAACGTAGACGCGCTGATGCGCGGCGTCGTACCACACGTCGTCGGCATGGCTGACGCTGGGAACGCGGGCGACGACCTTTCCGGAGTCTGTATCCAGAACCAGCACTTCTGGAGGCGTTCGGCAAGCGACAAACAAGCGGTGATGCGCTTCGTCCAAGTCCATCGGAAAATTATCCTGCGCGCCATCCAGTTTCCAGGTCGCCACAATCTTGCCTTGGGTGCGATCGACGACGTCGACGATATTTCCGGCGGAGGGGATGTTGACGAAAATCCTGGGCCCGGATTTTTCCAACTGGAAAGATTCCGGATGATCTGGCAGCTTGATGGTCTGCAACAAATTTCCCGTGGCGGCGTCGAGAATTCCCAAGCCGGCATTGCCCTGATCTCCAAAGCCGACGAAGACGTGTTTTGTGGCAGGGTCATAGCGCGTGTCATCAGCATCGGTCGAAAAATGGACGGTCTTGAGGAGTTGATATGTGCTGCCGTCAAAGATGCGGCATGTTCCGTCCGCGCCGTTCGCGACGAAGATGCGATTGGACTCGGGCGCATAGGTCACGCCCTGTGGTTCGTGCAAGCCGCCAATGGAATGAACCAACTTGTTGGCGCGCAGGTCAAACACTTCGAGCGTATTGTTTCCCAGCGCGGACATAAACAGACGCCGGCCTGCCAAGTCCATGTCGAAGTGATCGATGCGGCCTTTCACTTCGGGGATGGGAATGGTGTGGAGCAGGCGCAGCGGCGCGGTCTGTTGAGAATTGGCGGCAAGTCCGGCGAATGCAATGGCGCAAATGAGAAGATGGATTTTCTTGAGCATATTTTTCCTTGCTGACTTCTTTGATTGCGTAGAGATGACTACTTCAGAGCCTCGTATACGAGCATCCGGCTGACCGGACGGCCGTTTTCTTCTTGTTCGGGCGCGTAGACGCGGTGCGTCTGGATGTCCACCGCAAGAGTGTGCACACCGTCTTGAACCGGGAAGTCTTCGAGTTTGCGGAAATGATTCGGGTCGTCCTCCTGCACGACAAGAATCGCGCCGCTCTCGCACGGCACATAAATTCTTTTCAGCCCGGGGTCGAATGCCACGTCGTCGGCGCCCTCCGGCATTGGAATGTGGGCAATGGAGCGATGCCCGTCGAGATCGAATACGGTCAAGAGGTTGTTGCCGCCGCATGGCAAAAATGCGCGACGGCCCGCGGGATCTAGCGCCATGGCATGATTGAAATCGCAACGCGCGATCGGATATTGGGCAACGACAGTGTCCGACGCAGGATCGATTTCCGCAATTTTATTTACGCTCCGAAGATTCACGTAAACCTTTCGGCCGACGGGGTCATATTGCACCATTCCCGTTTCGCTGCCAAATTTCAAAGTTGTGACGACGGAGTCGGTGTGAACATCAAGGACGGTTACTTCTTTACCGAGCGTGTCGGAAACGTAGACTTTGCCGAATGGCATGGCATAGGCGCCGCCGTTCGGTTTTTCGCCCGTGGAAAGCTTCTTGATGACTTTCATTTGGGCGAGGCTGACCACGGCGATTTTGTTTTCTCCCCAATCACAGGTGTAAATCTTTTTGAGTTCAGGCACGTATATGGCGGCCGTGATTCCGGGAAGGCCATAGATCGCCGCGACCAGCTTGTTCGTACGCACATCAATGACATACAAGATGCCTGGCCCGACATGGGCGGAAAGCAAGTAATGGTCTTCGTAATCCATCGCGAGGTGGTCGAAATGCTCGCCTCGCGCGCCGGGCAAGTCGATGACGGCAATCTTCTTCAGAGTTGCCGCAGAAGCCGGAAGGTTCAGCAGTATCAATGACGAGATGAGAAGGCTACGCCGAAAAATGTGCATAGGAACGAGCGATGTGTCCGCCAGGAAACTGAATTCACCAACGGCGAAAAGTGGCGCGCCCGGAGAGATTCGAACTCCCGACCCTCTGCTTCGAAGGCAGATGCTCTATCCAGCTGAGCTACGGGCGCG
>DATNDO010000028.1:0-3525 GCA_035606955.1 Candidatus Angelobacter sp.
ATCAGAGGATGTAGCGGCTCAGGTCTTGGTCCTTGACAACGTCAGTGAGTTGCTTTTGTACGAAGGCCGCGTCGATTTTCATGGTGCGCTTCTTCATATCCGGCGCGTCGAAGGAAATTTCCTCGAGAACTTTTTCAAGAATGGTATGCAGGCGGCGCGCGCCGATGTTTTCCGTTTGTTCGTTGACAAGCGCGGCGAAGCGCGCAATGGAGGCGACGCCGTCTTCGCTGAAGTTCATTTTCAGCCCTTCGGTGTCGAGCAGCGCGATGTATTGCTTGATCAGAGCGTTTTTCGGCTCAGTAAGAATGCGAACAAAATCGGCCTCGGAAAGCGAGCTCAGCTCCACGCGAATCGGAAAGCGGCCCTGCAACTCAGGGATCAGATCGGAGGGCTTGGTGGTGTGAAATGCGCCGGCGGCGATGAACAAAATATGATCCGTGCGCACCATGCCGTAGCGCGTGTTCACCGTCGTGCCCTCAACGATGGGAAGAATGTCGCGCTGGACGCCTTCGCGCGAGACGTCTGGGCCGTGCCCGGATTCGCGTCCGGCGATCTTGTCGACTTCGTCGATGAAGAGAATGCCCATTTGCTCGACGCGATCGACAGCGATGCGCGTCACCTGTTCCATATCCAGCAGCTTGTTTTCTTCTTCCTGAATTAAATAGTCGTAGGCTTCGGCAACGGTCATCTTCCGTTTCTTTTTCTGCTGGCCAAACATCCCAGAGAGCATGTCCTTGACGTTGATGTCCATTTCCTCAACGCCCTGGCTGGAAACGATTTCGAAGGCGGGCATCATTCGCTCGCGCACCTCGACTTCCACCATGCGCTGGTCGAGTTTGCCTTCGCGCAATTGCACGCGCAATTTTTCCCGCGTGCGCTGCGCTATTTCCTTCCCTTGCGCTTCGGAAGCGGGAGTTGTGGTTTCGATCGTCGTCGGTGGCGGCGAAGAGGGCAGAAGCAAATCGAGCAGACGCTCCTCGGCGGCTTGCTCGGCGCGCTCCGCGACTTCGTCGAGTTTTTCCTCGCGCACCATGTCGATGGCGACTTCGACCAAATCGCGCACCATCGATTCCACGTCGCGTCCCACGTAACCGACTTCCGTGTATTTCGAGGCTTCCACCTTCACGAACGGGCAGCCCGCAAGCCGCGCCAGGCGGCGCGCGATTTCCGTTTTGCCCACGCCGGTCGGCCCGATCATCAAAATATTTTTCGGCAGGACGTCTTCAGCCATTTCGGGCGGCAGTTTTTGGCGGCGCACACGATTTCTCAGCGCGACAGCGACGGCGCGCTTCGCCGGCGTCTGGCCGATAATATATTTGTCGAGCTCGATGACGATTTCGCGCGGCGTCAGCTCGTCAAACGAAGGCATCGGCTCCGGCTCCGCCGCTGGAGCTTCGCCGTTGAGATAAATCACCATGTTCTTGTCATCCTTACCCTTGTCGTTCACGGAGCCTCGCTTGCCGCTTCATAATCACGTCGCTAGAGTTCTTCGATGGAAAAATTCCCATTTGTGTAGATGCAAATTTCGCTGGCGATGCGCATAGCCTCTTGCGCGATGTCCTTCGCGTTCATTTTCGTGTGTTTCGCCAGAGCTCGCGCGGCGGAAAGCGCGTACGGCCCGCCCGAGCCAATCGCGCAGATGCCGTCGTCCGGTTCGATCACGTCGCCATTGCCGGAAAGCAGAAAAGTGGATTTGGCGTCGGCGACAATCAGCAGAGCTTCGAGGTGGCGCAGGGAGCGATCCGTGCGCCACTCTTTCGAAAGCTCCACTGCCGCGCGCGCGAGGTTGCCGTGATACTCCTGCAACTTGTTTTCGAAACGCGTGAAAAGCGAAAGCGCGTCGGCGGTGCTGCCTGCGAATCCCGCGAGAATTTTGTCGCTGAAGAGGCGGCGAATTTTTTTCGCGTTGTGTTTCACCACGCCTTCGCCGAGCGTGACCTGCCCGTCGCCCGCGAGCACGACGTGGCCGTCCTTGCGCACGCACAATACAGTCGTGCTGCGTATCCGTGGACCTTTATGCTTCATAGGCATCGTGCGATTATACCCCGAGGCTTGCCTTGCAACCAAAAGAGCGGACCCGACGGTAGTGGTTGAGTTTCGGTGATCTTTGCGAGCACTGATTTTGCTTTGCAGTTTGCGAGGATTCATTTATTGCGCAATACTGATCGCATGAAGGAATTGGCTTGCCCCATTCCCGATGTGTTCTCTCATAAATGCGTATATTTGCCACTCTAGTTCTTATCGCATGTCTTGTGCAGCCTTCCGCGTTTGCCGCGTGCAACATCCTTCCGAGACTCATAAGCGCAGAGTACTCGCAGAGCAAGTTGGTAGTCGTCGCGAAGCTGACCCGCAAGCAGCATTTTCAACCGCCTAACGCGGACGATTACTATGTCTATTCCCTTGCAACGGTCAGAACAATACGAAGTGAAGCGAGCAGCAACTTCCGCGTTCGCGAAGAAAACAACTCCGGGCGAGCGTCATTCAGATGGTCGATCGGCAAAACCTATCTCCTGTTTCTGAACCCCACCCAGGATGGCATGTGGTGGTTGTACGGCTGCGGCAATTCAGCGCCTATTCGTGAATCAGAATCCACACTGAGAGCCATCGGGTCATTAAAGGATCGCCACGGCGGGGTCATCCAGGGCCTCGTGACCGATGGTGGAGAGTATCCGCCACGCACCGACTTCTCGGGCATTAGAATTCAAATTCGAGGCGACAAAGAACAGTATACGGCCATCACTGACAAGATGGGCGAGTTCAGGTTACACGTTCCAGCCGGACGATATGCTGTTGTGCCTGTGCAACCGGGCCACACTTTCGAGAGGGATTTCGAAAGTTTCGAGAACCCCAGAAACGTCACCATCCAGAATGGAGGCGGCGCTCAGGTCGAATTCGTGAGGAAACGAGGAAACAGGGCAGTGCGCACGCACAATACCGTCGCGCTGCGTATCCGTGGACCTTTATGCTTCATAGGCATCCCGCGATTATACCCTGAGGCTCGCCTTGCAACCAAAAGAGGCGTCGCGCGGGTAGTGGGTCAGTTTGGAGTTTGAGGGATTCGGGGGGATGATTGGAGCGTAAGAATCAGGAGGAGGCGGCATGAAACTCCGAATCGCGATTTGGTCGGGTGTCGGCGCGCTGGTTGTGGTCTTTTGGACCCTCTACATCTCCGCAACGTCACCAGCTCCACTTGGGAGTGTGCAGACGCTGGCCTATCTGACTTGTCCCATTGCTTTGGCTGGCCATTACACCCTCAGTTTCTATTTTGTCCTTTTTATGAATGCTGCCACGTATGCGTTGGCCGGTGTGGTCGTGGAAACCATGCGGCGGCACTATAAACCCCGCTTGATTTCGAACTGACCCAATACCGTCGCGCGCGCGGCAATTTTGCTTTTCTAGTGTCTTGGGGCTGTAAAAATTCTGCTTGACATATTCCTATATGGGAATGTATTATTTGATCGTGCCGCGCGCCACTACCACTTCCGACGTCTTCAATGCGGTGGCCGAAATTCGCCGCCGGGAAAT
>DATNDO010000035.1:0-2662 GCA_035606955.1 Candidatus Angelobacter sp.
TTCGTTATCGTCATCCTGGTTGGGATTTCGCGAAGGCAGCGCGCCCATGCTTTTTGTCACCATTTCTTCGACGAGCTTGACTGAGTTCTCGTCGGGAGAGCCGCCGATGTCGCCGGTGCCGTAATAGTGATAGTCGGCGAAGACGCCGCTGACTTTGCCGTCCAAATCAACGCGCGCAGGCCAGTCGATAAAATTGCGCACGTCGGGAGGCGCGGTGCTCTTCGTGAGATCGTAGCTGACGCCGCCGGAATAGCTTTCGGGGTTGAGAGCGGCGATGACGCTGCGGCCGTCAGGACCGGTCCACACGCCGACGTTGAACGGGGTGCCGGCGAGCGTTTGTTCCGGGGAATCGGGACCGCCAGCGGGAGCAGAAGAGCCCCAAGTCAATTTTTGCGTGGAGAAACCTTTGATTCCCGCAGCGGCGAGTATGCTGGGCAAATCCGCGGGGAAACCAAAACAATCGGGGAGCATGTATTCTTCGCTGGCTTTGCCAAATTCGTGGCGGAAATATTCGTTGCCGTAAAGGACTTGGCGAATGATGGATTCAGGCGAAGGCGAATTAACGTCGTTCTCTTCCATCGACGAGCCTGCGGGAAACCACTGGCCGGTGGCGACGTAGTGTTTCAACTTTGCGAAATCGGCGGGATAATACTCCTTCATCATCAGGTAGCGATTGGCGCCCGTCCAATTGAAAATGTAATGGGGATATTTTTGAAAGAGAGCGAAGTTCTTGTGCATCGTGTCGGGAAGATATTCCGAAATTACCTGCGGATATTCCCAGCGCCACTGCGTGTCGAGATGGGCGTAGCCAACCAGGTAGAGCGTTGGCTGATGCTTGAGGTCGGGCGGATTCGAATGCTTGGCGGTTCCTTGTGAGCGAGCGGGTACCGCCTTCGTTTGAGCCCTCGCGCGGCCGGGAAGGCTGCCTAACGCAGACAGGAATGCACCGATGATTAAAAGAACAGTCGGGAGCGTGCGTCGAAGAATAAGACTTGCATTGCGAAACGAAATATTCATTTGTGCCCACCTTGCGAAGATTCGGAGCTCGGCTACGGGAAGACTATCCCTGAAGTCGAAGCGAAAATTGTATTACTGAGCTGCCGACGCAGCGCGACGCTTAGCTTTGACCAGCACGTCCACGTCATCGGGACGGCCATTCCAAAAATCGAGCCGGATACGGCCGTCAGGAAGCTGCGTCACCGTCGCGGGAATCGCGCTGGCGGTCAGATACCATCCCGCGGGCAAAACGACGGCGTTGCGCGCACGACCAAAGCTGCGATCGAAAAGCAGTTCGTCGCTGTCGAGACGATAACTGACGGGCGCGGTATACGTCTCTGAAATTCGCAGACGAGTCGATTGCCCTTTTTTCACCGGTGGAAACGGGATCACCACCACTTGCGTGGTAGGAGTCACCGGCTCTCCTCCCGTATCGATTTTCGCCGCGGCGAGCTCCGCACCGGTCATGATGTGACTTTTCAGTTTTTCGCCTGTGTCGAGAATGTACGCAGAGGGATTTGAAACGGTGCTGCCTTCGCGGACGACGTTGAGATACTTGTCGGCGCCGGGATGCGACTCCGTGTAGTCGTGATAGAGGCTGAAGGAATGGGTATCCGGCTGGTTGAGGAAATAAACGATGTCGCGGTCCTGATGGGCGCGTTCGGAGAGGCGCTGGCGCTCGCTTTCACCTTGGAACGGCGATTCCCAACTGCGCGCCGAGGTCAGCGGGCGGGGCGCAGCTAGGGCCCCAGTTTGCGCACCGATTTTTGCTTTGACGATCAGCGGAGCTTCGCCAGCGCTGCCATTCATAAAACTGATTGAAACGCGGCCGTCCTGCTCGGTCAGAACTTGCGAAGGCACGTTGCAACCGACCAATTCATATCCTGCAGGCAACACGACTTTGTTGCGTTTGATTCCGAGCGGACGATTAAAGACGATTTTATCGCCGTCACGATAGTAGCTCTTCGCGTCTTTGTACGTTTTGATGATAATGACGCGGCCCTGGCCTTCGGGCGGCACCGGCCGCGCCAGAGTGACTTTGATGTAGTCCGTGGACGCGTCAGCGTCCGTCATCAACGGATCGCGTCGCGCGTCCGCGCCACTGACCACTTCGAAGTGAAGCGGATCGCCCGTCATGGCATCGTAAACAGATTCGTCGCTGGCCACACTGCCTTTGCGGATGGGATTGAAGAAATACTTCGCGCCAGCGGTGGTGGCCGTGATTTCGTAATAGATTTTGAAACTCGCGGAATCGGGAGCGAGCAATTCGTAACGCGTGTAGGCATCGGTCTCCGTTTGACGAGTTGCCGATGGCGCGGCACCTGCGCCAGATGAAGCCTGTTGCGCAGGGAGCGTAACAGCGCCGAGCAATAACGCAGCTACGGCAAGCGTGCGAACGAATGCTCTACACATAAATGGCTCCTTAGCTCGGCATGATGCGGAATCGCGCCCACGCATCTTCTCCGAATTACCGCGACGTGTAAATAGGCGGAATTCAGCCCGGCCGAGGCACAGGTCAAGCGGGAACATGCAACCATTCGAGGCGGGAATTCGTCCCAAGAAATGTGTACTTGTGGCGCATTCAGCCGCGGGAGAATCAGATCATGGGAAAAATGCTGCTTGGAGTTTCGACACTGTGCTTACTGCTATCTGCGCCTGGCGGAAT
>DATNDO010000038.1:0-9273 GCA_035606955.1 Candidatus Angelobacter sp.
ATCCGTTGCACGCGGAGCTAGGCGCGGCGGATGCCGCCCTCGCAACGGCGCGCGAAGACGCGTTGCGAATTGATTGGCCGAGAGCGGTGAAAAATCTAGCGGCTGCGGGAAACGAGATCATGAAGGCGATGAGCGACGCGCGCTCGTCTTCCGTCACGGATGGCCGGGACGTGTTGTGGAGATTGAACATTCAGCGGGAGAAGATCAACGCCGCATTGGCCGCGGCTGCGGCGCTGCACATGAACGCAGAATCGGATCGCGGAGCTCTGGTCGCGGGAGAAGATTTTCTCGTGCGGGTGAATTGGGAAGTAAGGTCGAATGTGGGCGTGGAGTTGAGCCAGCCGACGCTTGAGACGCCAAAAGGGTGGTCTGCAACGACGGAAAAGCCTCGAGGAAACGGGGAAGCCACGGCGACTGAAGCTTCCGTCCGGGTGGTGATTCCCAACGGCGCAACGCGTCCCACTTCGCCGGAAGACGCGATTCTTCCATGGTCCGCGCCGCTGGTGCAAGCGCGCATCACGGGAACGGCAGACGGCTACAACTTCTCGGTGGAGAAGCCCGTGACGGCGACAGACTACACGTCGACCACCGTCGAGACGATGCCGTTGGAGCTGGTTCCTGCCGTCACGCTTTCCGTTGACCCCGAGCAGGTGATGCTTCCGGTGAATCGCAAGACGAAACCGTTTGAGTTGCTGACGCGCGTTCGCTATCACGGAGCGAAGGCGGCGCACGTTACCGTGGGCCTAGATGTACCGGCGGGTTGGAGCGTCCAACCGGTCGCACCGATCGATTTTACGGGCGCAGGCGACCGTCTGGTGCGATTTGCCGTGACGCCGTCCGCCAATGCCCCGCAATCCGCATACGACTTGAAGCCCTACGCGCGGCTGGATGATGAGAGTTTTCGCACGTCGTATGAAGCACTGCCGTCGTTGCCGTCTCGCCATGTGAGCGAACCGGCGGTGGCGACCGCGCACGTGATGGAGCTGAATTTCCCGCCGCATCTGCGCGTCGGCTACATTGCCGCGGGCATCGACCCGGTTCCGCAATCGCTCGAGCAGCTTGGAATCAACGTAGACATGCTTGACGAAGCCGCGCTCGAATTCGGGGATCTGAGCCGCTACGACGCAATTGTGGTGGGAATCCGCGCGTATGAGTTGCGACCCGACGTGATGAGCGCGAACCGGCGCTTGCTCGATTATGCGGAGCGCGGCGGCACGCTGATCGTGCAATATCAGCGAGACTTCGCCTGGAATAAACTATTGCCCGCGCCTTTTCCCGCAAAGATGGACCAGCCCGCGGAGCGAATCACGGACGAAAATTCGCCCGTGCGCTTCGTGGATTCATCCAGTTCGCTGCTGAATTTTCCGAATCGCATCACGCAGGATGATTTTCTGGGATGGAATCAAGAGCGCGGGCTGTATTTCTGGGGACAGTGGGATTCGCGTTATAAGCCCGTGCTGGCCATGCACGATCCGGGAGAATCGGACGCGCTCGGCGGCCTGGTTTACGCGCGCGACGGCAAAGGGATTTACATTTACACGGGGATTGCGTTTTTCCGCCAGTTGCCGGCGGGAGTGCCGGGGGCATACCGGCTGTTCGTCAATTTGCTGAGCGCGTCGCAAGCCCCAAACGCGGAGCGTTAAAAACACAGATTTTCACGCGCGTGCATGTTCGATGCCATCTCGCGTTGCAGGAATTGGGAAGGGGGAGTTGATGAAGAAGCTTCAGGTTGTGTTCGTGGCGATTCTGGCAATAACGTTTATGGCCGCAGCGGCCCAGCAGGAAAAGCAAACCAAAAAACAAAAAAACACGCCGCTTCCCGAGATTGCGCAATCCATCTCAGAGCAAATCGATCATGACATCGGCGAAATGTTGGGCGCGTGGCAGGTGGGAGACGTGGAGGCGATGCACAAGTACTATGCGGACGATGCGACGTGGGTCGCCGGAACTTACGATCCGCCCATCGCGGGTTGGCAAAACTATGTGCCGAAGTACGAGCAAAGCCGCAAAGGCGTTTCCAGCGTGCAATTAATCCGGAAGAATACAACCGTCTTCCACTACGGCGACACGGCGTGGGCGGCTTACCAGTGGGAATTTCAGGGATTCGTGGAAGGCAAAGCGACGACAGCGCGCGGACAAACTACGCTTGTATTCGTCAAAAGTGGCGACCGCTGGTTGATCGTGCACAACCACACTTCGCAGATCTGCCCAGGGGCCTGACGCCGGAGGAGACCTCGATTCAGTGCTTCGCGACCTACTAAAAGCTCTTCAGCGCCTGAGCAATCCAGAGACCGGCAGTAATGGCCGCCAGAGTAATCCAAGTAATCAGCACGGCGCGAATTACTGGATTGATCCTCTCAATCCTGGCGACTAATTCACGCTGGGCCTGTGCCATCGAATCTCCAGCCGCGTCGATGAAGATTTGATCGTCTTCATGCGCCTCCAGAGTGCCGCGATAGATGATCAGGCAGAACCATGCACCGAGAGCGACCGCAAAGGCGATAAGGAAAAAAAGGAGCGTACCACTAGGCATGTCCATAGCTGCCTCCCAACCCGAAAGGCCAGCAATCCACCTGAGAGTATCGGCCCAACGGGCCCTAATTTGACAGGAGTATAACACCAAGACCGTCGCGTGGAGAGCATTTGATAGTGTCAAGCCGGTATACTATTTAATATTCAGTAATGTAGCCGGGAACGGGGCCGGGGTACGTACAATCGTCGGCACTTGGCGCGCTGCGTTGACAAAGACTCATGCGGGCGGCACAATGAATTACTCCGGTTCACTGCTCGCTGTGCCCGAATGGCGGAATTGGCAGACGCGCCAGGTTCAGGACCTGGTTCTCGCAAGAGAGTGGAGGTTCGAGTCCTCTTTCGGGCACCAACCACAAAACAAACGTCTCAAGGGGATAAGTTTTTCACCATTTCCGAAGAAGTCGCCGCGGCATCCTTGCGCGCCGGTGCTGGAGCAGGTGAATGGAAGAGCATCCGCACGAGCCGGTTCTCCCGCAGTTTCGTGCCGCGGAAGGGCAGCAGAAACAGCCATCGAAACACGTCTCTCAGCAATGCACCCTGCTGACTGAAGCGCACCCACCCCCGCCACCCGAGCTTTCGAAGAAGCGCGAAGCGCAAACACGCCAAGTCAAATACCATACGGGATAGCGATGCGGGGATGTCGCGCTCGCGGTGATACTCGTAGAACACGTAGTTCATCGAGGCGCTGGACTGCACCTTGATAAACTTTTTGAGTGCGCGATTCTTGGGATTGGCGGCCACTTCGCGGAAGAGGTCATGGAACTTTTTGGATTCCGCCTCAAGCGTCTCGATGCTCGCGAACCGGTTGATCAATTTCACGCCAATGGGATCCCAGAGATAGTCATTCATCAGCAATGGCAAGCCGAGATGAAAGAGCTTCGTGACGATCAGATGAACGCGCAGATGGCACTGGTACGCATCTCCCATGCATTCGTATAGCCGGGTGGTGTCGCGCGTGAGGCTGTGATGAAAGGAACTGATGGCGGTGTCAAGGCCGTTCGTGAACTCGCGGGTATCGTAGCCGTTGCGTTCGCGCTGAATTACAGCGGCAATCTGCCGGATCTGCACGGACGACAAAGCCATGCCGACACTGTAGAGCGGGTCAACCGTGTCGCCCGCGTCTCCGATAATGTACCAGCGATCGGGTGAGTAGTGTTGACGGCATTCCCACATGTAGGAGCTGTAGAAATTCGTGTCGACGACCGTGCCACTGCGCACCAGTTCGACAATCACTTGATGCTCACGCCCGACGCACTCGAGGAACTGCTCCATAGTGCGCACCTGTCCGTGTGGGTAGACGTCTTTGCGATACGTTATTCCAATGCTGATGAATGGCACATTCTCGGGCGAGCGCATGGGAATGCACCAGATCCAATTGCCCTTTCCAAAGAAATGGTGAGTAGCGAAGTAGGGAACGAAGGCGCGGTTTTCCTTCTTGAGAGCGCGGATGCGGCCCAGAATTTCTGGATCGAAATTTATCAGGCGGAACCAGAATACGTCCTTCTGCTCGTTCACTTTTTCATGAAGCTGCAGCAATTTCGAGAGAACGCGGTTGCGGCCAGTGGCGTCGACGAGCCAGTGCGCCTGGAGAGGATATTCCTGCTGGGCGGAATCTCGCACCGTGACGGTATGCAGACCGCCGTGGTTGCCAAGACTCACGCCGGCCACAGTGCCGTCGATTACTTGCACGCCGTTTTCCACGTTGCGCCGGCGCACCTCGCGATCGAACGTAAACCGGTTGACCTGAAAAGAGAGCAGCGGGGGTACAGTGGGAGTTTCGTCGACGACATAGGTGCGATCCGCGGGATTATCGATCTCGGGCTTGTAATAATAAGTGAGGCCGTATTTTGGAAAGTGGTTTTCGATCAGGTAAGACCCGAGGCCGAGTTCGAGAAGGAAATCGATGGTGATCTCGACGAAGGATTCGCCCACAATCGGGCGATTTTTGTGCGGACCTTCGACAATGGCGACTTTGAGGTCCGGGAAACGCATCCGCAGGTAAGCCGCCGCGAGATGACCCGTCGCCCCGCCTCCCATAACCAGCACGTCGGTTGTCATGAGCCTCCTACCTTACCGATTCGACAAGGTGCAGGCTCCGCGAGAACGATTTGCAATTGGTATCGCGCAAAGTTTCGGTTCCATTTCATGACTGTCCCGCAACATAACATCTGGCCGCCTTGGCGTGCAATGGTGCTATGGGGTTTGCTACGTAACGACGGGCTTCTTGGACCGATTTTCGTTCGAGAATGCGCGGTAGTCCGTTAGTACCAGATACTCTTTCTCTACACGTGTTCTGCAACCTATAGATAACCCGTCCGTTTCGTGTTT
Organism: Candidatus Angelobacter sp.; assembly: GCA_035606955.1. GTDB lineage: Bacteria > Acidobacteriota > Terriglobia > Acidiferrales > UBA7541 > DAHUXN01. Next base: position 4,861 of record DATNDO010000038.1, read on the forward strand.
ATCGTAGATAGGGAGACTATGGACCAGCCCGACAAAACGGCCACTAAACCTCCGCGCGCGCGTGGGAGCAACGGCTCGCAAGACGCACTGAAAACGGTGCTCGTCAGCGACCTGCCGGATAGTGTCACCATCGCGGTGGAACCCCCGCCTCTCCTCACGAGCCCAAATTTGACGACAGCCAGCCTCTCCGCGCTTTCGCAGCGCTACGACATCCTGGGAGAAGCGGGCCACGGGAACATGGGCAACGTCTACAAGGCGCGCGACCGCGAAACAGGCGAAACAGTTGCGTTGAAATTGATCAAGCAGGAAATCGCGTCCGACCAGGGCATGATGGAGCGCTTCAAGAACGAGCTGCTCTTCGCGCGCAAAATCACGCACAAGAATGTTTGCCGCGTGTACGACTTCAACCGCATCGGCGGAATCGCTTACACCTCGATGGAATATGTGGAGGGCGAGAGCCTGCGTTCGGTGCTGAACCGCTTTGGCGGCCTTCCGCTGCGCAAGGGAATCGACCTAGCGTTGCAAATTTGTTCCGGACTGAAAGAAGCGCATGCGCAAGGGATCGTTCACCGCGATCTGAAGCCCGAAAACGTGATGATCGACGGGCAAGGCAATCTGAAAATCATGGACTTCGGCATTGCGCGTTCGATGGAAGCAGCGACGCACCTGACGGGCGCGATGGTAGGCACGCCCGCATACATGGCTCCGGAACAAGTGGCCGGGAAGCCAGTCGATTACCGCACGGATATTTATTCGCTGGGTCTGATGCTGTACGAAATGTTCACCGGCTCGCAAACATTCCACGCCGATACGCCTGTGGCTGTGGCCCTGAAGCAAATGCGCGAGGAGCCCGTGGCTCCGCACGAAATCGACCCAGCGATTCCCGTGTTCATCGAACGCGCGATTTTGAAGTGCCTGCAGAAGGATCCGGGCAGACGATATCAATCCGTGGCGGAACTTCAAACCGCGCTGCGTTCGACAACGGGCACAGGATATCCAACGGCCGCTTTAGCGCCTGCCGGAGCGGCAAGTTTGCGAACGTCGCGCACGACTGATGCTTCCACGGTCGCCGTTCCCGCGACGTTGCTTCCCGCCGCGCCGAAATCGAAGCGCAGCTCTCCCATTGTGTGGCTGCTGTTGGGCGCGTTCGCGGTTTTGGTGATGCTCGCGGGATTGAGCGCCCTAGCAAGGATGAAATCGGCGAATTCGATGGCGCCGCCTCCGCTACCTGCGGAACTGTCAGCACCGACTCCACCGGTTTCTGCGTTTCGGCTCTCGCGCCCAGTAAATACGAGTGCGGAGACAGGGGCGGCAGCACCTCACCACGCAAAGGCAGCGTCCGCGAATACGCAACCTTCTGTGCCTGTCGTTTTCCCGCACGTGGAATTTGGCAAGAAAGCATCGCGACAAAATCGTCCCGGCGCGAGCGCCCCGGTTTACCTGTGGGTCGGACGGTTTCAGCGAGAAGCTGGCGCGCAAAATGCCGCGAAGCGAATCGAAGACGACGGTTTGCCAGTGGTTGTGATGCCGCGGCGAAATCAACAAAATGGCCAGCAGTTCTTCGTGGTGTTTACGGGCCCATTTGCGCCAACACGAGCGCAAGACATTGTGCAACGGCTTGAAGAACAGGGGTTTTCGAATGTTCATGAGGTGAAGCCGGGTCAAAACCAGAAACAGAACCCGAATAAGTGAGTGCCGTGGTCGACGAAAACATTTACCGGGTAAATTAGAGGCTGCAAACAGCTCCCTTATGGTTTCACAAGCAGCAATGGAAATGGAATTCGGCACGCGAACCGACACGGGGCGCGTCCGCGAAAACAACGAGGACAGTCTCCGTCTGGCTCCGGAGCTGAATCTATTCGTCGTCTGCGACGGAATGGGCGGGCAGGCGTCCGGCGAAGTGGCCAGTAGGCTTGCGGCGGAAACGATCGTCGCGCACTGCCGCGATGCGGAAACAAATCCTGCGCTGCCGCTGGTTGGCGAGCGAATCGAGGGGGCCTCGGAAGCGACGAATCGTCTTGCCAGCGCCATTCGGCTGGCGAGTCGGGCCGTGCATCAGGCGGCGCAAGAGAACGAAGCGCAGACAGGAATGGGCGCCACAGTTGTGGCTGTGCAGTTCACGGATGAGCGCATGACCATCGCGCACGTGGGAGACAGCCGCGCCTACCGGCTGCGCAACGGTGAACTCGAGCTGCTTACGCAAGATCATTCGTTCATTGCCGAACAGGTGCGTCGCGGTTTGATGACCGCGGAAGAAGCATCGCAGAGCAAGCTCCAGAATGTGTTGCTTCGCGCGCTTGGCATCGAGCCAGATGTGGAAGTCGAAATCAGCGAAGAGTTGCTAATGGAAGGCGACACCGTGCTGCTCTGTTCCGACGGATTGACGCACGAACTCTCTGACGAACAAATCGCGGCAGCTTTGTGCGATGCAGACGAAGCACAGGAAGCGGCCAGCCGTTTAGTCGAATTGGCGAAGCAAGCGGGCGGCGGAGACAACATCACGGTCATCGTACTGCGTCACGCACCGAAGTTGGCGGGCGCGATGGCAAAAATCGGGCGGTGGTTTAGGGGCTCCTGAGACTGCTCTGCGAAGGAGAAAATGAAATGTCGAAGCTAGTTCTGAAATTCGAAAATGCAATTCTGACGGAAGTGGCTGTGGGAGCGAAGGAAGTGAGCATTGGCCGCTCGCCGGATAACGGTCTGGTCATCGACAATCCCGCCGTCTCGCATTACCACGCCCGCGTTTTCAACGAAGAGGGGCGTCTGATGCTCGAGGACTTCGGCAGTATGAACGGTACTTTTGTGAACGGACAGAGGGTGAAAATGGTGTCGCTCCAGCCGGGCGATTCCGTGGTGATCGGGAAGCATTCGATATTGATTTCGGATTCGCGCGAAGTTTCCAACCCATTTCCAACGAATAGCGGCGCCAAAGCCGCGCCGAAAATCAATGAGACAGTAATGCTCGATACGAAAGAACGACGCGAGTTCTTGCAGAAAGTCGCAGGCGCGGGCGAAAGCGCGCAGGTCGCTCCCTCACGAGTGAAAGTGGCGACGCTCATCGTTCGCAAAGGCAAAACCGACCAGCACGAATACACGCTGAGCAACAAATTAACCGTAATTGGCAGGTCGGCTATGGCGACCGTGAAGCTTAAGGCTTGGTTTGCTCCAAAAGCCGCGGCACAGATCAATCGCCGCGACGATAATTCGTATTACATCGGCGGCGCCGACAAAGTGCCAACGATAAATGGCCAGCCGGTGATCCATCCGACCAAGCTTTCCCCGGGCGACGTGATCGCGGTAGCTGGGATCGAACTGGAGTTCATCTATCGCGAATAAAAACGCGCGCTTGTCATCTTTTCCTTCCGGCGTTGCCCGCGGATAACGGCAAAGGTCTAGCTCTCCGCGAAATTCCCACCATCATCCCTTAGCAATGAGTCCCTTTCGAAACGTCTGCCCTGCGAGAGGCGTCACTATGCTTGCCACAAGCCCTTGATTAGATGTGCCTGCATGGGCGGAGCCTTCGCTATTGTGAAAAGCAACATTTTTGCGCGATTTGGATTATGATGCGCGGCTCTGGACGAATGAGCTGCTGAAGTCAGACTGCGGGATTCAACGAGAGAGAGGGAGAATCCATATGAAGCGTCGTGCGTATAAATCCGCGGTGAACAACCATATCTTCTGGACGAGCGGACTCGTTCTGCTATTGCTCTCCAGCGCGCTGGGCGTAAAGGCGCTGGCGCAAAACCAGAGTGGATCGGCGGAACAGGGTCCGGAGATGCGCCAAGGGATGCGGAGTTCTCCCGAACAGCGTGCGGCTGGGCCGAATTACCAGCTGGCCGCGCGCTTTGTTGAGTCGAACACGGCCACGCTGGTCTTCGATACAGAAGTGAGGCCCCATTGGTTCGAGCTTTCCGACCGCTTCTGGTACAGCTACGAAACTCCCGAAGGCACGCACTATTGGGTTGTCGACCCGCTGCGCAGAACTAAGACGGCGCTGTTTGATAACGCAAAGGTTGCCGCGCAGCTTTCCATGCTGACGAATTATCCCTATGACGCGCAGCATTTGCCGATCAAAGCGCTGCGGCTGGTTAAGCAAGATACGGCGCTGCAATTCGACGTGGAAGTTCGCAAGGACTCGGTGATACCGAACGAAACAAAGAAGGCCCAGGACGAGGAAGAAAACATCCAGGAAGATAAACATCAGCAGGGCCAGCAGCAAATGGGCCAGCGCAAGAACGAGCAGGAAGGCGAGGAAAATGCCGAAGGGGGCGAAGCCCAACCGCCGACGCGCAAGATCTATTTCGAGTTAGAACTGGCGACGGGAAAGGTGACGCGCCTCGACGGCATGGCGGCGCCGTTGGAAAAGCCCATGTGGGCATCCGTTTCGCCGGATGGCAAGACGATCGTTTTCGC
>DATNDO010000046.1:0-2627 GCA_035606955.1 Candidatus Angelobacter sp.
TGCTGCATCGCGCGATTTACCTGAGCGCGATCGCCGGCGTGATTCATTATTACTGGCTGGTGAAATCGGACGAGCGCAAGCCGCTGCAATACGCGGCGATCGTGGCGTCGCTGCTTGCGTGGAGAGTAGGCGCGTGGCTGTACAAGCGACGGCAAAAACCCGCGACTGATAATCGCGCACCCAAAGAACCTGTCACGGCCGAAACGGCGTAATCAATTTCCGCTTTTCGTACCCGCACGCTGAGCACCACCTGAGTCATTTCCAGATATGCTTTTGAAACGCGCGTTCTCTACCGGGCGTCTCACACGGGGATAAACCGTTCGCGGGTGCGATCCCTAAACCAGATTTGATGAAGAAAGCTAGACGGAGGACAATTGTGCGAAAAATCGGAATTGCGGTAGCGGCACTATTTATGTTTTCGGTGGTTCTGCCTGTTGCGGCACAGGCGCCGGAATCCGTTGACTACAACGCGATTTACACGATCAAGGACATCGGATTCAACCATTCGCAGATCATGGACATTATGAGCTATCTGAGCGATGTCTATGGCCCGCGGCTGACCAATTCGCCGAACATGCGTGCGGCCGCGCAATGGACCGAAGACGAAATGAAGCAATGGGGCATCGTGAACGTTCATACGGAGCCGTGGAAGTTCGGCCGCGGCTGGTCGAACGAACGGTTTTCCGCGATGATGATTTCACCGCGCCCTTATATTTTGATTGCGTATCCGCTGGCATGGACGCCGGGAACGAATGGCGCGGTCACGGCCCCTGCAGTGTTGGCCATGATTCAGAGTGAACAGGACCTGGATAAGTATCGCGGGCAGCTCAAGGGCAAGTTTGTGTTGACGCAAGTGCCGCCGGACGATCCCGCCCATTTTGACGCGCAGGGCCGCCGGTATACGGATGCGGAGCTTGCGGAGATTGCGACCGAGCCAGTGCCGGGCGCAAGAAACGAAGATCGGTTCGCGCAATTCCGTGCATTGCGCGCGCTTCACCAGAAGGTGCAGGACTTCCTCGTCGCTGAACACGCAGCCGGATGGATTCAGGCTTCGCGCGGCGACGACGGAACGGTTTATGTTCAATCCGGCGGCTCCTACGAGCCCGATGGTCCCGCCAGTTTGCCGACTGTGGCGATGGCCAGCGAATGCTACGGACGAATTTACCGGTTGCTCGAAAAGAAGATTCCCGTGACGTTGCAAATCGATGACGAAAACAAGTTTTACGACAACGATTTGAATTCATTCAATATCGTGGGCGAAATTCCGGGCACCGATAAGGCTGATGAAGTGGTGATGATGGGCGGGCACTTCGATTCATGGCACTCAGGAACGGGGGCAACCGACAACGGAGCGGGCTCTGCCGTGATGCTCGAAGCGCTGCGGATTCTGAAGGCGAGTGGGTTGAAAATGCGGCGCACGGTGCGGATCGGACTGTGGACGGGCGAGGAAGAGGGACTGCTTGGCTCGCGCGCCTATGTGAACGACCACTTCGGCGATCCGAAAACGATGCAGCTGAAGCCGGAGCAGGCGAAGCTCGACGCATACTACAACATCGACAATGGGTCGGGGAAAATCCGCGGCGTCTACCTGCAAGGCAACGAAGCTGTCGCGCATATTTTCCGGCAGTGGATGCGCCCGTTTAATGATCTGGGAATGACGACGCTGAGCATCCGCAACACGGGCGGAACGGATCACCTGTCGTATAACGCGGTGGGAATTCCGGGGTTTCAGTTCATTCAGGATCCCATCGAATATGAGACGCGGACGCACCACTCGAACATGGACGTATACGAGAGGATTCAAGAACCGGACATGAAGCAGATGGCGGTGATCGTGGCGTCGTTTGTGTATCTGACCGCGAATCGCGATGAAATGATGCCGCGCAAGCCGCTGCCGCCGCCTTCCACGAGCCCCTTCTAGAAAAGTGACGGCGGGAACCCGCGCACAGCAAACTTGGGGTCTACTAACTTGCTGCGCGGCGGGTGCCTCGCCGGTGAGACTCGGCAGCGCGGTCAGCGTGCATAGGCTTCTTGCGTGATGTGCCAGATGCAGCGAGGCTCTTCTTGAGAGCCTCCATCATGTCGATTACCGGGGCGCGATGCGGCTGCGGAGCTGCGGCGACTTCCCTGCCCTTCTGCTTCGACGCGATCAATTCCTTGAGACGGTCCTGAAATTCGTCGTGATATTTTTTCAGGTTGAACTCTTCCGATAAATTTTCCACGAGCTGTTCCGCGAGCTTGATTTCCTGCGGCTTTAGCTTGATGTCTTCCGTCTTGCCGTAGCCCGGAGCTTCGTGGACTTCATTGGCGAAGTACATCGTGTGCAGCGTCAGGCCGTGATCGTATGGACGAATGAAAACGGTGTATTCGCGCTGGTGCATGGCAAGTTTGGCGATGCCGACACGATTCTTGCTCTCGAGCGTTTTGACGAGGAGTTGGTAGGCTTTGCGGCCTGCATCTTCTGGGACCGCGAAAAACGAGGAATCAAAAAAGAGCGGGTCGATCTCCGATTCCTTGACGAAGGCCAGAATCTCCATGGAGCGCGCGGACTGTGGCTCGATTTTCTTGATTTCGGCAGGATCGATCAAAACATATTTGCCATCTTCATACTCATAGCCTTTAACCAC
>DATNDO010000049.1:0-8964 GCA_035606955.1 Candidatus Angelobacter sp.
ATGGCGAGGCGCAAAGCGGTTTGTCCGCGGCGGGTAACGGCGCGAGCCAGAAGCAGGTTGGCGACATTGGCGCAAGCGATGAGCAGCACCAATCCGCACACGGCAAAGAGAATCTGCAGGCTGCGGCTGTACTCCTCTTTCATGACGGCGACGCCAGCGCCAGCAGGAACGACGTTAATGCTCTGCTTGGGGAGGTCGCGAATGACGTCGGCCATCCAATTCGCCGGATAATCGGAGTCATGCTGCAACCATAGCCGTAGCACTCCGGTGAGGCGGGGAGCCATTCCGGCAACGGAAGCGCCAGGCCGGAGGCGTCCAATCATTCGCAACCAAGCAGGGGGCGACTGATGGAGCCGGTTGCCAGCACCATCGATCATCGGTTCCTGATGCAGGGGAATCCAAATATCGGGCGGGTCGCCGAGGAGAGTTTCGCCGAAAAATCCAGGCGGTGCGATTCCAATAATCGTGAAAGCGTGGCCTTCGATATCGAAGGTTGAGCCAATGATCGAATGGTCCGAGCCGTAGGTCATTTGCCAGACATGGTGGCTGAGGACAGCAACGGGAGAAGAACCTTCCGTGTCATCGGCCGGAGTAAACAACCGCCCCGCGAAAGAAGCCACACCCAGCGTCGAGAAATAACTGGCAGTCACGTATTCGGAGCGCAGAGGTCTGGGAACGGATTCAGTGCGTTCGCGCCGGACGCTCATGCGAGCGCCGCCCGCCTGAAAAGCAGTCACCTCTTCGAATTCCGGGGTCGCGGTTTTGAGGCGCGCGTACAGAGGGAACGAAACCATGCCCCAGTGGTCTTGCAGGCCGCTTTCGACGCAGCAATCGTCGCCTTCGCCGACGCGATACAGCATTGCTGGATCAGAAACGGGCAAGGAGCGGAGCATTACCGCGTGGATCAAAGTGAATATTGCGGTGGTGCCACCGATGCCGAGCGCCAGAGTGAGTACCGCTGAAGCGGTGAATACAGGCGACAGCCGAAACTGTCGCAGCGCGTAGCGAAGATTGCCAAGCAAGTTCTGCATCCCACACTCCTGATTCTAAGCTGAGTTACTGTCGCCTTTGCCGACCTAGTGTATAGACTCCCAAACGGCCGGTTGGTGAGGCCGTGTTTAAGAAAATCTTGGCAAACTGCTGAGGGTTGGATTGGCGTTTCCAGTGCGATATGGGCGTGCCTCCGCCCGAAGATGTAGGCGGAAGAATCGACATGACAAGAATCCCGGGATAAGCCGCGAACAAAAAAAAGCGCCCGACTCCATCGAACGCCTCTCTCTGTTCGTGGAGCCGGACGCTTCTTAGGTCTTTAGGACTGCCGTCGGTTTGCTTGCTGCTTAAAACGAGATGCTGATGGCAAGCCCGGGACGGCCCGGATACCTGCGGTCATACAAATAATACCCGTTGTCGTAGTAATCGACGTACATGTCATCATTTTGGTACCAATTGCTTGCCCAATATTCTGGAATTGGATCCATCACACTGAACCAATAGCCGCCGTATTGAAAGCGCGGATCTCCGCCCACGTACATAAAGGGCAGGCTGTAGACGCGGAACGAGTGACCCTCACCGTAATGAGCGCGGTAGTAAGCGTCTGGAAAGCGATAGCCGTTGTAACCCCCGCGTTGCTGCCAGGTCCGGTGCTCGGAATCCCAACTGTGGGCGCGATGCTGCTGCCAATCGCCTCGCTGTTCGCCCTGCTGTGTGCGTTGCTCTTGCGGCGTGCGTCGTACTTCCGCGTGCTGCGTATTCTGGTTCTGCTGTTGTTGTTGGGCGCGTTGCTGAGTGTTCCGGCTCTGCTGCTGTTGCTGAGCGCGCTGCGGCTGTTGCTGGCTCCGCTGCGTCTGTTGCGCTCGTTGTATCTGCTGTGTCCGCTGTTGCTGCTGCGCACGCTGCGGCTGCTGTTGCTGGCCGCGCTGCGACTGTTGAGCACGTTGTGGTTGCTGAGTACGCTGGGACCTTTGCGGCTGTTGGCTGCGCTGCGCCTGTTGGGCGCGTTGTGGCTGCTGTGTCCGCTGTTGTTGCTGCGCGCGCTGCGGCTTTTGCTGTTGTTGGCTCCGTTGCGTCTGCTGGGCACGTTGTGGCTGCTGAGTGCGCTGGGCTCTCTGCTGTTGTTGCGTGTGCTGCGGCTGCTGGCCGCGCTGCGGCTGCTTGGTCTGCTTCTGTTGCTGTTCTTTATTCTTGTCTTGCTGTGGTCCCGGCTGAGGATAGCCAAATGCAGTGGCTCCCAGCAGCAGGAACGAAAGAAATGCGGTGCTGATAACTCCGGCTCGTTTCATCAGGTTTGCCTCGAATACAGCTTGGGCTTATGGCGGAACATTAGCTGTACTTTTTGGGACGGATTCGGGAATCTCCGGGCGCGTGCGAATTAGCAGAGTGGTCGGCTTTGCCTGAGCGGTCGGAGCACAAAACCGACACACTTATGACTCCCTTGGGGGCATTCTTGACGAAACCTTCACTGTTCGCGATGCCGGGCGCTCCTTTCGGACTGTCGTCGGTTTGCAAACAGCTTAAAACGAGATGCTGACTGCTACGGCGTACCTGGGATACCGGCGATCGAACAGGTAATAACCCCCATCCGTGTATTCGATATAACAATCATCGGTTTCGTACCAGTCGGGTCCCCAGTATTGCGGGATCGGGTCAAGTATGTCGAACCAATAGCCGCCGTACTGGAAGCGCGGATACCCGCCAACTACCAGGAACGGCAGACTGTAAATGCGGAACCAGTGAGCCCTGCCATAATGAAGGCGGTAATAGGAGCCAGAAATCCGGTACCCGTGGTAGCCGCCGCGCTGCCGCCAGTCGCGGTGCTCGGACTCCCAGTGGCTCGCGCGATGCTGTTGCCACGCGCTGTGCTGTTCTTGTTGCCACTGACGTTGTCTTTGCGGCGTACGCTGGATCTGGGCGGGTCTCTGCCTATTGCCTTGCTGGCCGCCCCGCTGCTGCTCGCCTCGCTGCTGCGGGACGCGCTGTTGCTGCGGCCTCACGTTGTTCGGTGGCCGCTGCTGAGTGCGCTGCGGTTGCTGGCCCCGCTGCTGCTGCGGCCTGGCATTGTTCGGGGGCCGCTCCTGCGTGCGCTGCGGTTGCTGGCCCCGCTGCTGCTCCTTATTTTTGTTCTGCTTTTGCTGCTGTTTATCTTTGTCCTGCGATTGGGGGTCCTGCGACTGGGGCTGCCGTGCGTAGCCGACTCTAGGAATGGCCAAGAGCATAAACGAGAGAAATGTCGCACCGATAAGTCCAAGTCGCTTCATAAGCGTTACCTCTGGCCCATATGATAACCCTGTAACCCCATGTTTGCCATACAGACAAGAACGGAGGAGGGCTAGGGTGTGTTGCAGGCGGCTGCATAAGTGTCAATTTAGGCCTCGGGTCAGTTGGCCGGGCCGTCGTAACCCTGCTAAGCCGTTGAACCGTGCATTCTTGACGAAACGTGGGAATCCTGTTACAAACGTTTGTTTCTAAACCTGTCTGCATGCGACCCATAGGGTTCCAGCGGGAGTTTTAAATCACCGGAGGAAGAATGTCACTCGAAGCATGGACGAATCGATTCATACGTGTGAGCCGATGCTCACGGGAGGATTTCTGATGCGCAAGTGGCTCGCAGGCATTTCATCGCTACGAGGCCGATTGGTCCTGGGGCGCTTCGCGCAAATTGGCGCGGCCAGCACCGCGCTGACGTTTCTGAGTGCCGTGGCGGCCCATGCGCAATCGACGCCGGAAGCAGGCGGCGAGGCGAACCTGAAAGTTCCCGATTTGACGCAGGTGAATTTTCTCGGCGTGAACGGGCACACCCTGCTCCTTTGGGGAATTTTGTTCTGCATTTTTGGTCTGCTGTTTGGAATGACGATGTATGTGCGCCTCAGAAACCTGCCCGTGCATCGCTCGATGCGCGAAATGTCCGAGCTGATTTACGAAACTTGCAAAACATACCTGATCACGCAGGGGAAGTTTTTGCTGCTCCTCGAATCCTTCATCGCCGTGATCATCATTTTATATTTCGGCGTGCTGCTGCATGACGACGCCATCAAAGTCATCATCATCCTGGCCTTCAGCGTGTTGGGAATTTGCGGCAGTTACGGAGTCGCGTGGTTCGGGATTCGCGTGAACACATTCGCGAACTCGCGAACGGCATTTGCGGCGTTGCCAGGCAAGCCTTTCCCGATTTACCGCATCCCGCTGCGCGCGGGCATGAGCATTGGCATGATGCTCGTGAGCGTGGAACTCCTGATGATGCTCATCATTCTGCTCTTTGTGCCTGGCGACTATTCAGGCGCCTGTTTCATCGGATTCGCGATTGGTGAATCGCTCGGCGCGGCCGCGTTGCGAATCGCGGGCGGAATCTTCACGAAAATCGCCGACATCGGCGCCGACTTGATGAAAATCGTCTTCAAAATCAAGGAAGACGACGCGCGCAATCCCGGCGTGATTGCGGATTGCACGGGAGATAACGCAGGCGATTCTGTCGGACCCAGCGCCGATGGTTTCGAGACTTACGGCGTCACGGGCGTGGCGCTGATCGCATTCATTTTGCTTGGCGTGAAAAACCCTGTCGTACAAGTGCAATTGCTCGTCTGGATTTTCATCATCCGCGTGGCGATGCTCGTTGCCAGCGCGGTCGCCTACTTCGTCAACGACGCCATCGCGAAGGCCCGTTTCGGCCATGTCACAGAGATGAACTTCGAGTCTCCGCTGACTTCCCTGGTTTGGATCACTTCGCTCACGTCCGTGGCTCTGACGTTCCTGATTTCCTATTTCATTATTCCGGACATCGGCGGCGACACGTCGCAATGGTGGAAATTGTCGATCATCATTTCGTGCGGCACGCTGGCCGGAGCGATTATTCCGGAACTGGTGAAGGTTTTCACGTCCACCGAATCGCGTCACGTTCGCGAAGTGGTGCGGTCGGCGCAGGAAGGCGGCGCGTCGCTCGGAATCTTGTCCGGCTTCGTCGCGGGCAATTTCTCCGCGTATTATCTGGGCCTCACGATGGTGCTGCTGATGTCCATCGGATACTTGATCAGCACGTTGGGACTCAGCGCTTTGATGATTGCCGCGCCTGTCTTTGCGTTTGGCCTCGTGGCTTTCGGCTTCCTCGGCATGGGACCCGTGACGATTGCCGTCGATTCGTATGGTCCGGTAACCGACAACGCGCAATCGATCTACGAGCTTTCGCTGATCGAGCAAATTCCCAACATCAAACAGGAACTCAAAATCGATTACAACATGGACGTGAACTTCGCGCATGCCAAGGATCTACTCGAAGAGAATGACGGCGCGGGCAACACCTTCAAGGCCACGGCAAAGCCCGTCCTGATCGGTACGGCGGTTGTCGGCGCGACCACGATGATTTTCTCCATCATCATGGCGCTGACGAATGGCATCACCGTGAACGTCGACAAACTTTCATTACTGCATGCGCCGTTTTTGCTCGGCATCGTCACCGGCGGCGCGATGATTTACTGGTTCACGGGGGCTTCGACGCAGGCCGTAACAACCGGCGCGTACCGGGCCGTCGAATTCATCAAGGCCAACATTCATCTCGAAAGCGCCAAGAGCGCCTCCATCGCCGACAGCAAAAAAGTCGTCGAGATTTGCACGCAGTACGCGCAAAAAGGAATGCTGAACATTTTCATCGCCGTCTTCTTTGCCGCGCTTTCGTTTGCGTTCCTCGAGCCGTTCTTCTTCATCGGCTACCTGATTTCCATCGCGATGTTCGGCCTGTATCAGGCGATCTTCATGGCCAACGCGGGCGGCGCATGGGACAACGCGAAGAAAATTGTCGAGGTCGAGCTGAAGCAGAAAGGCACTCCGCTGCACGACGCCACGGTTGTCGGCGACACGGTCGGCGATCCGTTCAAGGACACTTCATCGGTTGCGCTCAATCCGGTGATCAAATTCACCACGCTGTTTGGATTGCTGGCGGTCGAACTCGGCGTGCAATTGACGGCAGAGAGGGGCGGAAGCGGGCTGACGCACATCCTCTCCGCGGTGTTTTTCCTGGTCTCGTTCTTCTTCGTCTACAGATCATTCTACGGCATGCGCATCAAGAGCGGGACTGCGGCGTAGCAGCACTGTTCAAGCTGTCGAACGAGCGGATTGTTGCATGGCATCGCGGGCCGACAGAATCGTGTTGACGTGGATGCGCACCGTATCCGCCACGCGGCGCGCATAACCGCCCGCGAGCGTCACCACAATCGGCACGCCGTGACGCCGCGCATGGTCGAAAACCATATCGTCGCGCTGACGCAAACCGTCCATCGTCAGCGCAAGCCCACCGAGCTGATCTTCGCGATAGGGATCCGCGCCCGCGATGTAAAACATCAAATCCGGCCGAAACGTCTCAAACGCTCGCACGAGATGCGCCTCCAAAATTGCCAGATAATCCTCGTCGTCCGTACCATCGGGCAAATTCACGTCCAGATCCGACGGCGGCTTCGGGTACGGATAATTATTCTCCTGGTGAATCGAGAACGTAAAAACCGAATCATCGTCAGAGAAAATCGCGGCCGTGCCGTTTCCTTGATGCACGTCCGTGTCAACGGTCATCGCGGTCTTGATGGCGCCATCGAATTGCAGGCGGCGAATGGCGATGGCAACATCGTGAAGCACGCAGAAGCCTTCGCCGTGGTCGGGATAGGCGTGATGGAAACCGCCGCCAATATTCACGGCACAGCCGTCGGCCAGCGCACTCTTCCCCGCTTCAATCGAGCCGCCCGCCCCGAGCCAGCAGGCATTGATGAGTTCCTTTGAGTACGCAACCTCCATGCGAAGGATTTCGAGATAATTCAGCGTGCCCGTTTTCAATTTGTGGACGTACTCCGGCTGATGAACACGCAGAACGTCTTCATCCGTCGCGGCCGCCGGTGAAATAAAATCGGATTCATCCGCCAGCTCTTCCCGCAGCAGCGTTTCGCGAACCAGCCGGTATTTTTGCGACGGAAAAACGTGTGCGCCCAGATGCAGATCGTAGCCGTCGTCATAAATCAGCTTGAATGGCAGCATCGCAACGCGAGCGTAGCCCGAAAGAATGGAAATAACAATCCAACTCGCTCATCGATGCGTACTTGGAACAGCACGATTCGCCGATTGTGTTAGCATTAGTGTGCGTTTGGCATTCGATACGAAAAATAAATGACGCGCCGCATTCAATCTGTCGCCCTCATCCTCGCGCTTCTGGCCGCGCCGCTTGCACTTTTGTCGCGCAGCTATGCCTGCAGTGCCAGCCAATGCGCGATGATGTGCTGCTTGCCTCATAAACATCCCCGCGCCATGAATATGCATTGCCATTCAGACGCGGCCAGCGCGTGCACAATGCATTGCGACTCGCAGAAGAATCTCGATTACGGTCTCGCTTCGCCGCTGCCTCCGACGCAATTGCAAGCCGCGTTCACACTGCCCGCACCGGGGCCAACGCAAATGTTTTTCCTCGCGGATAATCCGCGCGTCACGAACGGCTTCTCGCGCATTCCGTTCGAGCCTCCTCGCCTCTAGCCCTCCAAAGCTAATTCATCGAAGCAAGAATACTGACGGCTCAGGAGGGCCAGATATGCGTCCGTTTCGCTTTGGCTTATTGATCATGTTTCTATTTCTGTGTGCGAGCTTTTCATTCGCGACGATACTGGGGACGGTGCGCGGCATCGTGCACGATCCCGACCACCGCCCCGTTCAAGGCGCGCAGGTTATGATTCACGCGACTGCGTCCGATTGGACGAAAACAGTCGTCACGAACGAAAACGGGGAGTTTGAAATCGATGAAGTGCCGGTCGGCGAATACATCGTTTCCGCTTCCGCACCGGGTTTCGAGACGCTTTCGATAACTGTGACGATTCAATCCGGCGCCGCGCCGATTTTGCATTTCCCGCTAGCCATTTCGCAGGTGAATCAGCGCGTGGAAGTTTCCGGCGCACCGCAAACCGTGAATTCGCAGTCTTCAACGACCGAAACGCTTGTGAGTCATCAACTGATTGCGCGCACGCCTGGGGCCGACCGCACCGACAGTCTGTCGATGATTACGGACTATGTTCCCGGCGCATACATGGTTCACGATCAACTTCACATTCGCGGCGGACATCAAGTGAGTTGGCTGATTGATGGTGTGTCAGTCCCAAACACGAACATCGCGACAAACGTCGGGCCGCAATTCGACCCCAAGGATGTCGATGAACTCGAAGTGCAGCGCGGTGGCTACTCGGCCGATTACGGCGACCGCACCTACGGCGTCTTCAATGTGGTTCCGCGTTCGGGATTCGAGGGGACGAATCAAGGAGAATTCGTCGCCAGCTACGGAAGTTTCCAGCAGACGAATGATTATGCGAGTTTCGGGAGCCACACCGAACGATTCGCCTATTTTGCGAGCGTCGACGGAAACAGAACGGATTTAGGCCTGGAGAATCCAACTGGCGCGGTGATTCACGACATGTCCGACGGCGTTGGAGGATTCGGCTCGATGATTTTCAACGCGACGCCGAATGATCAGTTCCGGCTCGTCACTTCAGATCGCCACGATTTCTTTCAGGTGCCGAACACTTCTCAGCAGCAGTCGGGTGGAATTCGGGATACCGAAAGCGAGAATGACAATTTCGTTGCGCTCACCTGGCTGCACACCGCGGGACAGGGTCTGACCGTCACCGTGTCCCCTTTTTATCATTTCAATCGCGCTCATTACGCTGGCGGGATAAACGACACGCCGATCATTCCCGATAGCGATCGCGGTTCGCAATATATCGGCGGACAGGCGTCGCTTGCGATTGTGAAAGGCAAGCACAACGCGCGCGTCGGGTACATGGCGTTCGATCAGCGCGACAACACGCTCTTCGGAATCACGGCAAACGACGGCAGCGGGCTTGCGCTGCAGCAGCGAGAGAAACTTTGGGGCAGCGTCAATTCCCTCTTCGCGGAAGAGCAGTACAAGGCGACGGGCTGGCTCACGTTCAATGGCGGATTACGCTACACGCATTACTC
>DATNDO010000055.1:0-20764 GCA_035606955.1 Candidatus Angelobacter sp.
CACGCCTGTCCATTTTGAATCCCTATTTCGAAAGAACGCGCTACCAGCCCGGCATTCGGATCCTGACAGAAAACGGCTGGCGCACCCCCGCGCAAGTATCTCGCGAGATTCAGGCCATCAAAGTTTCGCCCCTCCTCGCCACTAGCGGCTTACGCACGATACCCTCCGACTGATCGGGAGTTAGCCGAAGGCGGTGTCCGTCCGTAACCTGATAGTCTATAGTGCGGGCGACTGAATATCAGGGGACTGCCATGCCATCAAAGAAGAAACCTACAACAAACGACGTTTTTGATAAGTATGCGAGAAAGCGCGCAAAGGTGACGGTACAGAAGCTCAATAAGGAACTGATCCTTATTGAAGGGGACCGAACTGCCTTTGAGTTTCTTGGCGAGCTCTTTTTCGCGTACGCTCGTTCAAGGGAACACATGGTTCAGTTTTGGCCGAAGGGACCCGGGAATGCCAGATTTACGTCGCAGTCTACAGTGGGCTTTTATCTTCACATGCTCCCCTGTGCGCTCCGAAAGGGCAAACTCGGCCAATTGGCCGTGCAACGAGCCATCGGAAACCGCGAGCGCCGCCCACCGCATTGACAACTTCCGGCGCTCCACGTAACTTGAAGCCCTGATTTTTTTGAGGCTCGCACCGTGACAATCAAACCACACCGCGTTCGCACAGCCGTCTTCCCCGCAGCAGGACTTGGCACCCGCTTTCTGCCTGCCACGAAAGCGCAGCCAAAGGAAATGCTGCCCATTGTGGACAAGCCGCTGATCCAATACGCCGTCGAGGAATGCGCCGCGTCCGGAATCGAGAACATCATTATCGTCACGGGCCGCGGCAAAAATGCCATTGAGGATCACTTCGATCAGGCTCCTGAGCTCGAACGCTTCCTGCGCGACAAGGGCGACACGGCGCGCGCCGATTTGGTGCGCGACATCGGCTCGAAAATTCATTTCAGCTACACGCGCCAGCGCGATCCGCTCGGTCTGGGCCACGCTGTCCTGGTCGCGCGCGAGCTTGTCGGAGACGAACCCTTCGCCGTCCTTCTTGGTGACGTGATCTGCGACGGCCCAAAACCTGCCACGCGCGCGCTGTGCGACGTCTACGAAGAAACAGGGATTGGGGCGATCTCCGTCGAACCGGTGGCGCGTGAGCTGATCCATCTTTACGGGATTGTGGACGCTCGGCCTGCCACGGAGCGCAAATGGGGCGAGCGTCTGCGGCAGATTTTGGATCTCGTCGAAAAGCCCGATGCGGAAAAAGCGCCATCGAATCTCAGCGTCACGGGACGTTACGTCCTGCCGCCGGAAATTTTCGATCACCTCGAAAAAACGAAGCCCGGCCGTGGCGGTGAAATCCAACTTACCGACGGGTTGCGTGCGCTGGCGCGCGAACAGGGATTGTGGGCGCTGATTACAGAGGGAAAAACGTACGATGCGGGAGACAAACTGGGCTTCCTGAAGGCAACCGTGGAATTCGCGCTAAAAAATCCTGAATTCGGCGACGAGTTTCGCGCCTACTTGAAAGCCATGGAATTCTAAACGAAATTTTAATCGGTGAACGCGCTACTTCTCTTTCGTCTTTTTCGTGGAAGATGTGGAAGATTTCGAGGATTCTGAGCCTGTCGCTGCCTTCTCCGTGGTTTTCGATGCGGCCGATTCCTTGGACTCTTTCGAATCCTTCGCTTCTTTTGATTCCTTGGCGTCTTTCGCTCCCTTCGCATCTTTCGATGTGCCGTCGGAATTTTTGCCCGCGTAGTCCGTCACGTACCACCCGGAGCCCTTGAATTGAATGGCAGGCGCGGCAGCCATGCGCTCCGCTTTCGCGCCGCATTTCGGGCACTTTTTGATCTCCGAAGCGGTCACTTTCTCAATTTTTTCAAATCGATGGCCGCACTTGACACATTTGTATTCATACAGTGGCACGTTCGCTACCCTCGTTTCATCCGCGCAAAATCTTACCATGTCCTGCGACGCCGCTGCATAGCGGTTCTTCCGTCAGGCTGCACGCGTTGTGCTAAACTTCACTGCGACATCGACTTTTTCGCGCCTGCACCGCCATGATTTCCGCGCAAACTGACAATTCCGGACGCGGCTGCCTGTACCTGGTGGCCACGCCCATCGGCAATCTCGAAGATATCAGCCTCCGCGCGCTCCGCGTGCTCAAGGAAGCTGATGTCATCGCCTGCGAAGACACGCGCCAGACGCTGAAGCTGCTTTCGCATTTCGACATTCATAAACCGCTCGAAAGTTACCACGAGCACAATGAAATGACCCGCGCGGCGGAGTTGGTGCTGCGCATCGAGGAAGGCGCGCGCATCGCCTTGGTCAGCGACGCTGGAACGCCGGTCATCTCCGACCCGGGCCATCGCCTGGTTTCTCTCTGCCTACGCCACAAACTTCCGGTGATTCCGATTCCGGGGCCTTCGGCAATCATCGCCGCGCTCGCCGCCTCGGGTATGCCTTCGGAAGAGTTTACGTTCATCGGTTTTCTGCCCGCGCGTCCCGCGGAACGCCGCCGCCATCTGCGCGAGATTGTCACCGAGCCGCGCACGATGGTTCTCTACGAAGCGCCGCATCGCCTTCGCGCCGCGCTCGAAGACGCGCTGGAAATCCTCGGCAATCGCCACGCAACGGTTGCACGCGAGCTAACGAAACTCCACGAAGAATTCCTTCACGGGCGCATCGAGGAACTGATCGCGGCGCTCGCCGAAAAGCCCGCGCGCGGAGAAATCACACTTCTCATCGCCCCGCCCGAAATAAAATCCGCGCAAGACTCCGTACGCGAAACGGAAACTGTTTCTTTAGCCCAACGCGTTGCGGAAATCGAGTCTGCGCAAGGGGTCGATCGAAAAGCGGCGCTGAAGCAAGCGGCCAAGGAGTTCGGTCTCGCCAAGCGCGAAGCTTACAAGCGCCTGATCGCCGAAGAGAATTCCTGAGTTATTCCTGCGAGGCAGGGGCCGGCCAATGTTTGTCAGGGCACGGCTTCAGCCGTGCCGTCAAACGCTCCACATCAGTGCGGCTTCAGCCGCTGAGG
The DNA here is from genome assembly GCA_035606955.1 of Candidatus Angelobacter sp. Classification (GTDB taxonomy): domain Bacteria; phylum Acidobacteriota; class Terriglobia; order Acidiferrales; family UBA7541; genus DAHUXN01. The sequence goes on from DATNDO010000055.1 coordinate 3,034, forward strand.
TGCGTCTTTTGAGCGAACTATGACACAGAACCTTTAGCCGCGACATTCCGCGCTTGCTCGCGGCTCACGCCCTTATGCATCAGCTACGCTCGCGAAAAACGCGTCGACTCGCTCCAGTACTTCTGACGGGCTGCGCGCCGAGTGTACTTCGTGGCGCAATTCTCCGCCGTTCCTCACGCCATGCGTGAACCAGCACGCGAATTGCTTCATTTTCCCAATCGCATCGGGCAAATCCGCCGCAACCAGGCTGCGGAAATAACCCGAAAGCAAACGATAACGGTCGGCCTCGCTCGGCTCGTCGTAATGCCCGGTCGCGAAATACTGTTCCATCTGCCGGAAAATCCACGGATTCGTCGCGGCCGTGCGGCCGATCATCACGGCGTCGCATCCCGTTTCAGCGATCATTCGCTCCGCATCCTGAGGGACGCGAATATCGCCGTTGCCAATCACCGGAATTTTCACCGCCTGTTTCACGCGCGCAATAATCGACCAGTTGGCCTGCCCGGAATACGCTTGCGTGCGCGTCCGTGGATGCACGGCAACAGCCTCGACGCCGATTCCCTCCGCCATGCGCGCCACCTCGACAGCAACGATATTTGCGTCGTCCCATCCCGAGCGCATTTTGATGGTCATGGGAATTTTTGCCGCCGCGCGCACGGCGCCCAGGACGCGTTCGAGTTGTTGCAAATCTTTCAGCAAACCCGAGCCGCCGCATTTCACTACTTTTTTTGCCGGACAGCCGAGGTTGATATCGATCTGATCGAAGCCGAGGTCTTCGACGAGCGCCGCGGCGGTAGCCATCACTTCAGGGTTTGCTCCGAAAAGCTGCGCCGCAATCGGATGCTCATCCTGATCGAAGTAAAGATACCGGAGCGTTTTTGCCGCGCTGCGCGTTACTCCTTCAGCGCTGGTGAACTCCGTCATAATCAGCCCGCATCCGCCCAAGCTGCGAATTACGCGGCGAAATATCGTGTCCGTAACGCCGGCCATTGGCGCGAGGAGCGTCGCCGGGCGAATCGAGAGGTCGCGAATTCTTAGCTCAGCGGGGAACATTGGAGTTTACAGAGAAGTTTTGCCAGTCAAGGAGACGCTCGCAGGTTCTTCCGGCGCAATCGCGCTGCCCGCATCTGCACGGACGCCGGCGCGACGCCCGTTCGCGCCCGCCATCTGCGCGAGCAATGCCTCCATCGAGCCGCCGAAGAAATTCTCGACTACCTGCGCCACGGCGTGCGCTCGCGCGTCTTCCTTGCTCAAGTTCGCGCGGTATTTCCACGCGCGGCCCGTGCGCTGGCGCTCCACAATTCCCTTCTGCGTCAGCCGATCCATGATCGTCATGATAGTGGTGTAGGCGCGCGGGCGGCGCGGCGCGAGCGTTTCGCGGATTTCACGCACCGTGCCCTCGCCCAAAAGCCACAGCGCCGTCATGCAATCCAGTTCGAGAGGAGCAAGCTCCAGCAACGAGCGCCGCCGCGCATACTGGCCTTCCGGTTGCACATTCTTTACCGTAGTGCTCATCAGGATTTCTTGACCGCTTCCGGCGCCTGATTTCCAAACAGGCCGCCGCTCGGTTTTTGTTCCCTCGGGACTGGCGCAGTCTTGGGCTTCGGCTGAGCGGGATTCAGATAGGCCTGTGCATTCAGAAGATTGCGCCGCAACGCTGGATTTCGCGTGCTCCACATTTCGTCCGCTGCCGTTTGACCAAGCGTCTCGCGCATCGCAGCCATCTTCGAATCGAGATCGTCCAGATGGTGCAACAGCACCGCCTCCCGCACTGACGGAAGTTTTGGCGAGCCAAATTCATATTCGCCGTGATGGCTCACAATCAAATGCTCGACGAGCGCCGCAAGAGGCTTCGGAAAATCGGGAATCACATCAATTTTTCGTTGCACCATTCCGAGACCAATGACGATATGTCCGAGCAGTTGCCCTTCGTCCGTGTATCCGATCGCGCGCGAATAGGAAAGCTCCTGCGTCTTGCCGATGTCGTGGAGCACGATACCCGTGAGGAGCAAGTCGCCGTCGACTTCCGGATAATGCTGGGTGATGTGTTTCGCAAGTCCGCACAGACTGACGACGTGTTCCAGCAAACCGCCCAGGTACGCGTGGTGCATGGTCATCGCCGCGGGCGCGCGCTTCAGCTTGGCCGCGCATTCCGGATCATCAACAAAAGAATCGAGCAGCTTCCGCAGCCACGGATTTTTCACTCCGGCGATTTCCGCGCGCAATTGCGCGAAGAGCTTCTCCACGTCGTGCTTTGTATGCGGAAGAAAATCGTCGAGGGCGTAATCCGTTTCGACGGCGATCAGGATCTGCTCAATCGTCAGTTCTTTTGCGTTGTTGTAAAGCTTCACGCGGCCGCGTACGCGCACGATGTCTTCGCAGGCGAACGTCTCCAAAAGGCCGGTGTAGTTGTCCCACATTTTTGCTTCGATTGTTCCCGTGCGGTCGGCGAGGGCCACGCGCAGCCAGGATTTTCCGGTTCGCGCCGAAGTGCGTATTTCCTTCTCACGAACAAGAAATAGAGTGGCTACAGTCTGGCCATCCTGAAAATCCGCAATGAAGGAGGACTTCATTGGCTGTCGTCCGTATCCTTGGCTTTGTCGTCTTTTTTCTTTTTCGCTTTGCCCCCGTCGGGCGAGTACGGAGTCTCAGTAATCACGCTGCCGCCGGAGACGCCGCCGGAATCCGTGTATCCAGCCTTCACCACCACGTAGCTGTCTTTGCGCAATTGCGCCAGATACTTCCGCATGGCCGGTTGGATTTTTTGTTGATACAGCGCATTTTCCACTTCTTGTTCGACTTTGCTCAGCGGCTGCAAGCCTGAGTCAAAATGTTGGTTGACGCGGATTATTTGGATGCCGTTGGAAGCGGGAATCACCTCGGTCATATCGCCTTTTTTCATGCCAAACACCAACTTCTCCAAATCCGGAGTTAATTCGCCGCGCTTGTAACTGCCCAGTTCGCCGCCCTGCGCGGAGGTTGGACCTTCGGAAAACCGTTTTGCCAGTTCACCGAAATCGTCGCCGCTCTTCAACCGCTTCAGCACGCCATCCGCCTTTTGCCGGATTAGAGCCACTTCTTGGGGCGTCTTGTTCTCGGTGCTGAAGAAAATCACCGAAAGATCAACTTCCTCCGGCATGACGAATTCGTTCTTGTGCGCGTCGTAATATTTCTGCACCTCGCCGCTGCCGATTTTAACCGTCGAGCCGACTTCCTCCGAAATTACGCGCTGCTGCAAAATGCTCTTGCGGAACTGATCCTTATAATCCTCCCAGCTCATTCCCGACGATTCGACAGCTTTCTGAAGGGCCTCCATGCTCGGCAGCTTATTCTCTTGGCGGATGGAGTCGAGACGCTTCACCACGTCCGTCTCCACGCTGATATCCATGTCCTTGGCGCGCTGCACCAGCAGCGACTGGTCAATCAGGTCGCGGAGCAAATTCTTTCTTTCCTCCGTCACCATTTCGCTGATCTTGTCCGGTGTACAGCCCTGGCATTCCTGTTCCGCCTCCTGCTGGAGGGACGCCTGGGCCTTCGAGTAATCCGACATGGTGATCACGTCGTTGTTCACGCGCGCGATAATTTCCTCGACCACAGTTCCGCTGGCATGAACAAAGACAGGAAGCGCAAACACAACAACGGCAGCCGAAAACAGAATTGATAGTTTTTTCATATAGCCTCGAATTCTATCGCTACGTTTGTAGTTCAAGCAACACGTTTCTCATCGCTTCTGCGATTCCTTCCGGCTGGCGTTTCCATTCCAGCCACAACGTCCCTGTGGGATCGAGCCGCATGTCCTTGCGCGAGCGGATGATCTTCACCAGGTTTTCCGGACGCACGGGCGTTTCCTCGTGCCAGCGTATCGCCACGCGGTCGCCGCGACGGTCGATCGCCGCCACCGATAATTTCTCCGCCAGGGCTTTGAGCAGCGCATATTCCAGAAGGTTTTCCACCGCTCGCGGCGGCGGCCCGAAACGGTCGCGTAACTCCGCCAGCACTTCTTGCCGCGTCTCCTCGGAAGCAACGCTGGCAATCCGCTTGTAAACGCGAAGGCGCGAACTTTCATTTTCGATGTAATCCGCAGGAATTCGGATGTCCAATCCCAGGTTGAGAGTGGCGCGACGTTCGCTCTGTACCACTTCGCCTTTGCGTTCGGCGACGGCGCGCTCGAGCATCTGGCAATACAAATCAAAGCCGACCGATTCAATATGCCCGTGCTGCTCGCGTCCCAGAATATTTCCGGCGCCGCGCAATTCGAGATCGAGCGCAGCAATACGGAAGCCAGCGCCTAAATCGCTGAATTCCTTGAGCGCGGCGAGCCGTTGGCGCGCTAGCCCGGAGAGCGAGCCCTCCGGCGGCACAAGTAGATAGGCGTAAGCGCGCTGCGTCGACCGTCCCACACGTCCACGAAGTTGGTACAGCTCCGCCAAACCGAAACGGTCTGCGCGATTGATGACAATCGTATTTGCGCGCGGAATATCGAGGCCATTCTCGATAATCGTTGTCGCCACCAGCACGTCCGCTTCGTGGCGAATGAACTTCATCATCACTTTGCTCAGTTCGCCTTCGCTCATCTGCCCGTGCCCAACGACCACGCGAGCTTTCGGCACAAGCTCCTTGATCATCATCGCCAGCGATGCAATTGATTCCACGCGGTTATGGACGAAAAATACCTGGCCTTCGCGCGCCATCTCCTCGGTAATCGCGCGCCGAATCAGCGCGGTGTCAAACGGTGCAACAACCGTCTGAATCGCCAGTCGGTCCTTGGGCGGAGTTTCGATCACGGACATATCGCGTAATCCGACGAGCGACATGTGCAACGTGCGCGGAATGGGCGTCGCCGACATCGTCAGCACATCGACATTCTTGCGCATCTCTTTGATGCGCTCCTTGTGGCCGACTCCGAACCGCTGTTCTTCGTCCACCACAAGCAGGCCGAGATCCTGGAATTTCACGTCTTTTGAGAGCAGACGGTGCGTACCGATGACGATGTCAATTTTCCCGGTCTCCAGGTCGGCCAGGATTTGCTTTTGTTCGCGCGGATTCTGAAAACGGCTGAGCATCGCGATGCGAATCGGGAACGCGGCGAAGCGTCGCCGGAAAGTGTCGTGATGCTGATACGCCAGCACCGTTGTAGGAGCCAAGATGGCCGCCTGCTTTGAATCGGCAACCACTTTGAACGCCCCGCGCATGGCGACTTCCGTCTTGCCATAGCCAACGTCGCCGCAAAGCAAACGGTCCATGGGTTGCGCGCGCTCCAGGTCGTGCTTCACGTCGACAATGGCGCGATCCTGGTCGGTGGTCTCCTGAAACTCGAACGCATCTTCAAATTCCTTTTGCCACGGCGTGTCCGCGGGAAACGCGCGACCCTCCACGGATTTGCGCTCCGCGTACAGCTTCAACAATTGCTGCGCCATGTCGTTGACGGATTTGCGCACCCGCGATTTACGCGCTTCCCATGCCTGCGCGCCCAGCCGGTCCAGACGAGGCTCCGCGCCACCGAGCGATTGATATTTCTGCACAAGGTCAAGGCGAGTCAGTGGCACGTACACTTTGGCGTCTTCCGCATATTCCAGCAGCAGAAATTCGCCGTTCACTCCGTCTACGCTGACCTGCCGCAATCCCTGGAAGCGGCCGATGCCGTGATCGACGTGAACCACAAAATCCCCCGCCTTCAGGTCCGAAAAATCACTGAAGAAACCCGCGGTCTTCGGCCGATTGCGCGGCCGCGTGGGCGTCGCGGCGGTCTCGAATAAATCGGAGTTGCCGAAAAGCGACAGCTTCGCGGAAACGAATTCGACGCCCGCTTCAAGCGGCGCCTTCACCAGCACAGCGGCGGGAACGCTGCCCGCGCTCGATTCATCCGCGAGCCGCGAAGCGGTTGCGCCCTGCCCCAATTCTCCGAGACGAAATGGCAATTCGAATTCGTGGCAGAGGTCGGCGAGACGTTCGAGTTCGCCCGTGCTCGCGGCGCTCAGGAAAATTTGCTCAGCGGCGTTCAAGCGGCCTTTCAGCTCGGCCATGAATGCCGGAACGTTTCCGTGGTATCGCGTGGTAGGGCGCGTTGGCAGAGTGAACTGCGACTCGGCGGTCTTTTCCACCGCGAGTTGCTCGAGGCCAAAGCGCGCGACTGCCTGCTTGGCGCGCTGCCACTCGTCATCGTTGAGGATGTAACTCTCCGGCGGCGCGGCGTCCTCCTCCTCTGCCGCGGCTTCCGCAAATCGCGCGCGATATTTCTCTAGCGCTGCATCGAGCGCGGCGGGTTCATCTTCGATCACCAGAACGTTGTCGCGCAGCCGAAGCAGATTCGATTCGCGACGCTCCGTGAGAAACGCGCGAAATTCCCAACCGGGGAAAAATCCTGCTGGGACGTCGGGCTCTCGCCGCTCTGAATCTTCGTGGCCTGCAATTACAGGCGCGCGGAGTCGTTCGAGCTGCTCCGCGCTGCGCGGGCTGTCCGTGAGCGGCAGCAGCGTGATTCGCTCCACGGGACTTGTCGAACGTTGCGTGTCCGTATCGAATTCACGCAACGATTCTAAAATATCGCCCAGAAGTTCGAGACGCACCGGGCGTTCCGCCTCAGGCGGAAACACATCGAGGATTCCTCCGCGCACGGCAAACTGTCCAGCCATTTCGACGGTTTCGACTGCCTCGTAGCCGACGCTCGCCAAATGCGCGAGCAATTCTTCGCGCGGCACATCTTCGCCGCGCGCAAGCGCAAGGGCCAGACTCCGGTAATACTGCGGTTCGCGAAGACGAAGAACCGCGGCTGAGACTGGCGCGATCACCAAATCTGCTTCGCCGCTCGTCAAACGCCACAGAGCCGCTGCGCGCGCCTCGGAAATCTCAGGATGGGGCGACTGATGATCGTAGGGCAGCACTTCGTGGGAAGGCAGCACCGTCACTTGCGCGTTCGCTCGCCCTAAAGCGCGGAGAAAATAAAGCGTCAACGCCTCGAAGTCGTCGGCCTTCTGATTCGATTCGACGAGGAGGATTGTTTGCTTCGAAAGCGACTGGACTGCAAGCGCAACAAGCAGCGCCTTCGCGGGATCCGTCAGACCGGTCAGCACCACTTCGTGGCTGCCGCGTCGCAGACGGTCAAAACATTCTTCAACGGCTTGCTGGCGTCCTACGCGGGAAAGCAGCTCGCCGACCAGGGGCAGAATCATGATGGAATTTTCAAAATGCTCTTAATGATCGCAGAAGTGGAATAGCCCGGCTCAAGCGGAATCGACACCACGCGGCCACCCGCCGCTTCGACTTCCTCACGCCCCACAATTTCATCCGCGCCCCAGTCGCTTCCCTTCACCAGCACGTCCGGCAACACGCGCGCAATGATCTCCCGCGGCGTCGGCTCGTCGAACAAGACCACGTAATCCACCGCCGCGAGCGCCGCCGCGATTTCCGCGCGTTCGTCTTCGGGAATGATTGGCCGGCTGGCGCCTTTGTTTTCCCGCACGCTGCGATCGTTATTGAGAGCGAGCACCAGCACGTCGCCGAGTTCGCGGGATTTTTCTAGCAGGCGTACATGGCCGGGATGCAGCAGGTCATAACAGCCGTTCGTGAACACAATTCGACGCCGAGCGGCCTTCGCTTCGGCCACCCTGCTCAGCAATTCCTTCTGACTGACAACTTTTCCCAACAAGTCCTCAGCGCGAGATTCCCTCGCGTGACTCACGCCCTTATTTTACCACGCACCGATTCCATCCACAGCTTGTGATCGTTTCACGAATGGCCCTGACTGAGAGGCGCTTATCGTGAATTCCGAGACCGGCTTGCCAGAGCAGGCTGAGCCGAACTTCCTGCTACCAAAGGCGCACACCGCGTTTGCGTCGGGCTGGCTGATGCTATACTTTGGAGTTTGAACGTGCGCGCAAATCTCGTCTGTACGCGGATTCCACGCGAATGAAACAAATAGCCATAGTTGGCGGAGGACCTGCCGGTGCTCTCTGCGGCGAAAAGCTCGCGAGCGCGGGGTTCGCCGTCACCCTATTTGACGAGCACCTCGCCTGGGAAAAGCCGTGCGGCGGCGGCCTGACGCACAAGGCCATCGAAAAATATCCCTTCCTGCTGAGCGGCCCGCAAGTCAAAAAAGAAATTCATACCGCGGAATTGATTTCCAGCAAAGGTCATCGAGCGCGTTTTGAGATGTCGCGCCCACTGGTGATTTACTCGCGCGCAGTCCTCAATGGATTGTTGCTTGACCGCGCCGCTGCAGCTGGTTGTGAAACCGTACACGCGCGCGTCACGCGGGTCGAAACCCACCTTGGTAACAATGAAAAAGCCCGGCACGTGACGCTCACGGCCGGCGGGAAGGAACACTCCGCGGACTTCGTCGTGCTCGCGGCTGGCGCGCGCAACCAATTGTTGCCCGACACAACTCCTCTTCGTCCTCAGGACCTGGAAGTTACGCTCGGTTATTTCATTCCCGCAAAAGAGGAAACAGTCAAAATAAAGTTTCTCGACCGTATGAACGGCTATCTGTGGTCCTTCCCGCGCACGGATCATTTGTCGGTTGGAATCTGCGCGACCATGGCCAAGTACACCACGTCAAAATTGCGCCAGCTTCTCGACGATTTCGTTCGCGAAGAAAAAATCGCCACGGACGGCGCGCGATTTTACAGTCACGTGCTTCCTTCGCCGGAACTGGGAACACTGCGTCATCGCAAGATCGTTGGCCGGAATTGGGCCCTCGCGGGGGACGCGGCTGCGTGCGTCGATCCCATCACGGGCGAAGGATTGTTTTACGCGCTTCGATCCGGCGATTTGCTCGCCCAAGCGATCGTTGACGGCCAGCCAGAAAGCTATCCCGCGCGCCTGCGAGCCGAGTTTGTCGCGGACCTCGAAATCGCCACGCGCCTTGTGCGTCTCGTTTTTCGCGGCAGATTTCTCGGCGGCGCGGTCACCACGCGCATGGTCCAGTTCGCGCGTCGCAGCGCAACGTTTCGCGAACTCTTGCGCGACCTCTTCAGCGGCGCGCAGGACTACGGCACATTGCGTAAGCGGCTCTGGAAACAGTTCGGCGTAACCGTCACGGAATTCACCAAAGATTTCTTCCATGCCTCGCATCGGCATGAATCCTCCGAACAAGGAACCCTGTGAAAAAAAAGAAAGCCACAAAACCGAAGACCGGCGTCAAGTCCAAACCCAAGCCGCGACAGGAAGGCGCTCCTGGAATAGCCAAGGGCTTACAGTCCAGAATCGAATGCGTGGTTCCGTTTGAATGGACGATCGCCGCATACGATTCCAGCCTGCCCGCTGTTTTTTCCACTCCGGCCATGATCGGACTGATGGAGCTTGCCGCCGCACAAGCAATCCGCCCGCATTTGCCGGCGGGAACCATCAGCGTGGGAACGCGAATCGAGGTCGATCATCTGAAAGCCGTATCGCAGGGCGCCAAAGTGGAAGCGAATGCGCGGCTGGTGGGAACTCGCGGAAGATTTCTGGTCTTCGAAACCGAAGCCCGCGCGGGCGACACTGTTATTGGACGCGGAAGAGTTTTTCGCGCAATCGTGGCTGCGGTGAGCTTTCACGAAATGGTTGCAGAGCGGGGAAAGGGCGCCGGCTCGTAGAGCTCTATTGCAAGACTCCGCGTTTAATATGCAGAGCGATGTGAAGCGGTACGCGCGCGGGGAGCAGCCGCCGCAGCGCGGGGAACCACAGCCGCCATCTTGCGAATCATCGCCAGCACGAGTTTTTTGTCGTCATCCGTCAACGTCGTGCTGTACTTTTTGATATCCGCAAGGAAACGAATTTCCTCTTCGGAAAGCTCGCCGAGCATTTTCTTGGTTTCGCGGTCCTGCGGAGTATCGGCGCCGGGGAAAAAATCCGCGAGGCTGATTTCCATGGCTTCCGCAATTTTCGCCAGCGTTTCAAGTGACGGCACTGTGTGGCCGTTTTCCACGCGAGAAAGGTAGCAGCGCAATAGACCTGTCCGCCGCTCAATGTCGCCCTGTGAGAGGCCGCGATCATTCCGGTACGAGCGAATAACTTCACCGATATTGACTTTAGGTTTCTCTTTTGGCAATTGCGGAACTCCTTAGCGGGGTTATCTTACGCATCAATACCGGACAGGCGCAAGAAAATTCTCCCCACATTGTGCGCAACATCGCCACAAGAGCCACCTGCGGCGAACCAATCGCAGCGATCGACTAACTCACTCGATCAACCATCTGGGTTGTTATCGTGAAGTGGGGGCGAGCTACCGAACCGGAGCAGGGATTGGGTTAGTGATTTGCCTGAGACCGCCGTTATCCTTGGCGGATCGCTTGTCGGTATAAAGCGCTTCGTCAGCGCGCTTCAGGAGTTCCTGCGCCGATTCTCCCGGCTGGTAATCCGCCCAGCCGCAAGCAAACGTCACTTTAACTTTCTCGTCGGCGCACTCGATTTCAAGGCCGTGGAGACGTCCCAGGACGTGTCGAACTTCCTCGGCGCGGCATTCCGGCAATATCACCATGAATTCGTCGCCACCGATACGCACCGCAAGGTCGGAACCGCGAATGGCGCGCTTCAGGCAATCGGCGAAAGCGCGGATCATCGTATCGCCCGCGTCGTGGCCAAACTTATCGTTGCACTGCTTGAGGTCGTCAAGGTCCAAAAGAAGAATCGTCAGCGGACGCGCGTGACGCCGCGAGCGCGCAATTTCCTCGAAAAGCCGCTGCTCGCCCGAACGCCGGTTGTGCAGATTCGTCAAAGGATCCAGCACCGCGAGCTTGTAAACTTCTTCCGTGAGCAATTCGACTTTCGCTACGGATTCCATTTGATCCGCAAGTTGCCCGCGTATCTTGTTGATCTGCGATTGCTGATAAATGGAATAAACGCTGAAAATCAGCACCAACCCGACAAGCCCACGCACCGCCTGCGACAAATAAAACGAATAAGTACCTTCAGCGACATGCATCAGCCATGGAAACGAAAAGGAAGCGACCCCGATTGTCAGCAACAAGATGATCAAGACGGCGGACGACCACATCCACCACTGTTTCCGGTCGAGGCTCTTCAAGTTTGTGCGAATCTCATTCGCACGCGTGAGCCACGGATCAGGGGGAAGGCTCTCGTGAGCCTTTGTGGAATGCGCTTCTTCCATGACAGAGAGAATTTGAACACGTATAACGGGATGGACGAATAGTACTTCGGCCAAATGTGCTCAGGTTCACACCCTGGCTGTTAGGGTAGGTTCTGGTTTTTCAAGCGCTTAGTTGCTGTCATTAGACGTAATGCGCGGAGTAATAGGGGGAAACGATATTTGCCAGAAGTTGCCTGCTGCACCAACGAATTCGACGCCAACGGCCGATTTGCCGCCTTCGCAGGCGTCCACGCTGACCACGCGGCACTCCTGCTGCTCGGCTGTGCGCCGGTTGACCAGGCGGAGCACCTGACCGCGGGTTACCGGACGGCCCAGGATCAAAAGGCCACCGTTTGCGTTTACCGAGAGCATACGCGCAGCCTCGCGAAAGGCGTCTGATTCGCCTTCAAACGCAATCACTTCGACGGGAACAACCAACCGGAGCCGCTTGCTCCTCCGTTGTGCCCTGCTGGTTTGTCTGACTTGGATTTCCGGTGGATTCATGAAAGAACAGAGTAACGGTATCGATGGAACGCGGCAATGGTACCGAGGCGGGGAATGAATGGTACGGCCGTCCTATCGGCCCAAAAATGCACGTGCCGGGCACGCGATTGACTGCCGTAAACAGAACTTTGCAATTAAGCGACCGCAAGGATTGGTGCCGGAGGCGGGGGGTCGAACTTTTTTGCGGCCTGAGAAGGCGTAACTTATGTGTCTTGTGGAGTAATAGAACCAATAGAATTCGCAGAATCAACCAAGTTGGGCATACCGCGAGCATGGTCGAAATTCGGTTTAGAGCCAACTTTCCGCACGAATGGTAAGCAGCCTGCCTTGAAAAAATCCAAGCTTAGCACACGAGATCGCGGCGCCGCTCGCCATGTGCTCAGTTCGCAGAGTTCTTGAACAGTGTCCGGTCAAAGGGCTCTGGCAAATGAATCTGAATCGGAACTGGAATTCCATCGGACTCGCACATTTCTCGAAACAGTTGAATGGTTGCGGTCAGGTCAGCGTGCGGCGCCTGCGGCCCGCGTTAACTAGCTTGCAGCGGCTTCATGGATGCTGCAACAAAGGGTAGCCACGCCTCCGGACCATTCTGTCGAACGTTGTAATCGGCGGTCGGTACTTTTTCATTCGGCGGATTCAGGGCAAGAATTTTAGCTTCTGGATATTTTGCCTTGATCCAATCGACCATTTCTTTTCTGGTTTCTGCGGATGCTGTATGACCGACGATAAAAAGACGGATACCAAGGTCGTCGGTGCTGAGGCTTGTTAGGAGCGTCTTCGCCGCTTCGTTACCTAATGCCGAGATTACGGCATAACCCATGTTTCGTAACAGTTCAGCCCTCACAAAACGTAGTTTTTCGCTGTAAGCGACTTGAAAAATGCGATTCGGCGAACGCTCCGCTGTCACCTTCGACGGATTCACGGGAAAGACAACCTGGCCAGTCGGCAGGTGCACCGCGAAATATTCTCTGCCCGTGTCTCGCACCAATCGGTTGAGCTTTGATCTGGCATCCTGCAACCCGGAAGCATGGTCGCGCCAGATTGACGAACCATCGGTCAGGGATTCGAAGATGTCGTATTCGCGATCCACTCGGGTCTCCTTCGCGGGGCATGCGTACACTAGTTCATAAATACTTGGAACGCAATGGCGGACGTGCCTAAGTAAATTCCGCTCACCCCGCGAGATTATATCACCGACCTCGCGTCGGATATCCCAGGCGAACACAAGGCGAATAAACATTCGGATTACGCAGAAACACTATGGTTCGTGGGTTAAAGAGCGGCAGAAACGGCCGGAGGCGGAAGTCAAGAAGTCGTGATAGACGGGCCTACTGTGGTCTTAGTAAGTCCTCGCATCGCATAAAACACCGATAAACATTGATGATTTTGATGTGCCGGAGGAGGGGGTCGAACCCTCATGATGCTAAGCACCATTGGATTTTGAGTCCAACGCGTCTGCCAGTTCCGCCACTCCGGCACTGTTTAATTTCAGCAGTTTAACACGCCACGGCAATTACCACACCTGCGGGAGTGGACCGCACCTCTACTCCCGATCATAGACATAGATGCTCTGGGGCCTGTTTTGACCCATCAGATGCACAGTCACCGTCAAGGTCTTGAGATCTGTAGAAAGCTCGATCTGCCGTGTGCCCGTAATTTCGCCATTGGATTTCTCTGCGATTTCCAAACTGCGCTCGTTCACACGGCGGGCCGAATATGCAGTGCCTTTATCCCGTCCGTTCGGATCGAGGTCCGGATAATCGTTCCCATCTAACTTAATCATCTTAGCGGCTTCTTCATCGGAACGTTTAAATGACAGGCCGTCGCCTTTGTAGGGCTGGATCTGGAGCTCGATCCCCGCGTTCACTTTCGCGCTCTCGCTGTCCCATGTGCCTGGAAAACCTGATTTTCCCGCCGTCCGCTCGTACACATAGGGCAAGAACAATGTCGAACCGTTCGGCAACGGCTGCGAGAACAATGTCATACCGTCGGGCAAATATTGCGTAAAGGCGTCGTTGAGGGTTTTGCCGTCTTCGGAAAGCGTCCAATAAGCCATGAGGAGCGTGCGGCCTTTCATCTTTCGAACGACCTTCCAGTTGTTGGGCTTCTCCACCGTCACGGAAAGTGTGGTCCCCTGCAGGGCCGGCTGGTCACTCCCGTCGGCTACGATTGTGTCGACTTGGCCGGGGCCAAAGGTGAACGTGTATCTGTTTGCGCCCACGGCCTCAACTTTCATTTCGTCAGTGAGCTTGCTTTTGGACGGATTCACTTTCCACTTGCCTACGAAAGGATCGTTCGCCGCCCAAACCGAACTCGTAACCACACACGCAACCAGCAGCAACTGAAAAATGCGGCTTAACATTTAGCCTCCCCGGAAAACATATTCACGGAATTCGGGCAAACGAAAGATACGTCACAGTGTGCCGCACCCAGAAGAAAAGTCAAAATCGTCTAGCGCGTTAAGGGTCGGCGACCCGCAAAATGCTCCCACAGTCCGCGCGCCGAGAGGACGACTGAGAAGAGCGCAGTCACGCCAAGCGCGATGAGTGTCCAGATAAAGAAGAAGGCTCCGCTGGACTTCGCGATCGCTCCGCCGACTCCCGCCCCCTTCATGTGGATGACAGGGACGAGCAACCCAAGGAGCGACCCAAGGAGGATGATGACGTACCCCGATCGCTTTCCGGCCAGCACCAGCGTTCCGTACAGCCAGACGACCAAAATGGGCAGCACAATGAGGTCTGAAAGCCTCCCCGGCTCCATTCCTCGGACGATGTCGCCCGTCACGTGAAACGTCGTGAAGAGGATCGAGAGCAGAGACGCGATGGTTAACGTGACATTCTGTTTCATTGGGTACTCTCCTTGTTAGATTGGAGTGCCCTAGTCTTGCACTGCGCACAAGATACCACTTTTTATCGCGCTGTTCCTGGCAGATGGTCGGCGACGCGCTCCGAACTAACTACTGGCTTCACCCCTGACCAAGTCCACGCCTGCCAGATGATGACTGACGTGCATACCGTTTCGATCGTCCCGAAGAAAATGTACGATGCAAACATATGCTCGTGCCAGGCACCGCTGGCCAAAGGGTAAACGAATTGCATCGAAATGACGGCTAAAGTCTCAATGGCACCCGCGATGATATTCGCCAGCCGGTTCGCTCTAAACGGAAGGACTCGAGACGCCACAATCATGGCGATGGGTATTTCCATCAAGATCGCTGAACCCAGCAGAGCCCATTGTGGGAGATGTGGGGCTGGATCTTGCGAGCCAACAATATCGAACAGGGCAAGCACGTCCGCATACAGGTAGTTGAGTAACGCGAAGAGCCAGAATAGAGACAACCGCTCCTTTGTGTCATGCATGTCAACCTCCCGCGGAAAAGCAATGCAGGGTTCTGAGTTGCGCTCCCGCCCAGGTACCGGGATTCCTTCTCCCATTATGAGGAGGGAATCTTCCTGAGGCCTGGATGCTGAGCTATACGGGGAGACCAACGAAAAAGATTCATAGCCGCGGCGGACGTACGATCCTCGGGCTCGAACATGCGGAATAAACTGCTTCGGGTGGAACGCCAAAGGGTGCGGCGCCCAGAAGAAAAGTCAAATTCGTCTAGCGCCTTCAAGGGCGTTCCACCCGCCTGACGCGTCGCTACGTAACTAGGCGGATCACAGAAAAAGTGGGTAAAATCGCTCTGTTGAAGGGGAGAATAATTCATGGCGGAAAAGATGCCGAAGAATGAGGCGGAATGGAAGCGGCGGCTCACGCCGGAGCAGTATCACGTGACGCGCGAGGCTGGGACCGAGCCGCCGTTCACGGGCAAGTATTGGGACACCCATGATGAGGGAACGTATCACTGCGTTTGTTGCGGCGAGCCGCTGTTCGATTCCTCGACGAAGTTCGAGTCGGGAACGGGCTGGCCGAGTTTCTATCAGCCTGCCGACGCGAGCAAAATCGAAGAGCAAAAAGATTCAAATCACGGAATGGCGCGCACGGAAGCGCGCTGTTCGAAATGCGGCGCCCACCTAGGCCACGTGTTCGAAGACGGCCCCGCGCCCACGGGTTTGCGGTATTGCATGAATTCCGCGGCGCTGGACCTCAAGCCCGGCGAAAAGAAGTAGGTTTCTTGTTGCGTAGGCGTCGAAGCCTAACGATTCTCTTGGTTGAGGACAAACGGGGCTTCACAAGACACCACAAACTCATCCGGTTTTCGCTCTTCTAATTTGAAATCCCCGCAAACGTACGTACCGCCAGTAGAGGAGCAAATCGTAATCTGACTATTGCCAAAATCCCGACAAGACGCC
This sequence comes from Candidatus Angelobacter sp., assembly GCA_035606955.1. Classification (GTDB taxonomy): domain Bacteria; phylum Acidobacteriota; class Terriglobia; order Acidiferrales; family UBA7541; genus DAHUXN01. The sequence goes on from DATNDO010000055.1 coordinate 18,898, forward strand.
TGAGCCAGGGCCTTCGTAGGCCAGTATGCGGCCTCGTCTCGGTTTGAGGTAAAGCGGTAATCGGTATCCATGCCAGCCACAGGTATCTTGCTCGGTTCCATCCAGAGAAGGTATTTCTTAATGATCATCGAAGCGACGCTCCCAATCGAGAGTGATTATACCTGATCTCGCATGCGCAGAAGCATCCCGAGCACGGAAGAAAACGTCAGCCACGGGACCTACGGCTTCGCTGCGGGGGGGACGTTACTCAGCCAACGTTCGAAAGCGCGGACTCGCGCCAGTTCCGTCTCGGACCCGACAAATCCCCACGCGTTCCACGCATTACCCTTCACCACTTGCCGGAACAGCTCCGTCTCCCCCTTCGCGTCGTGATTGTTGTAAAGGTGCCAGTTGCCGACGCCGTAGGTCACCGTGTCGAAAGCCAGCTCAGCCTCTGTGTCATTCGGGTCCGCGGGCTTCGCCGGCAGGACGTCCTTCTCAGATATCGCGCCCTGATAAAAGCGCAGCAGGTGCAAATAGAAGAGCAAATGCGGCTCGGTGTTTTGCATCTCGGGAGTAATGCGCTTGAGAGCTTCTGCAGCTTCGGTCGGCTTGTCGGCTCGGCGGAGAGAGACATACAGCCAGTTCGAACAGTCAATGACGCTGTCATTGTTCTTCGCGAGCGCAAGAGCTTTGCCAAAAGATTCCGCCGCCGCCGCGAACTGGCCTTGAAAATAGTGCGCCAAGCCAAGATGGTAAAAGGCGTCGAGTTTCGTCGGGTCGAGCGAGGCGGCGTGCGCGAGATCGCGTTCGGCGGCGCGGAATTCGCGGAGGCCGAGTTCGCGATGCCCTTTCTCGATATAGAGGTCGGCGTTTTTAGGGGCGAACGCGAGCCCTCTGGTGCAGGTGGCTACGGCTTCACGGTACTGCCGCCTTCCCGCCTGAGCTTGAGAAAGCGCGAGGACCAGGCTTACGTTTTTCGGATCGGCGGCGAGCTTCTTGCGCGCCGCGATTACCGCGGCGTCATCGGGCTGCGCGTAAAGCTTGCGTCCCAGCGACGAGGTGACCTCGAAAGCACCACGCGGCTCCCTCGTGGCAGGCGTTTGCGCGTCGAGCCGCGGCGCGAGGCCGAGCAAAAACAGTAAAAGGAAAGATGTCAGCAACGCGCCGATGCGAATGGTTGGAGTCCGAAGTATTCTGCTCATTGTGGGCATGGACCTCACTTTCAGGGAATGAATGCCAGCTTCGCTGGCTCCAAGTCAACCGCAAACAAAGCCGCCATATAGCCGCCGTATAATAGTACGCGCGCAAAATTTCGCCAGCTCCGCCGCGCAAATGGATTATACAGGCAGCCGCCACAAATTCTTCATGTCTGTCTCGCGCATTCCAGGTGTTAACTCTTTGAACAACTTGACTGATAGGTGTGTTCAGTATAACGCCTTTTGCCCGGACCCCCGAAATCACCGCCATATCGTCCTAACTTCTCGCAGATGTGCGCGTTGCCATCATGATTGCGTCGCTTGCGACCCGATTCTTCGTGCGCGGACCACCTGCGGAACGGGGCATCAGTTAGCGGCGCAGAGCAATCAGCGCGCGCAGCCGCGAGCGTCGCGATACGATAGACGCGCAGCAGTGGCGTTTCTGGTAAGATTCCGGCGCTGCATTCAGGAAAATGCGATGACGCCAACGGCGGAGCAATTCGATTTGGTGGTGATCGGTTCCGGACCCGCGGGAGAAAAGGGCGCGGCGCAGGCTGCGTATTTCGAGAAGCGCGTCGCGTTAGTTGAGCGCGAGGAAGTAGTTGGCGGCGCATGTATCAACACCGGAACGGTGCCCAGCAAAACGCTGCGAGAGTCTGCGCTGTATTTTTCCGGCCTGCGGCAGCGCG
>DATNDO010000064.1:0-6134 GCA_035606955.1 Candidatus Angelobacter sp.
TCCATGGTGGTGGAACCAAACGGGGCGATTGATATTCACAAAACTGCGCGAACTCGCGAGGGCTGGCAATCTTTTGCGCTGAAGGGCCACACGTGGGGCCGTTCGCGTCTGACGATTACGTACGAAGACGGCCTCGTGCAGACAATCAATTATTTCGTAATCAAGCCCGAAGCGCAGGTGGTTTCCGACCTGGGAAACTTTCTGACAACGAAACAGTGGTTCGTCGATCCCAAGGATCCGTTTCATCGCAGCCCGTCGGTAATGACCTACGACCGCGAAGCGAATCAGATCGTCTCGCAAGACAGTCGTGTGTGGATTGCCGGGCTGAGCGACGAAGGCGGCGCAGGCTCGTGGCTGGCGGCTGCCATGAAGGAATTTGGGCAGCCCGATAAGGAAGAGCTGGCCAAGTATCAGCAGTTCGTCGATGGCGTTTTGTGGGGCGGCATCCAGTACAAAGACGGGCCCGAGAGATACGGCGTAAGAAAAAGCCTCTTCTACTATCAGCCGAACGAATTGCCGTGGGGTTATTACCGGAGCGATCTGGATTGGAGTAGTTGGACGAGTTGGAACAAAAAAGCATCCGAAGCGGTGGACCGTTCTTACAATTACCCGCACGTCGCGGCCGCCTATTGGGTGCTTTATCGCTTGGCACGCGACCACCGGGGCCTCGTCACCGACCATCCTTGGCAGTGGTATTTGAATCATGCCTACGAAACGTCGATTGCGATGACGAACGACGCGCCCGGCCTGGCGCAATTCGGACAGATGGAGGGCGATATATTTCTGAAGATCATGACGGACCTGCGGCGCGAAGGGATGACGGTGCAAGCCGACGACTTGGAAGCAAAAATGCGCGCCCGCGCCGACCGCTGGAAAGTAGAAGCCTATCCGTTCGGAAGCGAAATGCCCTGGGATTCGACGGGCCAGGAAGAAGTCTACGCGTGGATGAAATACTTCGGCTACCAGGCGAAAGCCGATGTGACATTGAACGCAATACTCGGTTATGACCCAACGATACCGAGCTGGGGCTACAACGGCAGCGCGCGCCGTTACTGGGATTTTGTTTACGCCGCGAAGGTCCAGCGCCTCGAGCGGCAGCTCCATCATTACGGCTCGGGCATCAACGCCATTCCGCTGCTTGCCGAGTATCGCGAGCACCCGGACGATTTCTATCTATTGCGCGTCGGCTACGGCGGTACCATGGGAGCGCTCACGGATATTGATCAGGAAGGATTCGCGTCAGCTGCGTTCCACGCCTTTCCGGACATGCTCAAATTTGATCCGTACTCCGGCGACTACGGCCCAAATTTCTTCGGCCACGCGTTGAACACCGCCACGTACATTGTGGATCACCCTGAATTCGGCTGGCTCGCGTTCGGCGGCAACATCAAAACTCAGGGCAACACGATCAGCGTCACGCCGCTCGATTCTTTTCGCATGCGTGTGTACGTGGCGTCCTTGGGCCTTTGGCTGACGCTCGACGCGGGCAAGTTCGACGCGGTAGAGATTAATTCCAAGACCGGCACGGTGCGCCTTGGTTTGGCGCCTGCGACGGAATTCACGCCAACGGCCTATCTGCGCGTGGGGCAGCCGACGAAAATAAGCGGCGTCGGCGCGTATCAACTCGGCAAGTTGTTCAAGCTCGAACGTCGAGCTTATGTAATCCCGTTACACAAAGAAACGACTTGGGTGGAGCTGCAAGCAAAACAATAGGCGAGTCAAGGCGAACGAGCGCATGAAAACATGAAGAAAAGATACGACCGCAGGGAAGTTTTAAAAGGCATGAGCGCCGCGTGTGCAGCGTTTCTGCTGCCGGAAGAACAAGCGCGCACCGAGAGTGCTTTGCGCATCGGCGGCCAAGATGTCGAAATTCAGATTGGCTCCGTCAGCAAGCATACTTTCCGGCTGAGCATCCTGCCGATTCAAAAAGATGGTCGCGTCGTGACGATTCCCACGGATGGTTCGCTCGTGCGCGAGTCCTGGGGCACTCCGGTTGCAACAATGCGCGGAGCACCGGGCGCGCGAACAATCAAAGCCGGTGGCGTAACCGTGCGGATTGCGGTCAACCCGCTAACTTTTACAATCGAGACGGAGGCCGCCGAGCAGATTCAGAAGATTACCGTAGACGAAGAAACCGGCATCGTTTCGTTCGTCACCGGAGAGTCGCCGATTCTCGCGCTCGGCGAAGGCGGCCCGCAATTTGACCGCCGCGGCTCCGCTGACAGAATGCGCAGCGGTCAAGGCGGCTACAAACTCGCGACGCATGGCGGTCGCGTGCCGATTCCGTGGCTCATTGGAACTGCTGGCTGGGCGATGTTCATCCATCAACCGTTCGGGACGTTTGACTTTACAGGTCCGGAGAGCAAATTTCTGCCGGAGAGCCCGGACGCCGCGCTTCCCCTGGATATTTTTTTCGTGGCGTCGCCCGAGCCCGCGACCATCATGGCGGAATACGCGCGGCTTACCGGGAACGCGGAAATGCCGCCGCTGTGGGCGTTTGGATATCAGCAGTCTCACCGCACGCTTGCGAGTCGCGAGGAAATCCTGGCTGAGGCAAAAACGTTCCGCGACAAAAAGCTCCCCTGCGACGCGCTGATTTATTTGGGCACGGGCTTCTGTCCGTCGGGATGGAACACCGAAAACGGCTCGTTCTCCTGGAATTCGCGCGTGTTTCCTGACCCAAAGGAAATCCTCGACGAATTCCACAAGGATAATTTCCGCGCGGTGCTGCATGCGGTGATTCTCACGCGGAAACTTCGCGGGACAGTTCACGACCAATGCGCGTTGGGGCGATTCGACGAGGAGGAAGTGAGCTGCTACTGGGATGCGCACCGCAAAGATTTTGCATTGGGCGTCGACGGCTGGTGGCCCGACGAAGGCGATCCTCTGGACATCGCGTCGCGGCTGACGCGCAATCGAATGTACTGGGAGGGTCCGCAGATCGACCGTCCAAATGAGCGCCCCTACGCGCTGCATCGCAACGGATATGCGGGAATGCAGCGCTACGCATCTTTTTTGTGGTCCGGCGACGTGTATTCGACGTGGGAGACGTTGAAAGTTCATATACCGAATGCAATCAATACCGCGCTATCTGGTATTCCTTACTGGGGCACCGATATTGGCGGCTTTGTCCCTACAAAAGAATTCACCGCCGAGCTTTATCTGAGGTGGTTTCAGTTCGGCTCGTTTTGCACGCTCTTTCGCTGCCACGGCCGGACGTGGAAACTGCGATTGCCGTGGGGTTGGGACACAGGCGATCCGGGGCCCGTCGAGATCAACAACTACGGAGGCGCCGCGATTCCCGACGCCAGCCAGTTGCACAACACGCAGGTCGAGCCCATCTGCCGCAAATACATGGAGCTTCGTTACCGCATGGTGCCGTACTTGTACAGCGCGGTGCGCGAATGCGCGAACACAGGCATGCCCATCATGCGCGCGCTATGGCTGCATTATCCGGATGATCCGGTAGCCGTGGCGCGTGACGATGAATATTTGTGGGGCCGGGACGTGCTCGTCGCGCCGGTATTTGAAAGGAGCGCGACTTCGCGGCGCGTCTATCTTCCTCGCGGCACTTGGTACGATTTCTGGACTGGCGAGCGCGCCGAGGGCGGCCGAGAAATAGCGCGCGACGTGGACCTGGAAACGATGCCGCTCTACGTTCGCGCGGGCGCCATCTTGCCGCTCGGTCCAGTAAAGCAATATACCAGCGAGAAAGTGGACGAGCCGCTCTCCGTCACGATATATCCCGGAGCAGATGGCTCATTCCTTCTTTATGAAGACGACGGCAAATCTTTCAACTACCGCAAGGGTGATTGGATGGGAATCAAAATGGCGTGGAATGATTCGCGGCGCGTGCTGTCGCTCCATCTCGCCGAAGGCTCGCGCATGTTGCCGCCAGCGCGACGGCAAATCGAAGTGAAGCTTGCGCAGGCAACGCGCCAGATTGTCTTCCAAGGTCGTCCAGTGCAGGTCGCGTTCTAGCGGTATAATCGGCCATGCGATATTTCTCCCAAACGTGCATCGACGCGGTAAATAAAAGTCGAAAGCTAATTCTGGCCGCCGCTCTCGCGGTCGGACTGCTTGCGAATTATTCTGCTGCGCAGACTTCGAAGAAACCCGCGACGTACGATGCAACCGCCTCCGCTCAACGAGGCCTCCAGCTCGCCGAACAGGGTCTTTGTAACGAAGCCCTGCCAGTCCTGCGGAAAGCGATCCCGCATATCGCCGCAAGAAAAATGCGCTATGACGTGGAGATGGCCACCGCTCAATGCGGAATGAGCGTCTATCAGGAAGACGCCATCGTTGATGCGTTGGTGTTGCTGCGCCGGGAATTTCCGCGCGATCCCAAAGTCCTGTACACCGCGACGCATTTCTACTCCGAACTCGCGTCGCGAGCGGCGCAAGAACTTGCCGCGACGGCCCCAACCTCAGCGGAAGCGCAGGAACTGGACGCCGAGGGACTTGAATCGCACGGAAAATTGGACGAGGCCGCCGCTGAATATCGCAAGATTCTTGAAAAATACCCCGGTCAGCTCGGAATTCATTACCGTCTGGGCCGGATTATTCTCGCAGAACCGGCCACAGCCACGACCGCTGACGACGCGAAGAAAGAATTTGAAGCGGAATTGCAGATCGATCCCGGCGCCGCTTCGGCGGAGTTCATGCTCGGAGATCTAGCGCGGCAAGCGCAGCAATGGGACGAAGCGATTGATCATTTTTCCCGCGCCGCGAAACTGGACGCCGGATTTTCCGAGGCTTACCTTGGCCTTGGCCTGTCGTTGAATGCCGCCGGGAAAAATTCCGACGCAGTTTCGCCGCTCGAAAAATATGTCAAGATGGTCCCCGAGGATCCCGCCGGTCATTATCAACTCGCGATTGCCTATGCGCGGACGGGCCGCCAGCAAGACGCGCAACGCGAAATAGCTCTTCAACACGAAGCGGAGAAAAAAGCGCCGCCCTCCGGACCGCAAGACCCGGGCCAGCAGTAGCCTCAAATCCTAAGTCCATTTCCCCTGGCCTTCGACGATTGTAATGTAACGGTCGATGGGAAGATTGGTGAACCGCTCGGTTGCGCCTCCCGGCTGTGGCCATTTCACTTCGAGCGAATCAATTTTCGACCGCTGGCCAATTCCCAGAATCATGCGAGGGTCATGCGACGAGAGATAGCTCCCTCCGCCGACTTTGAAACGATGCCGCTTGAAGTCGCCAGACTGATACGTGATTTTCGCGCCGATGGCGTCAATATTTGATTTTCGTCCCACCAATCGAACGCCTAGCCAGTGATTTTGCCGCCCTGCATTATTCCGCAAAAGAATTGGCGCGGCATCGTTGACTGCGACCAAAACATCCACCGAGCCGTCGTTGTCGAAGTCGCCGAGCGCCATGCCGCGCCCTGCGATGGGCTTCGAAAAAATCGGGCCGCTCTGCTTGCTTATGTTTTCGAAGCCGCGGCCCGTGTTGCGAAACAGCAGCATCGGCTCTCGATATTCCACGTTTTGCATGTGCTTTTCGACCGCAATGTCGGGATGGCCATCGCAGAGCAGCAGATCGAGCTCGCCATCATTATCGTAATCAAAAAACTTCAGTCCCCAGCCGCTCATCAGCATGGTGGTAGAGCCGATTCCATCCGATGATGCGAGATCGGAGAACGTCTCATCTTTATTATTGTGATAGAGCGAAAACATTTCGTGATCCACATTGGACACAAACAGATCGATCCAGCCGTCCTGGTCGTAATCGGCGGCGTCCACGCCCATTCCTGAGCGGGCCCGGCCGAAGCTGTTGTATCCCACGCCCGCGAGCAAACCAATTTCCGAGAAGCGGCCCTTGCCCTGATTGGCGAAAACAAAATTCGCGACCGTATCGTTCGATACGAACAGGTCCATCAACCCGTCATTGTTGATGTCGCACGCCACGACGCCCCACGCCTTGGCCAGCGATTTCGCGATGCCGGATTCCTTGCTGACGTCCGTGAAAGTCCCGTCGCCGTTGTTATGGAAAAGCCAGCACGGCGCTGGATCGTAGACGTTGGGTTTGCAATACCATCGCTCGCCGGTCAAATCGTTGCCGCAAAATTTGTTTTTCGACTTGTTCCAGTCCGCGAACTGGCAAACGAACAAGTCAAGCTGGCCGTC
>DATNDO010000093.1:0-9991 GCA_035606955.1 Candidatus Angelobacter sp.
ACTCCGGTCACCGTTGATACTTGCATCACGGTGATTTTTAACCTGGGATCGCGCTAAAGGCTTCAGCCTTCGAGGGGCCAAGTCGAGGCTTGGCATTCTTCGCAGGCGATTTCGACTTGTTCGAGGGCTTTCAGAATCGCGCTCATGCGCGGCAATTCGCCGTCTTTCTCGACAATCCATTGCGCGTATAGTTCGCCGTAGCGATCTGCGACGAAGACTCCCTGGCGCATTTGGCCGTTGGGCCCAAGCGCTTCTGTGCCCAGGTAGCGCACGATCGAGCGTCCGCCGGCATCCGTACCGGTGATGATTTCCGGCGGCAAATTCTTAGGCATGCCCGCCGCGGGCGGCTTGGAAAAGACAACCAACCCGATAGCGTCTTTCTGTTTCCAATCCTCGGCATGGGCCACGATCTGGTTCACAAACTCCCAGGTTCCTGGCGAATCCGCCCGAAGCAGGGCGATCACGCGGGTTCTCTTCTGTTTGAAATCCCAAGCGGAGACGGTACGCCCGTCCGGCGTGCGCAAAGTGAGCGCGGGTATCTGTTCGCGAAGACTGATGGTGTTTTGCATAAATTATATGGTTGCTCCGTGAAGCCTCACTCTATCACCATGTACCGACGCTGGAATAGAAAAGAAAAAGCCAGTATCACCCATCCGATACTGGCTTTGATTCCGGCTTAAGGAGCTAGGGTTGTCCCGCCGTTTTTCAACTGCACCCCGAAGTGCTGCCGCAATTCTCGCATTTGTAGCAGCTTCCGTTGGGGGTCATCAACATGCCGCATTCGGAGCACGAAGGCGCGTCGTCAATCGCTGCGCGAGGGCGAAGCTTTTCTTCCGCGGTCGCCGTTGCACTTGCCGGAGCGATTGTTGACGCCACCGGCCCATTCGCGACTGCGACAGCTTCCGTTTCGCCGTTCCGGACCAGGTAATCGCGCGAAATGAATTTCCCGCCGAGCCAGCGTCCGATGTAGTCGATGATCGACTTGGCGTACGGAATCTCTTTATTCCCGGTGAACCCCGAAGGTTCAAAGCGCGCGTTCACAAATTTGTCGATCATGGCGCGCAGAGGAACGCCGTACTGCAGGGCAATCGAAACGGAAAGCGCGAAGCCATCCATGATTCCAGAGAGCGTCGAGCCTTCTTTTGCCATCTTGATGAAAATCTCGCCCGGCGTGCCGTCGTCATACTTTCCGACGGTCAAATAGCCCTCGTGCCCGCCAACCGAGAATTTATGCGTGATGGAGTTGCGCTCGCAGGGCAGCTTTCTGCGTTCTGAGCGGAAGAGTTCCTGCTGGGCGCCCACGGGCGTTTCCGCTTTAACCGCTGCCGATGTGGGCTGCTCTACCGTTCCCGTTTTCTTCTCGCCCGCTGCCGAGAGCGGTTGCGAACGCTTCGAGTTGTCGCGATAAATAGCCACGGCCTTCAACCCCAGTTTCCAGGATTCAACATAAGCCTGCATCACGTCTTCCACCGTCGACTCTTCCGGCATGTTGATGGTCTTCGAAATCGCGCCGGAGAGGAACGGTTGCGCAGCGGCCATCATCTTCAAATGTCCGCGCCAAGCGATCGAACGCCCTCCGTTGGTCGCGAGCGAGCAATCGAACACCGGCAAATGCTCGGGTTTAAGATCCGGCGCGCCCTCGATAGTTCCGTGCTGGTCGATCCAGTCGACAATCAGCGACGCCTGAACATCGGAATAGCCGAGGCGTATCAGCGCTATGGGCACGGTGTTGTTCACGATCTTGATTACGCCGCCGCCCACAAGCCGTTTGTGCTTCACCAAAGCCAAGTCTGGCTCGATGCCGGTCGTGTCGCAATCCATCATGAAGCCGATCGTTCCGGTCGGCGCCAGCACGGACACCTGCGAATTGCGATAGCCAAATTTTCCGCCGTGGTCGACCGTAGTATCCCAGGCATCACGCGCGGCGCGCAGTATTTGCGGCTGGACATTGTCTTCCTTGATCGGCCGCAGCGAGTCGCGATGCATGCGCATCACGTCCAGCATTGGCTCTCGATTCGTTTGATAGCCGGCAAACGGGCCCATTCTCTCGGCCATGCGCGCCGATTGCGCGTAGCCTTCGCCGGTCATCAGCGCGGTGATCGCGCCGCAAATGTCGCGGCCTTGGTCGGAGTCGTACGGCACGCCCAGAGAAAGCAGCAGCCCGCCGAGGTTGGCGTAACCCAGGCCAAGCGGACGAAAATCGTGCGAGTTTCGCTCGATCTTCGGCGTTGGATAGCTCGCGTTGGAAACCAGAATTTCCTGCGCCGTGATGGTGACGTCCACCGCGTGCCGGAAGCCTTCGACATCGAACTGCCCGTTCGTCCCGAGGAATTTCAGCAGATTGAGCGACGCCAGATTGCACGCCGTGTCGTCAAGGAACATATACTCCGAGCAGGGGTTCGACGCGTGAATCCTGTCCGTCCCTTTGCAGGTGTGCCAGCGGTTTACCGTGGTGTCATATTGCATGCCCGGGTCGCCGCATTGCCATGCCGACTCGGACATTCTGCGCAACAGGTCGCGCGCGCTGAATTTTTCGGCGGGTTGGCCGTCGTTCACGTTCCGCGTCCACCAGTCGCGGTCGTCTTCCACGGCCTGCATGAATTCGTCGGTCACGCGTACGGAGTGGTTGGCGTTCTGGAAAAAGATGGAGCTGTACGCTTCGCCGTCAATCGAGGAGTTGTAGCCCTGCTCGATCAGCACCTGGGCTTTGTGCTCTTCCTTCATTTTGCAGTCGATGAATTCCGCGATGTCCGGATGGTCAACGTTGAGGATCACCATCTTGGCTGCCCGCCGCGTTTTCCCGCCGCTCTTAATCACGCCCGCGAAGGCATCGAAGCCTTTCATAAAACTCACTGGCCCGGACGCGATTCCACCTCCCGAAAGCGTTTCTTTGCTTCCGCGCAGCGTCGAGAAATTCGTTCCTGTTCCGGAGCCCCACTTGAAGAGCATGCCCTCGGTTTTAGCGAGGTTCATGATCGAATCCATGCTGTCCTGCACGGAATTGATGAAGCACGCCGAGCACTGGGGCTTCGGTTGCACACCCACGTTGAACCACACGGGCGAATTGAAAGCCATTTTCTGCTCGACGAGCAAATGCGTCAGCTCGTCCTTAAACGCCGCTTGCGACTCCGGCGACGCAAAATACCCATCGTGCTCTCCCCAATGCACGATCGTATCGACCACGCGTCCAATTAATTGGCGCACCGAGCCTTCACGCTCCGGCGTGTTCGGCTTTCCGTGAAAATATTTTGACGCGACGATGTTCGTTGCAGTCTGCGACCATGATTTCGGAACTTCAATATTATCCTGGCGGAAAATCACCTGCCCTTTTTCGTTCCCAATCTGCGCGGTTCGCCGCTCCCATTCGACCGCGTCGAATGGAGCCACTTTGCCATCCGTGAATTTGCGCCGAAATTCCAGTCCGGTCTGAATTGTCTTGCGATCCTGTTGCTCGACATCCATTTTGCCTGCCACATTACTGCTCAGTGCCATTTTTGCTTCCGCCATATTTCCGCCTCCGCGCAGGCAGTCCTGCCGCTGATGGATTACCGGGTGGGGGACGGCGGATTAACAAATTATACCGCAATCCCGGAACTCCGGCTTACGCGACGGTTAGAGAGGGCAGGCAGCCGCCGCTTGATTCTGGAGAGATTGACTCTAGCCCTTGGAGCAGCTCAGCGCAAGCCGGGCGGCAGTGGATTTCCACACTGCCAAAAACCGAAAAAAGAAAAAGCTTCGCTCCTCCCGCACTTTACACTGCAATTACGGTCGGGCGACTGGCCCTTGATTTCGTCGGTTTTTTAACCCGGGTCGGCGCCGTGAATTCTTCCGTCCCCCCGCTCGCGGCCCGTACCAAACTCCCCGAATCTGGGAACGCAGTATTACCGGGTTGTGGAAAAAGTGTCAAGAAGAAAGCGCAACGCCACCACAAAATCTTTGGGTGCTAGTGTCCAACTTGTCTACAGATGGTGGTTCAGTCGCAAAATGGCACTTCGCAGTTCCTCATTTGCTCCGCTCCGCAATCGTGGTTATGCTTATATGCATCTAACTCTCATGCGGCTCTCGCGACAAATCCGCCAACTGCAACGAATCATAATCGTTGTGCTCTGCGTGTGTGCAACAGTACCCGCCCTTCAGGCGCAGTCCAAGGCGAAGCACTCCACAATCGCTCACGCGCCGGCCAAAAGAATCTCGCTCGCGGGTGTGCCGAATTTCGGCGAGGTGACGCCGACTCTTTATCGCGGAGCTCAGCCGTCTGATTTGGGTTTTCAGAGCCTCGCCAAAATGGGAATCGATGTGATTGTCGATTTTCGCGGCTTGAATTTGAATCAGGAGAGGCACGAAGCCGCGGCTAATAACATGAAATTAATTCTGCTGAGCTGGGATTGCCGGAGCCCATCCGACAAAATTGCCGCGAATTTCCTCCAAATTTTAAAAGAAAATCCCGGCAAGAAAGTTTTTGTCCACTGCTATGGCGGCATTGATCGCACTGGCGCGATGATCGCCGTTTATCGCATGGCGAATGAGGGCTGGACCGAGCCCGAGGCGATGAACGAGATGCACGCCTTCGGTTACGCCTTCATGCACCGCATCTGGTGCCGCGCCGTCGATCAATATGTACAGAAATTCCCGCAGAATATGCAGGAAGACCCGCAGCTCGTAGCCCTTCGCGCCGGCGCACCGCCTCGTGCCGCCAACTGATAAACTGCGGTCGGGATCATTCCTCGCCAAAGACAACGTTTATGTCGTTCCACACTAGCCAGTGCGCATTGAGATCGACAGCGCCGCACCGCTTGTAGAAACGTCGCGCTGCAATGTTGGACGGTTCTACGTCCGCGCAGATCCGTGACGCTTTCTGCTCGGCAAACCATGCGGCTAACTTGCGAAGCAATTCGGATGCAATGCCGCTTCCGCGACGCTCTGGGATGACATTGATCCACTCCAACTCTCCGTCGCACGCGTAGCGACGCGTCAAGTGCCCCGCGATAAAACCCACGACAGCGGCGTCCTCCAACGCGACGTAAGTGACACGAGACATCAGCGCATCCTGCGGATGGAGTTCACAGTCCATGTAACGCGAAATGCGAACCCTCCAATACTCTTCCGTTTCCCACTCACCGGCACGGATACGCGCCATCGCAGGGATGTCGGATTTGTCGGCAAGTCTGTAAAACACAGTGTGCATGGGAACAGTGGATTATCTGACTGCGTTCAAATCGTCAAGGCAGGTCGTCCATCAAATCAGAAAGCGAAAAGCGCTAATGACCCCTCGCGTTATTCGTAGCGTAAAGCTTCGATGGGGTCGAGCTTCGCGGCTTTCATGGCGGGCCACACGCCAAAGACCAACCCGACGCCCACGGACACTCCGATACCGACGAGCACCGCCCACAGGGGAACCGCAGCTTTCATCGAAGTGATGTGCGGAATCAGCGTCGCGAGTCCGCTGAAGAATAAAACGCCGAGAATGCCGCCGGAACCCGTCAAGGTCATGGCCTCGAATAGAAATTGCCACGTAATGTCGCGGCTGCGCGCGCCGATCGCCTTGCGCACGCCGATCTCGCGCGTCCGTTCCGTGACGCTCACGAGCATGATGTTCATCACGCCGACGCCGCCAATCAGCAGGCCAATCGAGCTCAGCACGATCAGCACCAGAGCGACGCCGCCGATGATTTGGTTGAACTGTTCCTCCTCCTGCACCTGTGTGGTGATAGAGAAGTTGTCTGGCGCGGTATAGGCCACCTTTCTTCGGCGCCGCAACACTTCTCGCGCTTCGTCCACCGCTTCGTCGAGCTTCCCGTGATAGGCGAGTAAACGGTAGCCATTGTCCTGGGCGGAGGGAAACATTTTCATGAAAGTGTCGTAGGGAATCGTCACGCGCCGGTCTTCGTCCTGCATCCCAAACCCGCCCGGGGGCTTTTCATAGACGCCGATAACGAGAAAGTTCCCGCCGTCAATCACAACACCTTTATTCAAGGCGTCATCCGCTGTCGGGAAGAGCGCCGTCGCGATATTCTCTCCCAGCACTACTACTTTTTCATGATGGTCATTTTCCGCAGCCGTGAAGAAGCGCCCCGCCTTCAGTTGAGCGTTTCCGTAGACTTCCATGTACGCCGGAAACGTGCCACGGAATTCCATGTCTTGAACCTGATTTTTTTGATAGCGAATACTGTGAATCTGATGCCAATTGAAAACCGAGATGGCGATCTGCTTCACAGACGGACATGAGGCCAAGATCGCTTCCCCGTCGGCGAGTGTCAAAGGGGGCCTCTCGCGCACCTGCTTCGATTGACGCCCCACGTGTGGCCCCTGGTCGAAGCGATCCACATAAGCGGTGTCAGCGCCGTAGCCTTCGATTTCGGCGGCGATCGTGGCCTTAAATCCTGTGATCAGCGATGCAACAATAATGATCACGCCCACGCCGATCACCACGCCCAGAACTGCCAGCGCGCTGCGCGCCTTGTGTGTCCGCAGCGTGTCGAAAGCCAACGCAAGATTTTCGCGAATGTCTTGTTTCATCGGACACCCTCTACGTTTCGGCGCGCAACGCTTCAATCGGATCCAGTCGAGACGCACGCATGGCCGGATAAATCCCGAAGAAAAGCCCCACTCCGGTCGAAAGCAACAGTGCAATCACTACCGCATGAATGGGGGTTGAAATCGGCAGTGGTGATATCGCTCGCACCAGCATGGCGATGGCCACGGCCAGTAAAACGCCCGCGAGTCCTCCCAAGCCCGATAGAATCGATGACTCCATCAGGAATTGCAGCACGATGTGCCGTCGCCGCGCACCCAGCGATTTTCGCAAACCAATCTCCCGGGTCCGCTCTGTGACGCTCGCGAGCATGATATTCATAATTACAATTCCGCCGACCACCAGGAATACACTCGTCAGCCACACAGCGATGCCAAACAGATTTCCCGTGAGTTTTTCCCACAGTCCAGTGATTGATGATGGCTCGATGATACCGAAGTTGTCTTCTGTTCGAAACGGCACGTGACGGCGGGACCGCAATAGCACTCGCACTTCATCTATCGCCTCGGGCATCGCCTCCGTGCTGATGGCTTCCACGAACATGGTGATCGAATCATCGGCGGCCATCCAGACGGTGCGGTAGGTCGTCAGCGGCAGCATCACAAAGTTATCTCGCGACTGGCCCAGAATCGTTCCCAGTGACTTGGCCGTGCCTATCACTTGGCACTGCTGCGCTCCGACCCGCAGTTCTTTTCCGATCGGATCGACTCCCGGAAACAATTTCATCACCACGTCGTTGCCGAGAAAACAAATCGGTGTGCGATGATCTTCGTCGGCATATGTGAAAAAGCGCCCAGAAGCAACGTCGAAATCCCGTACCTCGGCAAATTCCGGCGTTGCTCCGATCACTTGCACATCTTCCATCAGATGCTCGTTTAGATGAACGTCCGCAATGGTATTTTCTTCCGCCGCCACTTCCTTCGAATATTGGAGGTGATCCTTTAGCGCATGATAATCCTCCATGCGCAACGGCGGCCGCTTGTCCGCCTTCAGGAAATCATCGAAGTTCGTCACGATGCCGATGCGATCGACCACGAATGCGTTGGAGCCCAGATTGGCGATCTTATTGGCTACATAAAGATTCAGCCCGTTGAGCACGCTCATCACGGAGACGAGTGTCGTCACTGCCAGAATGACCCCGAGCAGCGTCAGGAAACTGCGCAGCTTATGCGCGCGCAAAGTATCGAGCGCAAGCCACGATGCTTCGCGCAGCGTGACGCTCGCCTGTCGAAAACCTAGTCCTAATTTGGGCTGTCGTGGCATCTAATCAGTATAGACGCTCCTTAGGAGATAAAAGTTCTCTCTAGAGCAGAATAAATGACCAGGATGACGCTCTCGATACCAATCGTCCAATCCGGCACAGCAATGAAAGGAAAAATCGCTACAATACGAAAAGCGATAAACCGAGTATAGGATTCGTTTCTTTATAGCCATCATACGAGACTCTCCGAACGGAAGTGAGTCTTCGTCTGCAATGAAGCGCCTGGTCCAATTCGGCTGCGCAACCGCAATAGCCCTTGCCGTCTGTCTCTTGCCGCTCCTTGCGGCGCAGCAACAGCCCACGCAACCGGTGTCCGACCAAACCGCCCTGACGCCCGCGCAGATACAAGACCTCCTTGCTCGCATCATTGCCAACCAGCACCGCAACGATGTGGCGTTGGACACGTTTGAGCGTCTGGAGCACCACGTCGAGCGTAACGGCTCCAACGGCCGTGTTACGGAAGACAAACTCTATCGTGTGGTGCCCACGGGAAGCGGCACTTTGAAACTGCTGGTTAGAGAAGACAACCACTCTGTGTCTTCCAGCGAATATCAGCGTCAGCTACGCGATTGGGAACGCGTTCTTCAGATCGCCGTTCATCCCGACGACCCCCGTCAAGTTGCCGTTGTCGCCAAGCAAAAGAAAAAACTGAAAGATCGCGAACGCCTGATTAACAGCGTTTCGAACGCCTATGTGCTTACCTGGATGGGCCGCGAAGTTCGCGACGGCCGCGTTCTTGAAAAAATACAGCTGAATCCCAACCCGGCGTATCAGCTTCGCGGCGATTCCACTGACTGGCTCGTTCACGCACGCGCCACAATCTGGGTAGACGCGTCGGCCGCCCAGCTCGTTCGCGCCGACGCCAGCATCGTCCGAGACATCTCGATCGGCGGCGGCATTCTTGGCAAAGTCTATCGCGGTGGCCATTTCATCATGGAACAGGCTCCCGTAGCGCCGGGGATCTGGGAGCCCTCCCTCTATCAATACGATATTTCCGGCAGGAAGTTTCTCTTCATATTCACTTTGCATGAAGTGACGTCGCTGGGCCACTATCGCCTGATCGGTTCCCCCGACCAGGCGCTCGCCGTCGCGCAGGACAACTTGACTCACTGTTGCAGCACTTTCGCGGGCGATCCCTAAGTTATGCCAGCCGCACGGATTTTTCACACGGCCTGACCCTGTATGATTTCTGTGGATTTACTTCGCGAATTTCTTTCGCATTTTTCCGTACACCGTCGCAAAAAAACCTGGAGGATTGTCTTCAACGAAAGCGGCGTGCGGGTCGTAGTCTTCCAGCCCTCGAATGATTTCATTTGACGGCAAACGCCGTAGCAAATAGATGTGCGGGCGCCCGCCCGTTGCGGCATGCTCCTCACCTTGCACCTGAAAGAACTCGCCGCTATGGCGAATCGTCAGCGGATATTTCCAGTGCGTCTTTGGATTGCAAGACGCAATCTTCAAATCCCAAATTCCGCCGCCGCGTGTCACTTCGTCTTCCGCCAGGCTCGGCTTTACGCGCCATTCTCCCGTCTTCGCATACCGAATGGCACGGTCGAGGAGCACCAGCGGCAGCGTCCCAGGGGTCTCATGCGTCGCCACACCGCTCATCGCGCGCACTGCGCCTTCCACGCCGAAGTAGCAAATCAGCCATGTCAGCGGGTGCATGTACATGGACAATAGTCCCATGATACCCGCATAGGGCCACGGCATCGACCTACCGATAGCCGGACCCGCTCGCGTGATAAAGATGGAATACCAAGCGATCAGCGCTACCAAAGACAGAAAGGACTCAATGATTCCCGAAAAGACCGTCGCCCGCGACCAATTCACCCGAATGTTGCCCAAATATGTGGCTCGCAAGCGTGCCGGTAAAAACGCGAGAATTGGTCCAGCCAGATAAGTCCACACGGTGGTTTGTCCTTGGCTCTCCAAGTTAGGTGGGTTGCCGGGCGCGGACAAGCTCCGTTTCGGACTCGACGACGAAAACGACAAGTGGCGGATGCAAATGGGAGCCGCTTTACTGCCACACTCGACTAAGGTTACGCTTAACCCACTTCCCTCTGCCCAGCTATTCGAGGAGGCGCAATGTACGCACGCGTAACGCAGTTCCACATCGTTCCGGACAAGCTCGATTCGTTTCTTGCCGCTCTGCGAGATGCGGTTCCTCACGCGCATCAGCAGCATGGGTTTCGTGCGCT
>DATNDO010000098.1:0-8822 GCA_035606955.1 Candidatus Angelobacter sp.
AGGCGATCTCGCCGCTGCTGAAATGCGCGGAAACGTCGCCCATCACGCCGAGGTATCGGGTGAAATTGCGGATTGCACCGCCCTCAAATCCCCGGTCAGCATTGTCAAAGTCCCTGTGGATAGCCTCAAAGTCCGTTCCGAAGTCGAAGATATGATCGTTGCTCTCAATTTCGGGGTAGTTACCGAATACCGCAAACTTTGAAAATTGCGCGCTACCCCGCACCTGCGCAGCCGCCAATTGCGCGCACACTGTCGCAAAGAAAACCACCGCAAGTAGTCGGTGCATCCCAACCCTCCCAAGCCCACTCTCCAGCTAAGATGGTGGCGCTGCCCCCTTCGTACCATCCACTGCGCATGGAAACGCCATTTGCGGGCTGCTCCCTCGATTCTGCAGAGCATACTGCTAATGTGGAGAATTTCCGACAGAAGGTAGGAACCGCATGTCCAAAGAATTCAGGTGTATTGATTCGCGTTTTATCGAACTCCGAAGTCGGAGGCGTTCGTATGATCATTACAAGGAAACTCACATCCGGCGAGGGCCAGGCTCAGTTTCGCGGTCGTCGTTGAAGGGTAAAGCCCGGCAAAGAAATGATCCAGTTCACAACATCGGCGATCACTTCGCCCGAAACATGCCCCGCCCGCGCATATTCTGCGGGTGACGATGGTCCGGTTCCCACAATCAGCAAATGGTTCAGAGTAGGATAAAGCTTTAACTTCGCATTCGTATGTTCCGCAAGCGCTTTCTGCCAGCCCGCAAAATCCGCAGTCGTCACCTGATAATCGCGTCCGCCCTGCACAATGAATATCGGGATTTCCAATTTGCCCGCTACGGCCGCGGGATCATACCCTCGCAAATCAAGAAAGTACGACGCCGGCACTGTTGCGCCCAGAAGCTTCACATTCATTCCCGGCTTCAAATCCGGACCGTCAATCGTCTTCGCCTCTTCTTCAGCCTGAGGAATCAGCTTTTCGATTTGCGCCGCATTCGGCCCACCCAAATTCGCCTCATAATGAAGCTGCTCGATCACGAGTTTCTCCATCGGACGAGTATTGCCTTCCAGAATTACGATTCCGGCGATCTGCGAATCTCCTGCGGCGATTCGTGGCGCGATATATCCACCTTCGCTATGCCCCGCAACAAAAATATGTTTCGCATCGATGTCGCTCCGCGACGCAAGCAACGCCACGGCCGTACGCGCATCATCGATGTATTCATCCTTGACTGTGAAGCTTTCAGCGTCGTCCCCACTCGCCGCGCCATACTGCTTTGTTCGCTTTGCATATCGCAACGCCCCGATTCCACGGCTCGCTAACCCCCACGCGAGATCCTTAAACGGTTTGTTCGGCCCAATCGTTTCGTCTTCATCACTAGGGCCTGAGCCCGGCACGAGCACCGCCGCGGCGAACGGTCCATTTCCGTTGGGCAATGTCAGCATCCCCGGCAGCCGCCAGTGGCCGTCTGTGACCGTGACCTGCTCTTCGTGAAACTTGCTCGCATCCGCATA
Source organism: Candidatus Angelobacter sp. (assembly GCA_035606955.1). Lineage (GTDB taxonomy): Bacteria > Acidobacteriota > Terriglobia > Acidiferrales > UBA7541 > DAHUXN01. The sequence goes on from DATNDO010000098.1 coordinate 1,506, forward strand.
CTCAGGTGCAGTCCATTCCGTCGCTGCAGATTCGCTCGCAGGAGCGAAATGCAGCCCCGCGATGTGGCCTTCGGAATCGAATGACCAATTGATGTTCAATTCCGCCTTTTCAAACGCGCACGCCACCGTGACAATGTGGTAGCTTTCACGTGTTTCCAGCGTTGTAGTCTCGATCCGCTGGAATGCTCCCGCTTGTCCAAGGATCTGCGTCCACACTTCAGCTAGTTTTTCTGCCGGCAACGCCGCTGCCATTTTCTGGTTGAATTGCGCGAACACTTTATCGAACTGCTTAGTTGTCAACTCCACAACCGCTTCGCGTCCCAGCGCGCTGTAATCGGGTTGCGGCGTTTGCGCCTGCCCTGCAAAGGTAAGGGCCGCGCAGAAAAGAGCAACACCTAAAATCGAGGATTTCATGGCTCACTTCCTGGAGTACTTGTTCATCTGGCCCGCGTGTCGAAGTATATCTAGCATTCACCAAGAGTAAAAATGACATTCTGTATATACACAAATTGTTCGCAGCAACGAAACTCATTACTACGGAGTGCCGGAATCTTTCGATGTGACGATGGGATCATCCACCGTGGCGACCGCGCCGTGCTTGTCCGCCGCGTGAATTTTCCCGTCTTTATCGAGCACGAACGACTGTTTTCCGTTCTTCCCGTACGTCGCTGGAATTGCCGCAATTTCAAATCCGGGCTCGTCGCCGTCCGCGCCCGGCGCGACGCGATAGCGGAACTTGTAGCCATTCTTGCTTCCCGCCGCCAGATCCGCATCAATCAGCTTCGCCGCCTGGGGAGAAATCCCGTCCTTTGCTGGACCAAGCTGCGCCAAAGAATCTGGCAACTTCCCAAACGCTTGCTTGTACGTGTCAATTGCTTGCGCCAAGTTTTGCAACGTGTCGATCGCGTTCTTCTCGTGGTTTTCGATATCCTGCACAGCCCATTGTTTTTGGAGTTGCGGAATATCGATCAGCAGCAAGCCCAGCGAAAGCAGCTTCCATCGGCTGTCCTCGCGCACTAGTCCAAACTGAATAGCATTTTGTCCCGTGACGGTCACGGGAATATAGGCGAGGTTCTCATGCACGCGCCCGGCGCCAAACCGGAATTCCATGCTTGCGTCGCTTGCTTCGCAACGCAGAATTTCGTGCCCTTGATTGTCGTTCGCCAGCAGTGGTCTCCCCGGCGTGTCGAGGAGCACGAAGCGTTTCATGACGCCTGTCCGTTCATCCGCGGGAAGTCTTTGAAACGCCGCGGTATTTTCGTCGGTCAAATAATTCGCGAAATCTGTCTCGTTTTCCTTGCAAGCTGCGACAAGCGCATTGTTGAGAGCCTCCGCCGGATCCGGTTGCGCGGCTTGCTGCGCCTGCGCGAGCAGACTGGGCGCGGCCAAAAGAGTCATCACCATCGCCAGGATTCTTATCGTTGCGCTCACTTGTTGAATCCGGCGCATGCGTACCCTCACTCCTTGGCCCGCATGAAAATCGCCGCCAGCTCCTTTGTGAATTTCGACCGTGGCATCACCTCCGTGCAACCCGCATCCCTCGCATGTTGCGCCAACTCCGTTTGCACATGCGAGAAAAATCCGATTACGCGAATTTCCGCGCGGCGCGCGCGCACCGCCGAGATCACTTCCATCGGAGATTGTCGCGCATTCAAATCCACCACCACGAGCTTCGGCTGTTGCTTCTCCCATTCCGCCAATAGTGCTTCACCCGTTGAAAACGATCTCATCTCGACGCTCACTTGCTTCGCCGTTTCCATCATCTTCGCCTGAAAGAATATGTCGTCGACCAGCGCAAGTATTTCCGCCACTTGTCCTCCGCCCAATTCCCAACGTGAGAATTCCAGCTTCCGTGTATCACGCGCCAACGTTCGCAAACAAGTTACCGCAGAGCGACGTTCGCAATCTCTAGGATGCCGCACCGCGTAAAATAGCTTTCAAAACTTTCTTCGCGGTATTTCTTCCGCGCCTCCAATTGCGGTATAAAGGAATCGTCACCAAATTCGCGCGAGGCAAGTGGAGGTATGGATGAAGGCCGCTCTTGAACCCGCAGCTCTGCCGGGAGTCGCCGTGCTCGAGCAGACGCCCATTATCATCGAGAAGCTCGTTTCGCTCGCCAGCGAAGACCAGTTGCACTGGAAACCTTCGATGGAGCGCTGGTCGATCAGCGAAATACTCGCGCATTTGGCCGATGTTGAGGTTGCCGGCTTCCGCGAACGCATCGAGCGCATGGCTCAGTCGGACATGCCTCAACTCGCCGCCTACGATCAGAATGCGCAATATCAAGCCGGACGCTATACGAGCGGCAAGGCGCGCGAGCATTTGAAAATATTTTGCCATGAACGCGACCGCAGTCTTTCCTGGTTGCGCTACTTGCCGGAAAGCGTTCTCGCGCGCAAGGGCCAGCACGCCGAGTTCGGCGTGATCAGCGTCGCGCAATTGATGAACGAATGGGCCTTTCACGATCTGGGCCACATTCGCCAGATAACGGAGCTTTTCCGTTCTCGCGCTTTTTTCCCGGCCATGGGTCCATTTCAAAAGGGCTATACGATCAGACCGTAATTCGAGTTTTGCCTATGGACGAAATCTCGCGCTGCATTCTGGAAGTATTCGATGAGCTGGGCCGCGACACGCTCGACCTTCACGCGCTGATGGAAATCGCGGGCGGCAGCGATCCCGCGCGCCGCGACAATATTCCCGGCGCCGTCGAGTTGCTGGTCCGCTCCGGAGCGCTCGATCTGGCGGGTGGCGGAGACGTTTATCGGCGCAGCGAACAGGGACGGCTCGCCGTCGCCAAGCCCCGTGACGTAACACTTTACTCGCGTCCGAAATGCCGTCTGTGCGACGAGGCGCGCGCGGCCATTCTTCCCATCCTCCGCGAGTTCGGCGCGCCGCTCCACGAAGTGAATATCGACGAGGACAAAGAATTGCGCGAACTCTACACGAACGACGTGCCCGTCCTTTTCATGGGCTCGCGCGAAGTGGCGCGCCATCAAGTTGACACGGTCAAATTTCGCAAGGCCCTCGAAGACGCTAAATCCTGATTTCATTTCCATACGAAAAAATACGCGGCCATGCCGAATCCCACGACGATCACGAGCCTGCGTATATTCTGCGGATTGATTTTCTGCGCGTAGTACGCCCCGCCGTATCCGCCCAGCGCCGCGCCAATCAGCATCACGACCGCCTGCGGCCACACAATCACCTTCGCCGAAATGAACAGAATCAACGCCACGCCGTTCACTGTGCTCACGACGAGCGTTTTCATTCCATTCATGGCGTGAATATTCTCGACGCCCAACAACGCCAGCATCGCCAGCACCAGAATTCCCGCGCCCGCGCCGAAATATCCGATGTACACCGCGATCACTAATTCCAGCAGCAGCCCGGCAACGAAAAGGATTCGCCGGGTGTTCGGATGGCCGCCCCGGCCGCGCACCCAATTCGTGATTCGTCCGCTAGCGACGAATAGCAGCGTTGCGCCGAGCAGCAGCCACGGAACCATGCGCATGAAAACATGCTGCGGTGTGCGCAGCAGAATGAATGCTCCGATGATGCCGCCCACGATTCCCGTCAGCAGCAACGGCGGCAACAGCTTGCGCACTTGCGGCGTCTTCAGTTCTTTCCAATAGGCGACAGTGCTTGCGATCGTGCCCGGCCACATGGCTGCCGTGTTGGTTGCATTCGCGGAGATGGGCGCGATTCGCGTGAACAGCAGCGCCGGAAACGAAATGAAGCTGCCTCCGCCGGCGACGGAATTCAGCGCACCCGCGACCAGAGCAGCAAGAAAGAGGAATCCAGCCTCGCCCAAAGACACGCGCAAGAATAACTTTTCCGGCGCACGCTGTCACTTGCGTTCTGGGCGTTTCGCCCGCCTATGACTGAAAAGGAAGGGTGTGAGAGATACGCGAGCCGCTAAAAGGTGAGTCGCGCGCCGAGTTGGGCGGCGAAGGGGATGCCGACGGTGGTGCCGGGGCCGAAGAAATCGCCCAGGGCGCCGGCGGGAACGCGCAACTGATTGAGGCTGGTGATGGCCTGCGTCTGCGTGCAGGAGGAATTCAGGCAGAACGCGGTGGCATTCGTCAGATCGTTCACTGCCGTGGGAAGCGCGGCGAGGTTCGTGACGTAATTTGCGCCGGGATTGTTGCGGTTGAAAAGGTTGAAGAACTCGACGAAGGGCGTGGCAGTGAAGCGCTCACCGACCTTGAATGGACGGCTGACGCGCATATCGACTTGAATATAACGTGTGCCGCGAAATTGATCCATGGTAGTTTGCACGCCGTTGATCACGGCGCGATCGTTGGCCGCGTCACCGACTCCATTTACGTCAACGGGAGTGGTGATGGTGAATGGGCGCGCGCTTTCGAATTGTGACAGCGTGCTGATCTCGAAACCGCCGGGAGTGTGAAAAATTCCCGCGACAACCAGGCGATGGCGGACATCTTCGCCCGACGGGCCGTAATCGCCTTTCGCAAAGGCGTCGAGCGGATTGCAAACACCGTTCACGTAATCGAAAAGCTCGCCGAGAATGCATCCCCAGGTTTTCGCGCTACTGAGGGTGTAGTTGACGATCAGATTCGCGCGCCGCGAAACGTTTCCCTGCAGGTGAATCGAGAGCGCGTCGTAGCTCGAGCGATTGTCGGAGCGGAAAACGGTCAAGTCTGGAACGTCATTTTGGAAACCAGGATTCGGCGAAAACAACGTGAAGCCTGCCTTGTATTCATAGCGGCGATAACCGTGGACGCCTTGCTCGTGCGTCCAATCGGCGCTGGCGATCCAATTCTTGTTGAAAGCGTGTTCGACACCCGCGCTAGCGTGTAGGGCGTAGGGAGTTTTGTAATGCGGGTCGATGATGGCGCCTGCGCCGCCGTTGGACGCGCCAGGAATGCAGCCGGGGTCGCCAGGATTGACGCACGGGCCCGGTGCGGTGTTCACGGCTTGAAATGCAGTGACCCATCCGTTCTGTGCGAGGTCGTTGTAATAGAGGCCAATGCCCGCACGAATCACAGTGCTCTCGGACTCTCCCGGCGAATACGCGATGCCGAGACGCGGCGCAATTTGCCCGCGGTAATCGTGGGGCGCGCCGTCGATGAGCGGAATTTGCAACGCGCGCAGCGTCAAGAACGCAGGATTTTGCAATTGCGATTGGCTCGAGGCGGTGAAGAGGCCGAACGTTGTATCGTAGCGAATTCCCGGATCGATGGTGAGATGTGGCGTGACGCGCCAGAAATCCTCGGCGTAAAAACCGAGGCGCTGGACGTTTTGCGAAAAGCGGCCATTGCCAGCGGGAGTGCTGGCGCAAGCAGTTCCCGGTGTGGGCTGCAAACCGCCGCTTGGCGTACACGTCCGGTCGACGGTGAACTGTTGCGGATTGCCCAGATAATCCGTGGGGTTCATGGCGAATGTCGTGAGAGTCTCCGCGGTTCCCGAGAGCGCGCCGCTCAGAACGGGTTCATGGATGAAATCGATTCCGAAGCGCGGATTGTGCTTGCCGGTGGCGTGGCTGACGTCGTAGCGGAACTGATATTTCTCCTGATTGCGCAAGACGGGAAACGCAGTGATGGGCGTTACGAATTGATTGTCTCCAAACGTTTCGAACCCGGAGATGGTTTGAAACGTGGAGCTGAACGGAAACGCGAGCGCAAATCCAAAATTGGAATTGCGGACTTCGGTCAAATGCAGGCCGCTGGCGTCAAAGGTGAATGAGCCAAGCCACGTGGGGTTGAACGTGAATTGGTTGCTGATGACCATATTCAGATAATTGTTGTGCCAGTCCGCGCCGGTGGATGGAAGAGTGGCCTGCTGAACGGCGAAATTCTTGGTGGTGTAGTTGTCCTCCGACGCACGCAAAAACCATTGCGAACGGCTGGACTGCGCCCAATCGATTCGGGCGCTGCCGAGGTAATCGCGAAACGGAACACGAACGTTATTGGGAACGGTGATGGAATTCACGCCGGGAATCAAACCTTGAGCGGCCAGAGAGGCGAGAGCGTTGAATTGCGCGAGGCTCGCGGGGCTGTAAGCGATGCTCGCATTTTCATGGTTGTATTCGAAAGAGGTGAAGAACCAGAGCTTGCTTTTCACAATTGGGCCGCCCAGCGTGGCGATGTAATCCTGAGAAGAGAAAGGCTGCTTGGGCAGCGGCGCGGGATTCTCGATGGGATAACGCGCATCGAGAGCGGCAGCGCGTTCGGTAAAGGCAGCGTCGCCATGCCATTGGTCGGTGCCGCGCTTGGTGGTGATGACGACGGAGCCGCCGACGGTGCGGCCCGTGTCCGCGTTTTGCTGGGAAGTCTCAACGGCGAATTCCTGGACGGCATCAGGGGAAAAGTTCTGCAGAAAACCGCCGATGTAATCGTCGGAATTGTCGCCGCCGTCGACGTTGAGAACATCGTTGAGTCCCGAACTGCCGCCGAAAGAAACCGCAGTGATGCGCGCCTTGGTAGGGTCAGAAGGCTCGACAGGTTCAGTGCCGGGAACGAGAAAAGCGATATTGGCAAAAGTGCGATGAGCGAGCGGAATCGATTCAAGGTCCTGCGCTGATACCGCACCGCCGTGAACAGCGCTGGTGATATCGATTGGCTCAGTGGTGATGGAAGAAGCCTCACCCTGAACCGTGACGCTCTGCTGAACGGGAGCGGGTTTCAAGGTGACGCTGACGTCTTGAACGGAGCTGACGACGGCGGAGAGGTCGGAGGTGGCGTCCATGAAACCGGACGCGGAAACGGTCAAACGGTAGGGTCCTGGCGGAAGATCGGCGAGGCGAAATTCACCCTGCGCGTCGGAGATAGCCTGGCGCTCGAAGGAAGTTTGCAGCGAGCGAGCAACAATTTTCGCGGAGGGAACACGCGCGCCGGTCGTGTCCACGACTTCACCGACGATGCTGCCGCGAAAATTCTGAGGGCGCGACAAAGGCGCCAGAAAAATCACGATAAGAATGAAAATAACAACAGAGCGCGTCTTCTTCGCGCAAGCATGAAAGCTGCTGATTCCGACGGCCGGCTTCATTTCATTTTGCAGATTACTTCGCGGGAGAAACTACTACCACGGGCCGTATTTCACTGAATCGAAGTTCAGTGATTTGAAGCTCGGGCTTATCGAATCAGGTGTTCGAGCAGGCGATGCACGGAGTAAAGCGTGGCTGGGCGCATCACGGCGGCGACCACAAGACCGGTGATGACGAGAGAAATGCCGGCGAGCAATGCGCGCATTTTGTGAGGAGCCTTTTCGGCGTGCGCTTCGAGGCCCAGCAGGCGATCGACGCGGACGAAGAGATCGCGACCATCCTCGATCAGGCAGCTGACGAACAAAGACGCC
>DATNDO010000100.1:0-34547 GCA_035606955.1 Candidatus Angelobacter sp.
TCACGGTCAACGTCAGCGGCGAAATCTTGCTGCTGAAAGAAACCATCAACACCATGGTCGATCAGCTCAACGCCTTCGCCGGAGAAGTCACCCGCGTAGCCCGCGAAGTCGGATCCGAAGGCCGTCTCGGCGGCCAGGCCAACGTCCCCGGCGTCGCCGGAACCTGGAAAGATCTCACCGACTCCGTCAACTCCATGGCCGGAAACCTCACGGCCCAGGTCCGAAACATCGCCGAAGTCACCACCGCTGTCGCTAGCGGAGACCTGTCGCGCAAAATCACGGTCGACGTCAAAGGCGAAATTCTTGAGCTGAAGAACACCATCAACACCATGGTCGATCAGCTCAACGCTTTCGCTGGAGAAGTCACCCGCGTAGCCCGCGAGGTCGGCACCGACGGTAAACTCGGCGGGCAAGCAGAAGTCCCCGGCGTCGCCGGCACCTGGAAAGATCTCACCGACAACGTGAACTTCATGGCCAGCAACTTGACTGGTCAAGTGCGAAACATCGCCGAAGTTGCGACCGCGATCGCGAACGGAGATCTATCAAAGAAGATCACCGTAGACGTCCGCGGCGAAATTCTGCAGCTCAAAGAAACCCTCAACACCATGGTCGAGCAGTTACGATCCTTCGCCGCCGAAGTCACCCGCGTCGCCCGCGAAGTCGGATCCGAAGGCCGTCTTGGCGGTCAGGCGAACGTACCTGGTGTCGCCGGAACCTGGAAAGATCTCACCGACTCGGTCAACGCCATGGCCGGCAACCTCACTGGTCAGGTGCGAAACATCGCCGAAGTCACCACCGCCGTCGCCCGCGGCGATCTCTCCCGCAAAATCACCGTCGACGTCAAAGGCGAAATTCTCGAGCTGAAAAACACCATTAACACCATGGTCGACCAGCTCAACGCCTTCGCCGCTGAAGTCACCCGCGTGGCCCGCGAAGTCGGCACCGAAGGCAAGCTCGGCGGCCAGGCCAACGTGCCCGGCGTGGCGGGCACGTGGAAAGACCTCACCGACAATGTGAATTTCATGGCCAGCAACTTGACCGGCCAAGTCCGCAACATCGCTGAAGTAGCCACGGCCATCGCCAACGGGGACCTCTCCAAGAAAATCACCGTGGACGTGCGCGGCGAGATTTTGCGGTTGAAGGAAACGCTCAACACCATGGTCGAGCAGTTGCGATCGTTCGCTGCCGAAGTCACCCGCGTAGCGCGCGAAGTCGGCAGCGAAGGCCGGCTGGGTGGTCAGGCCAACGTCCCGGGCGTTGCGGGTACATGGAAGGACTTGACCGACTCGGTCAACGCCATGGCCGGCAACCTTACCGGCCAAGTACGTAACATCGCCGAAGTCACGACCGCCGTGGCCCGCGGCGACCTGTCGCGCAAGATTACCGTGGACGTGAAAGGCGAAATCTTGGAACTCAAGAACACGATCAATACGATGGTCGACCAGCTCAACGCGTTCGCCGCGGAAGTCACGCGCGTGGCGCGCGAAGTCGGCACCGACGGCAAACTCGGCGGACAGGCGCAAGTGCCAGGCGTCGCCGGCACGTGGAAAGACCTTACGGACAACGTGAACGTCATGGCCGCTAACCTTACGGAGCAGGTCCGCGGAATCGTCAAGGTGGTAACCGCGGTAGCAAATGGCGAGCTTACGCAAAAACTAACGGTTAACGCCAAGGGCGAAGTCGCGGCCCTGGCCGAAACGATTAACAATATGACCGGCACGCTTGCCACATTCGCGGATCAGGTCACGACCGTGGCCCGTGAAGTAGGTGTGGAAGGCCGCCTCGGCGGCCAGGCCAACGTGCCCGGCGCCGCCGGCACTTGGAAGGACCTCACCGGAAACGTCAACCTGCTCGCCGACAATTTGACGAACCAGGTTCGAGCCATCGCCGAAGTCGCAACTGCCGTAACCAAGGGCGACCTCACTCGTTCGATTCAGGTGGAGGCCAGCGGCGAAGTCGCGGAGTTGAAAGACAACATCAACACCATGATCGACAACCTCCGGCTGACCACCGACCGCAACACCGAGCAAGACTGGCTCAAGACGAACCTCGCGCGCTTCACCAGCATGTTGCAGGGCCAACGAGATCTCACCACCGTGGGACGCATGCTGTTGTCTGAGCTGGCGCCATTGGTCAACGCCCAGCAGGGCGTGATCTATCAAGTAGGAACAGAAGAGTCGGAAGGCATGGTGTTATTGTCGGCGTTCGCCGACGATGGCGAAGACGGCCATCGCCAGCGTCTCCAAGTAGGCGAAGGCCTCGTGGGACAATGTGCCGCCGAAAAGCGCCGCATGCTGATTACCGATTTGCCGAAAGACACAGTTCCGATCCGCTCCGGTTTGTTCGAAGCTGTGCCACGAAATGTGATCGTGCTTCCGGTGCTTTTCGAAGATCGCGCTAAAGCGGTCATTGAACTCGCTTCCTTGAACGTCTTCACGGCGTCGCACCTCGCGTTTCTGGAGCAACTCACCGCCAGCATCGGCATCGTGCTCAATAGTATCGAGGCCACGATGCAGACCGAAGGACTGCTCAAGCAATCTCAGCAGCTTGCGACCGAACTTCAAACACAGCAGAAAGAATTGCAGCAGACCAACGAGCAGTTGGCGCAAAAAGCCCAGCAGCTTGCCGAGCAGAACGTCGAAGTAGAACGCAAGAACCAGGAAATCGAGCAAGCACGCCGGGCGCTGGAAGACAAAGCCAAGGAACTCGCGCTTACCTCCAAGTATAAGTCCGAGTTTTTGGCCAATATGTCGCATGAGCTGCGTACGCCGCTCAACAGCATTCTGGTTCTGGGGCAGCAGCTCGGCGACAACCCCGACAAAAATCTGACGCCAAAGCAAGTCGAGTTTGCCCGTACGATCCACGGAGCGGGCACCGACTTGTTAAATCTCATCAGCGACATTCTTGACCTGTCGAAGATCGAATCCGGCACTGTGTCGGTCGACGCCGAAGAAGTTTTCTTCACCAGCTTGCTGGAAACGGTCTCGCGGCCATTCAAGCACGAAGCGGAAAATCGACGGCTTACTTTCGAAGTGCAGGCCGATTCACATCTGCCCCGCAGCATGGTGACAGACTCCAAACGTCTTCAACAGGTGCTCAAGAACTTGCTCTCTAACGCATTCAAATTTACCGAACAAGGAACCGTGCGGCTGTCTGTGTCGGTTCCAGAAAAGGGATGGAGCGAAGAGCATCCGATTCTGAGTGGAGCGGCCTCTGTGGTGGCGTTCGAGGTCTCCGATACCGGCATCGGTATTCCGGGCGAAAAGCAGAGAATCATTTTCGAAGCTTTCCAGCAGGCTGACGCGGGCACCAGCCGCAAGTACGGCGGAACCGGCCTCGGATTGGCCATCAGCCGCGAACTCGCCAGTCTGCTCGGAGGCGAAATCCAATTGCGCAGCACCCCCGGGAAAGGCAGTACTTTCACGCTGTACATCCCCCAAACGTACGTGGGTCCTTCGACGCCCAGCATCAATGCGCTGGAAGGGAAGGCGACGGCCTCTATCTCGCCCGTCAAGCTGTCCAGCATGACTGTGACGGAGATTCCTGTCGAGCATATCCACGACGATCGCAACAACCTGCAGCCGGACGATGCTGTACTGCTGATTGTCGAGGACGATCCGCACTATGCCCGCGTCTTGTGTGATCTCTCCCACGATAAGGGCTTCAAAGTCCTCGTGGCGATGCGCGGCGCAGAGGCGCTTGCCCTTGCACGCGAATTCCATCCCACGGCTATTTCGCTCGACGTTTTTCTTCCAGACATGCTCGGCTGGACAGTGCTTAACCATTTGAAACAGGATCCGGCCACACGCCACATACCTGTCCAGATGTTGACTCTTGATGAGGATCGGCGCCATGGCTTGTCACGCGGCGCGTTCGCTTTTGTTACCAAGCCAACCACTCCCGAGGGACTCGAAACAGCGTTGACTCGTATCAAGGAATACGCGATGTCGCGGCGCAAGCGGCTTTTGATTGTGGAGGACAGTCCCGCCGAGCAGCTCAGTATTCGGGAACTGCTCGGTTACGACGACATCGACCTTTCCGTTGCCGCAACGGGCACTCAAGCCCTCGAAATGCTCTCGGATGAGCAATTCGATTGCGTAGTTCTTGACCTTCGTCTCCCAGACATGTCGGGGTTCGAGGTGTTGGAGCGGCTCAGCGAAACCCCAGCGTTGGGCGAATTGCCTGTGGTCGTCTTCACCGGCAAAGAACTATCGCCGGAAGAAGACGCTCGCCTGCACACGCTGGCGCGCAGTGTGGTGGTCAAGGGCGTCGAATCGCCCGAACGATTGCTCGACGAAACTGCGTTGTTCTTGCACCGCGTCGTCGGTGATCTTCCGGCGGAGAAGCAGCAGATGCTCGACCGGCTGCACAGTTCAGATGATGCTCTGGTCGGTAAGAAGGTGCTGGTAGTCGACGACGACGTGCGGAATATTTTCGCGCTCAGCAGCGTTCTGGAGCGTCGCGGTATGACCGTGCTGACTGCTGGTACCGGCCGGGAAGCTATCACAATGCTCGAATCAACGCCCGACACAGCGATTGTTCTGATGGACATCATGATGCCGGAGATGGATGGCTACGAGACCATGCAAGTGATCCGCCAAAACCCCTCTCTGCGCCGCCTGCCCATCATCGCTTTGACGGCAAAGGCCATGAAAGGCGATCGTGAGAAGTGTCTGGAAGCCGGCGCCTCGGAGTATTTGGCGAAGCCGGTAAATACAGAGCAGCTCCTATCGGCTCTGCGGATGTGGCTGCATCGATAAATCCAACCGCGCGCCTATTGTAAGGCGCTCGAATTCATTGAGGCGGAGGAAGGTGAACTGCATGCAGGAAAAGGCCAACATACTCATGGTGGATGATCAGCCCGCCAAGTTGCTCAGCTATGAAGCCATACTCAATGAATTGGGCGAGAATCTGATTAAGGCAAATTCTGGCAGGGAAGCGCTGGAGCACTTGCTAAAGACGGACATTGCAGTCGTCCTTATGGATGTGAGCATGCCCGAGCTCGATGGCTTTGAGCTGGCCGAGATGATCCGGCAGCATCCGCGATTTCAGAAGACAGCGATAATCTTCATCTCCGCTGTGCATTTGACGGACCTCGACCGCCTGAAGGGATACCAGCGCGGAGCAGTCGATTACATTTCCGTTCCCGTCGTCCCGGAGTTGCTGCGCGCAAAGGTCAGCGTCTTTGCGGAACTGCATCGCAAGACGCACCAATTGGAAGTTTTGAATTCGGAGTTGCGCCGGCTCTCCAGCAGCTTGATTGCGACTCAGGATGAGGAGCGTCGGCGAATCGCGCGTGAATTGCATGATGGCTTAGGCCAGGATTTGGTCGCAATTAAGATGATGTTGGATGGGATGCTACAACAGGATAACTCGGCGGCGAAAAAACAAGTGGCCACCGACGTGAGTACCCTGATTGATCGCACGATTCAACAAGTCCGCAGCATATCTCATCTTCTGCATCCTCCTCTGCTCGACGAGGTTGGCCTGCGAGCCGCACTGAAGTGGTACTTGGAGGGATTCTCAAAACGCAGCGGGATTGAGACAGATCTTGATGTTCAGCCTTCCAGTTTTCCACGAATCGCGCCGGAATTGGAAACGGCTGTTTTCCGTATCGTGCAGGAGGCTCTCACCAATGTGTTTCGGCACTCCGGCGCGCGCAAAGGATGGGTGACGGTCCTTAAGCAAGACAGCCAGGTTGTCGTCACTATCCGCGACGATGGCAAGGGCATTCCCGATCGTGTTGCGGAGTTCCGGCCCGACAGCATCGGCATAGGCATCGGCGGGATGCGGCAGCGGATCAAGGAATTCGGCGGGGAATTGCAGCTCCGGAACTCGAATCCGGGGACTATCGTTGAGGTGGTTATCCCCATCAAATTGCCGACCATTTATGATCAGGCAGTACCGGTCGCGGCTAACGTTCCTGGCAATACTGCGCGGCCAACCTTTTGATTTTCCGTTCGCTGGGACGGGCCCGCTAGGCGAGTCAAACAGCCATCGCACCGGCGAATCTAGCGGCGGCCTCATTCATCTCAACGGGCACACCGTCCCGCAGCGTAATCGTCTTTCCAGAATTCGCCGCAACCCGGTCGCCGGGAAGTAAAATTCCAACCAAGTTCAAAGGGTCTGCCGCGGACACGGTCACAAGCTCTCCGGCAGGTTCAGCCTTCCTGATCGCGCGAACAGACTCGACCGCCACGGGCAGCGCAAATTGCTCGCCTAAAAATCCGCTCACAAATCGGCCTCCACGTATTTCGCCACGGTCTTCGAGCCGCCGGAAAGCGAGCAGCAATTCACGCCAGCGGGGAACGATGCTTTCTCGCGCAACAACTTCGCGAAAGACCACGCCATATCTCTTAAGAAGCATCCCGCAGGTTGCCTCCATCGTGTGGGCCTTATCGGGCGCTTCGTTCGCATAGAGCAGCGACCACCGGCCGAGACTGTGCCGAGGGCGCACATTGTGACCCCGTCCGTGGCCCGAACGGCGCTTCGGGTCAATAAGCGCGCGAATATTATCGAAGCCATCGGCCGTCAGCAACCCAGCCGTCACCAATTCCCACAGCCCCGTTTCCACTTCTGTTTTTAGTTTTCCGGTGCCGCGCACAATATCCGCAAAAAATGATGCGCCGTGCTGGCGCAGGTACACGAATGTGTCGCGAGCGTTTCGGCTGAGCCCGCGCGGTTCATCGCTATCAGCAGGGCCATTGCCGGCCGCGTGCGGCAAAATCATCCAGTCCGCATCATCACGGATAAAAAATGCCACGGGCGCGACGCTGGTGGGAATCACGCGCCGGTTGGTGCCGTTTTGCTCTGCTAAGGTCGCCGGATGCGGAGAGAGGCGTCCCCAGCCGACTGCGCCGGTCAGGCAAAGTTGGTCGAGCACCTTCGGATCGTAGTTCGCGATCCGCCGCGCCAGAATTTCCCGTTCCCAGGAATTTGCAGGCGCCTCAAATCCTTGCAGCAGTTGCAAGATTTCCAGCGTGCCACGCTCGCCGAAGACTTGCGTACCTGGTGCGACGTGCTGCCAGCGCAACAGCCAGCGCATAAATTGCGCTGCAGTCACCGGTTGGATTTCTTTGCGCAACGCGCCGAGCGTCAGCCGATGAATGCGCGCGAGGAGCCTACGGTCACACCACTCGGTTTCGCTGCCCGAAGTGCCCGTGAACTGTCCCCGTAAGACCGAGCCGCTGGCTTCCAGGCGCAGGAGGGTCTGGTCAATTTCTTGGCTCGCGATTCCGAGCACGTCGCTGAGGATCTGCGCCGTCACGGGACCGCTGTGCGTCATCCAGCCCGTGACGCAACCGGCCAGCAATTCTTCACGCGAAAGCGCTTCCGTACACCCGTCATTTTTAAAATCGGGGAGGGCCGCATCGAAAGACGCACTGGGAAAAAGCACCGAGACTGTTTGTGCCTTTTCCGCCGCTGCCCAATAAACCCTGCCACCGACACGCGCGGAGGCAACTCGGCGGTCCCCTCGCAAAGCGGTAAAATAATCCTTCCATTCAGGAATCGTTTTGTCGAGCATTTCACCGAGCGCGGAGATGCTTTTCGACGATTCCGGCAGGGCGGTTAGTGTCAGCAGTACATCATGAAGCTCGTCCGCATCGCGCACATCCGGCCACGCCTCTTCGCGCACTTCCGCTATGGCGGCGGGGTCCAGGCGGCCAATTTCCGAGAGAACCGCTTCGGGCAACATTCGCCGCATTTCGACAGCGCGCGCCCGGCGTTCCTCGAGCGGCGCATCATCGAGGAATGCGTACGGATTCGCGTTCAGAATCTCGTGCGAAAATTGCGACGGCACGGGCGTATCGACCGCAATACAGCGGATTTGTCCGGAAGACATCGCGTCCAATACGTTCTTGAGCCCATCGACATCCATCGCCTCGGTTAGCGCGTCTTTCATCGTTTCGCGCACCAATGGATGATCGGGAATCTCGATCTCGCCCGAAATATTCTCCTGGCACGCCAGCGCTTGCGGAAATACGCCCGCCAGCAAATCATCCGAGCGCATGCGCTGGATTTGCGGCGGCACTTTCTTGCCTCCCTGAAACCGCAACAGCGCCAGCGCGCGCCCGGCTGTCCAGCGCCAGCGCGTGGTGAAGATCGGCGAAGTGAGCACGGCTTGCGAGAGCAAATGCTCCACGGTGGCTGATTGCAGAAAATGAAAAACGTCGGCGAGAGGAAAGCTGTGCTGTTCACTCAGCGAAATATTCAGGCCATTGTCGGTAGCCGCAGCCTGCAATTCGAAATTAAACGAACGGCAGAAACGTTTCCGCAGCGCCAGCCCCCATGCTTTGTTGATGCGCCCGCCAAATGGGGCGTGAATGACGAGCTGCATGCCGCCGCTTTCATCGAAGAAGCGCTCTGCGATAACGGTTTGCTGCGTCGGCACGGCGCGCAACACGGCCCGGCCCTCGACGATATATGTCACCGCCTGTTCCGCGCCCGAGCGGTCCAGCCCGCACTCCCGCGTCAGCCAGCCGATTGTCGCACTAGCTTGCGACGCATCTCCGCGCACGGTTTTCGGGGAAACATTTTCAGTCAGCGAATTAATTTTCTCTCGAACTTCGGCGACTTGCTCAGAAAGCTCGGTGGTACGCGAAGGCGCTTCGCCACGCCAGAAAGGAACGTTGGGCGGCGCGCCCTTAGCATCTTCCACCAACACCGATCCTGCCTGCACTCGCCGGATCTGCCACGAGGTATTGCCGAGGAGAATGATGTCGCCGCGCAAACTCTCCACCGCGAAATCTTCGTCGACCGTGCCGATGGTCACGTGCTCCGGCTCCGCAATCACTGTGTAGAGGGCATTATCGGGAATCGCCCCGCCGCTGGTGATGGCCGCCAGCCGGCCTCCACGACGCGCGCGGAGCCGGTGATTCACTCCGTCGCGGTGCAGATACGCGCTGTACCGGCCGCGACGTGATGCGATCCCGTCCGCAAGCATCGCGATGATTTCGTCAAATTCTTTTCGCGAGAGGTTGCGGTAGGGATATGCGCGGGTCACGAGGGTGAACAAATCGTCTTCCTGCCATTCCTGCGCCGCGCACTCGGCCACAATTTGCTGTGCCAGGACGTCCAGCGGGCATGCCGGAATCATGATGCGGTCGAGCAAGCCGAGCCTTATGGAATGCGCGAGCGCAGCGCATTCCAGCAATTCATCGCGCGTCGTCGCAAATAGCCGGCCCTTGGGAATCGCTCCACGCCAGTGGCCCGCGCGTCCGATTCGTTGCAAACCCGTGCCAATCGCTCGCGGCGAACCGATCTGGCAAACCAAATCCACTGTTCCGATGTCGATTCCCAATTCCAGCGACGCCGTAGCAACCAGCGCGCGAATCTCGCCAGCCTTCAGCTTGCCTTCCACCGCGAGCCTTCGCTGCCGCGACAGGCTGCCGTGATGCGACGCGACCGCGTCTTCGCCGAGCAGCCTTGCCAGATTGTGCGCCACGCGTTCCGCCAGCCGTCGCGTGTTCACGAAGATCAGCGTTGATCGGTGCTGCTGCACCAATTCCGCAATACGGCCGTAAATCTCCTCCCACATTTCGTTCGACGCCACCGGCCCAAGCTCGCTTGCGGGAACTTCGACAGCCAGATCGAATTCGCGCCGTTGCGCGATTTGCACGATCGTCGGCGTGGGCCGTCCGTTTCCGGCGAGGAACTGCGCAACCAATTCGATTGGCTGCTGCGTGGCGGAAAGTCCGATGCGCGAAGGCCGCGCCGATGTAAGCGCGTCGAGCCGCTCGAGCGAGAGCGCAAGATGCGCGCCGCGCTTGTCGTCAGCGACCGCGTGGATTTCGTCAACGATCACCGTTCTCACTGTGCGCAGCAGCTCGCGGCTCTTCGCGGCCGTCAGCAAAATGTAAAGAGATTCCGGCGTGGTCACCAGAATGTGAGGCGGCCGCTTCTGCATCGCGCGCCGTTCGTGCATCAACGTGTCGCCTGTGCGCACGGCCGCGCGAATCTCCGGCATCAGAAACCCGCGCTGGCCGGCAAGCTGCAAAATCTCGCCCAGCGGAGTTTCCAGGTTTTTTTGTATGTCGTTGCCCAGCGCTTTCAATGGCGAGACGTATAAGACTTCCGTTTCATCCTGAAGATTGCCTGCAACCGCCTTGCGCACCAGGCGGTCAATACAGGCGAGAAAGGCGGCGAGCGTTTTTCCCGACCCTGTAGGCGCGCAAATCAAAGTGTCTTTTTGCGCGAGGATGTGCGGCCAGCCCTGCTCTTGCGGTTCCGTAGGCGTGCCAAATTTGCTCTCGAACCACTCGCGAACGAGCGGGTGCGCCCATTCAAGCGCAGGGGACGGCGGAAGATTCACAACTGATGAGCTCACGGCACGACCTGGAGAAGCGATTCCTTATATATATTGGGAACGCCTCTATTGTCCTGAATTTTTCGTTCAAAAGCAAAAGCGCGTTACAAAATCGCTCGTGAAACTTTTTTTCAGGTCCGCGATGAAGCAATTCCTTACTCATACAACAAACTCCATCATTGACAGTGCCTCTCTCCTTGCTCATAATCTCACATAGGCGAAGAAAAAGCGAAAGTAAATTACTTTTCCCCTCCTCGCCTCAGGATTCCGTCATGGCCCAGAACCTCGCCGCCCTTCGCGCCAAAATCGAATACGATCTTCGCGGGCGCGCCTCCGCGCCTTTTGACTATCGCGAACGCAAATTCGCTGAAACGGCTTCCATCGGCATTCAGGAAATCGATTATTTAGCTGGCGGCTTGCCTCGCGGCGGCTTCACGGAAATTTTCGGTCCTCCCTGTTCCGGCCGCACGAGTTTTCTTCTTTCCGCTTTAGCTTCGCGAACGGCTCATGCCGAAGCGTGCGTCCTGGTCGATGGCAGCGATAATTTCGATCCTCATTCCGCTCAGGCGGCCGGCGTGGAGCTGAAGCAATTGCTTTGGGTTCGCTGCCGCAACATCGATCAGGCGCTGCGCGCAACCGATTTACTTTTGCAGGGACGCGGTTTTGGCTTGATCGCTCTGGATTTGAGCGACATTCCTCCGGAAACCGTGCGTCACGTTCCGCTCAATGCTTGGTTTCGTTTTCGACGCAGCGTCGAGGATACACAAACAATTTTTGTTGTTCTCGACCAGGAACCAAATGCCAAAACGTGCGCTTCCCTGGTTCTGCGGCTTGGCTCCGAGGCAGTGCGCTGGTCGACCACGATGGAATCGCCCACAGCGGATTCTTTCGTACATCCCTCTGCTTGGCTGCTCGATGGAGTCGATGTTCGCGCTGAGGTGCTGCGTTCGCGCGTTCAGCAGGTAGCCGCGGCGGGTTTTCACCGCAGAATCGCTTCAGCAAGCATCGGTGGCGATACGGGAATATTCGGAACAAAAACAATCTGGAACGATCCCGGTAATTTGCTGCTCGAATCAAAATCGAAGGGGCCGAAAAAACAAGGATGAGGATTTACGCTGTCGCTGTCACCGCAGCTATCCAATTCGCAAATGGCATTCGCTTCCATCTACGTCCCCAATTTCCTCGTGCAATCCGTTGTGCGTGCCGAGGCTGCGATTCGCGATTGCGTGACTGTGCTTGTCGACGGAACTCCTCCCCTCGAAAAAGTTGTGGCCATGAGCGAAGCTGCCGCACGCGCGGGAATTCAGTTGAGCATGACGAAATCGCAAGCTACGCAGTTCAGCGGCATTGAAATCCGCAGCCGCTCGCGAACGCAGGAAAAATCCACTCATGCCGCTTTGCTCGATCTTGGCTGGTCCGTTTCCCCGCGCGTGGAAGATACGGCTCTGGACACAATCGTCCTCGACCTTGCCGGGCTCGCTTCCTTATTTCACTCTGACAAAAATATCGCGAACGAATTGGTGCGGCGCGCGGCTGTCCTCGGTCTGCTCGTCAACATTGCTATCTCGTCCAATCTCGAAGCAGCCATCCACGCCGCCCGCGGTTTTCCGGGTGTCACGATAATTCCTCAAGGCGAGGAAGCGCAGCGCTTGGGCTGCATGCCTATCGGCGCGCTTTTGCCATCCCTGGAAGTTCTCGAGACCCTCGAGCGCTGGGGCGCGCGCACTTGCGCGGAGTTGGCTGCATTGCCGCTCTTGCAGCTTTCGGAGCGTCTGGGCCAGGAAGGGGTTCGGCTGCATGAATTGGCGCGTGGCGCGAGCCAACGTTCGCTCGTACTCATCGAACCGTCTACTGGTTTTGAAGAAGAAATGCCTCTCGATTATGCCGTTGCGGAACTCGAGCCTTTGGCATTTCTGCTTGGCCGCTTACTTGATCAATTGTGCGCGCGGCTGACAGCGCGTTCACTCGCCGCCGGCGCCATTCGTTTGCGATTCGATTTAGAACGCTCTCCAGAAAATAATTCACAATTCTTGGACGAAAAATCTTCTGGCGTGTCTACGCTCGGTGTTTACGAAAAAGTTTTGGACTTACCCGTGCCCATGCGCGATTCCAAAATGCTTCTGCGATTGCTTCGCCTGCAATTGCAAGTCAATCCTCCGCGGGCATCTATCATAAAAATTAATCTCGCGGCTGATCCTGCGCGCCAGCGTGTCGCTCAGGGCGGCCTGTTTCTTCCCAGTTCTCCTGATCCGGAAAAATTGGAGCTGACCATTGCGCGCCTCACAAATCTGGTTGGCGATTCCCATATCGGCTCGCCCGAATTGATAGACACGCACCGACCGGGAGAATTTCGCATGAATCGGTTCGCTCCTTCGCGCGATGAGTTACTGAAAAATCGCAAATCCAGCAAACCGGCTACGGGGTTTCGAGCCTTCAGGCCTTCGCTGCCCCTGAAAGTTGAATTGCGTGAAGGGCATCCGGCACGCATTTCATTTCGCGGCATGCGCGGAGAAGTAGTTGCAGCTTCCGGCCCGTGGCGCACTTCTGGAGATTGGTGGCAAGAAGATCCATGGCAGCACGACGAATGGGATCTTGAAATTCATTTTCGTTTTTCGCCGGCGATCCACCTGGAACGCGGCTCTACGTGCCCGCAGCGCGGCCTCTATCGTATTTATTACGACGCGCTTCGCGGCAATTGGTTTATGCGGGGAATTTACGACTGACCTGAGCCATGACCTACATCGAGCTACATGCACGCTCCGCATTCAGTTTTCTGGAAGGCGCTTCTTTACCCGAAGAATTGGCGGGCGTGTGCGCGAAGCTTGAAATTCCAGCCATGGCGTTGCTTGACCGCGACGGCGTTTACGGTGTGCCGCGCTTTCATCTCGCTGCGAAAAAAATCTCGTTACGAGCTCACATCGGCGCGGAAGTCACATCCGCTGACGGCTGGCGCTATCCATTACTCGTCGAATCGCGCGCAGGCTACCAGAATTTTTGCCGCCTTATCACTCACATGAAATTGCGCGCACGCAAAGGAGAAGGTTCGGTCTCTGCCGAGGAAGTTGCGGAAAAATCCGTTGGCCTTATCTGTCTTACGGGCGGCGAAGAAGGACCGCTGGCGCATGCGCTCGTCCATGGAGGAATCACGCGCGGAATGGAATGCGTCCAGCGACTCTGCGACATTTTTGGTCGCCACAATGTCTATGTCGAATTGCAGCGGCATTTCTGCCGTGAAGAAGAATCGCGCAATCAAGCCGCGGTGGAGATTGCGCGCAAATTGCGTTTGCCCTTGCTTGCGACCAATGGCGTCTCGCACGCACAGGCTCCGTCGCGCGAAGTGCTCGACATCTTCACATGCATTCGCCATCATCGTACGCTTGCCACTGCTGGACGTCTCCTCGCGCGGAATTCCGAGCGCCATTTAAAATCCTCCCCGGAAATGTCGCGGCTGTTTGCAGACCTTCCCGAAGCCATTGCCAATACCGAAGTCCTCTCTTCGCGCTTGAAATTCACTTTGAACGATTTGGGCTATCAGTTCCCGAAATATCCCGTGCCACAGGGCGAATCGCAAATGAGTTTTCTGCGACTGCGTGCGCATGAAGGAATGATTCACCGCTACGGCCCAGGCGACGAACGTGCGCGCCTCCAAATCGAGCGCGAGTTGGCATTGATCGAAAAACTCGACCTCGCTGGATATTTTCTGATCGTCTGGGACATTGTGCGTTTTTGCCGTGCGCGAAATATTCTCGTTCAGGGACGCGGTTCGGCGGCCAATAGCGCCGTCTGCTATTCCCTCGGCATAACCGCGGTTGATCCGGTTGGAATGGATCTTCTTTTTGAGCGGTTTCTTTCCGAAGAGCGCGGCGAATGGCCGGACATTGACCTTGATCTGCCGAGCGGCGACCAGCGCGAGCGCGCCATTCAATATGTCTACGAACGTTACAGAAAATTGGGCGCGGCCATGACGGCCAACGTCATCACCTATCGCGGCCGTTCCGCGGCGCGCGAGATTGGCAAGGCGCTCTCATTCGATCCAGAGACTTTAAGCCGCGTCGCGAGTCTCGTCGGCGCCTGGGAATATAAAGACGACAACGATACGCTTGCGCGCCAATTCCGCGATGCGGGTCTTGATCCATGCCATCCGCGCATTCGCAAATTTCTCGAGCTTTGCCTCGCCGTTCAGGATTTGCCGCGCCATTTGGGGCAACATTCCGGAGGAATGGTCGTTTGCCAGGGCCAACTCGATTCTGTTGTGCCGCTCGAGCCCGCGACCATGCCCGGCCGCGTCGTCGTGCAATGGGACAAAGAAGATTGCGCCGACATGGGCATTGTGAAAGTGGATCTGCTCGGCTTGGGCATGATGGCCGTGCTTGAAGATTCGCTGAAAATGATTTGCGAAGATTACGGCGAGGAAGTCGATCTCGGCCGTCTTCCCGCCAACGATCCCGCTGTTTACGATGCCCTGCAAAAAGCGGACACCGTCGGCATGTTCCAAATCGAAAGCCGCGCGCAAATGTCATGCCTGCCGCGTCTGCGCCCCAAATGTTTTTACGACATTGTGGTGCAAGTCGCCATCATCCGTCCCGGGCCGATCGTCGGCAAAATGGTTCATCCTTATTTGAAACGACGCCAGGGACGCGAATCCGTGGAATGCCTTCACCCGTCGCTCGAGCCCGTTCTTGCGCGCACTCTGGGCGTGCCGCTCTTTCAAGAGCAACTCCTGCGCATGGCCATGATCACCGCTGGCCTTACGGGAGGCGAAGCGGAGGAATTGCGCCGCGCCTTCAGTTTCAAACGTTCTGAGGCGCGCATGAAAGACATCGAAATAAAACTTCGCCGCGGCATGGAAAAAAATAGAATCGCTTCGGAAATTCAGCAGAAAATTGTCCAGTCCATCACTTCGTTCGCTCTGTATGGATTCCCCGAATCGCATGCCGCGAGTTTCGCGCTTCTCGCCTACGCCAGCGCCTATCTGAAATGCCATTACCTCGGCGCTTTCACCGCTGCTCTGCTGAACAATCAGCCAATGGGTTTTTATCATCCCGCGACGATCGTCAAAGACGCCCAGCGGCACGGCTTGAAAATCCGGCCCATTGACGCGACCCGTTCGGACTGGCTGTGCACACTGGAAAGATTTCAAGAGAAAGGCGCTCAAGGTCTGGCTTTGCGGCTCGGCCTGCGCTTCGTCAAAGGCTTACGCGCCGAAATCGCCCAAGAAATTACCCTCCAGCGGGCCGTTCGCTCATTTGTCTCGATTGAAGATTTGAAGCTCCGCATTCCCGCAATCCATAAATCTGAACTTGCGGCCCTCGCGGAAATTGGCGCCTTGAATTTTATCG
This sequence comes from Candidatus Angelobacter sp., assembly GCA_035606955.1. Classification (GTDB taxonomy): domain Bacteria; phylum Acidobacteriota; class Terriglobia; order Acidiferrales; family UBA7541; genus DAHUXN01. The sequence goes on from DATNDO010000100.1 coordinate 15,646, forward strand.
AAGGCAAGCGCAATGCTGATGGTGAGAATCGCCAAACCATCCATCGTCGCGATGCTCTGTGGCAGATCGAACGCGCCGCGCGGCGACCAGGAGCATTATTCGAAACGCTCGATACGGAAACAAAAAAATCACAAGAACAATCAAGCGCCGAATCGGATACTTCTCAGTCTGCAATCGCGCGGCCAGCCGCCGTCGACTCGCCCCTTGCTCCCATGACCATTGAAGAAAGACTCATCGCCGACTTTCGCGGCACGGGTATGACCGTGGGCCCTCATCCTCTCGCGTACCATCGCGTCGAATTGAAACGGCGAGGCATGCGCTCCGCTATTGAGCTTGAACATCTTCCTCATGGAACGCATGTGCGCTTTGCTGGAGCCGTGATTGCGCGGCAGCGTCCCGGAACAGCAAAAGGTTTTGTTTTCCTCAGCCTTGAAGATGAAACCGGTATCGCCAACGCCATCATCACGCCGCAACTTTTCGAGCAGGATCATACCGTTGTCATTCATCACCAATTCCTGCTGATTGAAGGACGCCTGCAAAATCAGGACAACGTCATCTCCGTGAAAGTGGAACGCATTGAGCCGCTGCGCATCACACGCGCTGAAACCACTTCTCACGATTTCCACTGACCAATTCGCATTCTTGAGTGTCAACTGTTGAGCAAACATAAAGTTTGGCCGACTTTGATTTTTCTACAACATTCTTGACACGAAGATATTTCCTCGCCGATAGTGTTGGCGCATAACGAATCGCACATGGAACACAAATCAAATGCTTACACTCGGCGTTCGCTACTAAAAACCCTCGGCATTGGCGCCGGGACTCTTGCTCTCAGCCATTTCGCCGGCGCGAACGCTTTTGCGCAACAACTGCCCGCCACTGCAAAACGCCTGCCGTCATTCACTGGCCCAGGTCCGAATCCTTATTGGAATTCGGTTGGGCCGATGGCGACGTACCCGCAAAAGGCGCCGCTGGTTCTCTTAACCGACAGGCCTGTGCAACTCGAGACGCCGCGAAACTATTTCCTGAATGCCATCACTCCCAATGAAGCATTTTTTGTCCGCTGGCACCTCGAAAGCATCCCAAACGAAGTGGATCTTTCGTCCTGGCGGCTGCACGTCGAAGGCAACGTCAACAAACCGCTCGCGCTGAGTTTTTCCGATCTGTTGCACAAATTCAAGCCGATTACTCTCGCCGCGGTTAATCAATGCTCCGGTAACAGCCGCAGCCGTTTCGGTCCTCGCGTCCCAGGAGGCCAGTGGGGAAATGGCGCGATGGGCTGTGCGCGCTGGACCGGCGTGCATTTTCGCGAACTTCTCGATATGGCTGGCGTGAAAAGCGGTTCGGTTCAGGTACAGATGGAAGGCCTTGAGCGCGGCAAAGGTCCGCACGGAATGCCTTCTTACGAATTCAAAAAATCTCTCGATCTCAGCAATCCCGTTCTCGACGAAAGCATTGTCGCGTACTCAATGAACGGCGCGCCGTTGCCCACGCTCAACGGTTTTCCCGTTCGCCTGATCGTGCCAGGATATTTTGCGACTTACTGGGTGAAATGCCTGACTGATGTCCGCCTCCTGGACAAACCCGACGAAAATTTCTGGATGAATCCCGCCTATCAAGTTCCAGACACGCCCCGCGGCGACACCACGCCCGCCGACGTCAAGGCCGGCAAAGTGAAAATGGTTCCTATCGCGCGTATGCCTGTGCGCTCCTTTATCATTTCGCCGGACGGCACGACGAAGATTCCTGCAGGCTTGCCCGTTACAGTTCGCGGCACTTCGTTCAGCGGATTTGGCCGCGTCGTCAAAGTGGAATTCTCGGAATCCGCGCGTGGAGTTTGGCGCGAAGCAAAGCTTGGCGAAGATCTCGGCCCTTACGCGTTTCGTACCTGGGAGTGCGCCTGGACGCCGGAAAAACCCGGCAAATATGATCTGGCCGTTCGCGCCACCGACGAAAAGGGGAGCGTGCAGCCCGACGAAGGTGTTTGGAACCCGGGCGGCTACCTCTGGAATAAAATCGAGCGCCAAGAAGTAACCGTGGGAGAATCGGCATGATCGGCGTCGGAAAAAAGCGACGTGCGCTTTTCGCACTGCTGACCGGAGTGTCCGTCCTCGCTGTCGGCGCTATCTACGCGGATCTTCAGATTGGTTATTACACCTCGTCGAATCTCGGCAGTGTCGCGCAGCCCGCTCCTCCGCATCTGCAAAACGACGGCGTCTACAGCGTGGCGGCATATCCGCTCTATGCGCCGCAGTTGGCTTCCGGCGTTGGTCGTCAGGACACAGCGGCGTATTGCAACACGTGCCACACTCCCAGCTACATCACCATGCAACCGCCCCTTCCTGCTGCTGCTTGGGAAGCCGAAGTAACGAAGATGGGCAAAGTCTACGGCGCACAAATTCCGACCGACGCACAGACTCGCATCATCAAGTATCTTCAAACGCATTACACGCCGGAGACGCGCAAGCGTTAGTCTGCCGCAACTCCGATTTCTAGTGGTTTGCCCTGCATCGGTTTCGTGAATTCGCACCACGGGTATATACTCCCGCGTTCTGGCGGAAATTAATCTCAGAGGGGAGTAACCCGACCTTGTCCCATTTTCGTCGTGTCTTTATCTCTACTGTCGTCGCTCTAGCAACGCTCGCGATCCTCGTCTCGGTTTTTCCACAGACAATTTCAGCTCAGCAAGTCAATCCAGATTCTTACAGCGCAATGCGCTGGCGCGAAATCGGCCCATATCGCGCCGGACGCGTCACGGCTGTCGCAGGCGTACCCGGCAATCCGGCAATCTATTACATTGGAACGCCCGGAGGCGGCGTCTGGAAAACGACCGATGGGGGCACAGTATGGAATCCGATCTTTGACGCTGCGCATGTTGCCTCAATCGGCGCCGTTACCCTGGCGCCTTCCGACACGAATATCATTTACGTGGGCACGGGCGAGCAAACGCAAGGCAACGGCGTCTACAAGTCCACTGATGCAGGCGCCACTTGGACGAACATCGGCCTCGAGAATACACATTTCATTAACTCCGTTCTCGTCGACCCGCGCAATCCCAATATCATCGTTGTCGGCGCTATGGGAGACGGCACACCCAGCGAAAACCGCGGTGTTTACAAATCCACCGATGACGGCAAGAGTTGGAAGAAAACCCTATACAAAGACGACGCCACGGGCATCGCCGACATGACCGCCGATCCGAGTAATCCTCGCGTCATTTACGCGGCGCTTTGGAAACCTGCGGCGCGCCTCTTCTTTCCTCCAACGGGCAGACCTGCTCCTGGCCCCGACGCATGGATTTACAAATCCACGGACGAAGGTTCCACCTGGAAAATGCTCGATGCCGACGGCATGTCTCCGGAGAAATGGGGACGCACTGGAGTTGCCGTCGCTCCCGGCGACCATGGCCGCCGCGTTTTCGCAATCACCAGCGAAGGACTCTATCGCTCCGATGATGCGGGCGCGAACTGGCGCAAAATCACAGACGATCCGCGGGCCGTCGGCAACGGTTATTTCAGCCGCGTGTTCGTCGACCCCAAGAATGCTGATGTGGTTTACGTTATGCAGACCTGCACGTACCGCTCGACTGACGGCGGCGTACATTTTGAGGCTTTCAAGGGCGCGCCCGATGGCGACGATTATCACGTGTTATGGATCGATCCCACGAACAGTACCCGCATGCTGCTTGGACTCGACCAAGGCGCCATAATCAGCCTCGATGCAGGCAAGTCTTGGACTACCTGGTACAATCAGCCGACGGGCCAGCTCTATCATTTGTCCGCTGACAATCAATTCCCCTACGTCATTTACGCTTCGCAGCAGGATAGCGGTACTGTTGCGATTCCCAGCCGCAGCGACTTTGGACGTATTCGCGATCGCGACGTCTTTTCTTCCGCGGGATATGAATTCGGCTATATCGTCGGTGACCCGCTCCATCCCTACCTGGTTTATTCCGACGGCGCGCCGGGAACTATTGTCCGTCTCGATCGCAGGACCAATCAAATCGTCGCTGTCTTTGATCGCGGCAACAAGTATCGCTCTTCGAGTAATGCTCCATTGCTATTTTCACCGCGGGATCCGCACACGCTTTATTACGGCTCTCAGTACGTTCTAGAAACCACGGACGGCGGAATGAATTGGAGCGAGGCGAGCCCCGATTTGACCGTGCGGCCCAAAGAGGCAGACAAAGAGAACAACAAAGAAAAAGAGCCGCCGGTAAGCCCGCGAAATCAGGTGATCACCGCGCTTTCGCTTTCGCCAGTTTCTGCAAATGTGATGTGGGCAGGAACAGGCGACGGCTTAATTCAATTGACGCGTGATGGCGGCGCAACATGGCAAAACGTCTCCATGCCGGGACTCGATGCTCGCAGCTCGGTCTCCATCATTGACGCATCGCATTTTGATGCGGGAGCCGCCTACGCCGCCGTTGATAAGTTTCACGATTGGCACGCGCTCTTCTATCGCACGCATGATTACGGAAAAACGTGGCAGCCGATCTCGACCGGTTTTCCGGATTATGGAATTGCTCGCGTCATCCGCGAAGATACGGAACGCAAGGGCCTGCTGTATGCGGGCACCGAAAACGGAGTTTTTGTTTCGTTCGACGATGGCGATCATTGGCAGTCGTTGCAACTCAATTTGCCTACTTGCGACGTCCGCGATTTGATCGTTCACGGCGACGATCTGGCAATCGCAACTTACGGCCGCTCCCTGTGGATACTGGACGATGTCACCCCGCTGCGACAGGCAGGCGTACAAGCCGCAAGCGCCGATACATTCCTCTATCGCCCGCAGACTGCCATTCGTTTGCGCTGGAACAACGACCAGGATACACCGCTGCCTCCGGAGGTCCCCGCCGGACAAAATCCGCCCGACGGCGCATTCATTGATTACTATCTGAAATCCGCGCCGCAGGGTGACATCACTCTTACGATTTCGGATTCCCAAGGAAACGTGATCCGCAAGTATTCAAGCGCGGAGCCCGCACGCACGAAGCTCAAGCCGGAAGACGTTCCGGAATACTGGTTCGGCCCTCCCACGGCGTTGCCAAAAAATGTGGGAATGAATCGATTCGTCTGGAATCTGCGCTACCCGCATCCAGCGAATCTAAGCTATGCGCTTTTCAACGAGAGTGAAAAGTCGGTCCCATTCTATGGCACAGAGGACGCTGTTCCCGGTGTGACGCCGCGATTCCAGCCGCTCGGACCCCAAGTTGTTCCGGGCGACTACGAATTGGGTCTCACCGCGAATGGACAGACATATCGCCAGACCCTTCACGTTGTAAGAGACCCGCGCGTGCACATCTCGCAATATGATTACGTTGCGCAGTTTGACCTTCTCAGGCAGGTCACTGCCGGAATGTCGGCTAGTTATGACGCTTTCGGCGCGCTCGCTCCGGTGCAGCACGTGCTCGCCGACCGGTTGAAGAGTTTCCAGTCAAATGCTCAGGCTAAAGACGATGTCAAAGTGCTCGAAGAGTTCAACAAGAAGTTCGAGGCCATTCAAAATGGCACATTTACAAGTCCAGGTTTCGGCGGGGCGAATTCCGAACTGACTCAAATTCTTTATGTCGCCGATACGGGCGACGGCCGGCCGTCGGAATCAGTTCGCGCGTCGGTAACAGAAGCATGCCAGGCTATAACAAAGAGTTTCGAAGCGTGGCGCAAGTTCAACATGGACGATGTTCCGGCGCTGAATACCTTGCTGCAGAAATACAAATTGGCGGCGCTCCCGGTCGCGGAACTGGGTGCACCAGCGTCCGTTTGCGGTCATTAGCGGTCCGAAGTTTGTTTGAAAATTAATTTGGCGGAGTCTGCGCGCCGATCACAGGCGCCTGCAGAGCAAGCACGCGTTGCATTTGTTCGTCCCAAACGCGCCATTCGTGCTTACCGGGTACCTCGGCGTATCGATATGGCATTTTAAGCTGCGCGAGCAATGCTACGAATGCGCGATTTTCGGCGAGTAGGCTGTCGCCCCATCCAATCGCCAGATAAAGCTGCGGACAATTCTCGGGCGTGAGCGTCCGAATCAGTAGAAACGGATCTTCTTCCTTGCGCGCGGGATTCTTTACCGGCCCAAAATCATCTGAGATCGTCCGCTTGACGCCTGGATTTTCTTTTATCGTTTGCTTGCTCTTCGTTAGCGGCTTGTCCCAACGCTTCATATCGGCACTTCCGACAACGCCGCTGAGACTCGCCACGGCCGCAAACATTTCGTGATGCTTCAACCCCAAAAACATCGCTCCGTATCCGCCCATCGATAAACCTGCGATAGCGCGCCCCTCACGCGAAGCAACGGTCCGGTAATGTGCATCCACGTAAGGAATCAAATCCTCAATTATGTAATTCTCCCACTGCATTTTTGGATTCGTGTAGTTGTTGACGTACCAGCCGTTTTCCCCTTCCGGCATCACGATGGTTTCTTCATACGACTTCGCGTAAGCAACAATGTGCGCCCTTTCGCACCAGTTCGAGTAATGGCCGCCGTAGCCGTGCAGCAGATAAAGAACCGGAACCCGCCGGGCGCTTGTGCTGTAGTCGCCCGGCAGGATGATATTGAATTTCACCGTCGTGCCGTCCAGGTGCGCGGCTTGAAACTCCACTGTCTCGCAACCGGCGGAATTCGCTGCGGGAGTTTGCAGCGTCCGGGCCTGAGCCGCCACGGCGCAAGCAAACAGCAAACCGCTTATGCGCGCGATTCTAAATCTTCTCATTTATGGAAATCTCCTCTCATCGGCAAGGGAAGCTAACACAAAAGTGGCGTCGCGAAGGAGTTGGCGTTCCAGTAGAATATTCCCGCGAACCAACAAACAATCTGTCTAGGCACGGCGATCAAAGCGAAAAGGACAAAATGACCGAAACCCGCACCGGGCATCCCTTTTATCTCTACGACGCGATTCACCAACAACCAAGTCTCGTGCGGCGCATGATCAGCGAACGCAATGACCTCGTTGCGCAGGCCGCGCGTGCGGCCGCGGAAAAGGACCGTCTTTGGATCGTCGGCATTGGCAGCTCACTCTACACAGCCGAAATCGCAGAGTACTTCTTTCGCTACCTTACCGGCGGTCGCGCCGATATTCGCATCGGACAGTCGTTCGAATTCGTCTTCTATCCGCCCGCCCTCGGTGAGCGCGACGCTGTCACCATCCTCTCGCACACGGGAATCACGAAGTGCACAATCGACGCCCTAGAATTTGCTCGACGCGCCGGCGCACTCACGATTTGCATGTCCGGCGAAAACGAAGGCGAAGCCATGCGCTCCGCCGATTTTCTGATTCCCACGTGCGAGCAGGAGATTTCCTTCGCGTATACGAAAAGCCTTACTTCGGCCCTAGCGCGTCTCGCGCTCTTTTCCATCGCCTTCGCTGATGCTCGCGGCGAGAAAAATCCAGGCGCAAAAAAACCGTTCGACGGCATTCCCGATTTGATGCAGCAGGCGCTCGGCCTTGAAGCAAGAATGAAAGACCTGGCGGGAAAAATCGACGAGCGCCGCCGGATTGTTCTAATAGGCGCGGGGCCCAATTGGCCGGTAGGACGCGAGATCGCCCTGAAAATCAAAGAGACGAGTTTCGCGCCCGCCGAAGGCGAGCAAACGGAGCAGCTCCGCCACGGCCCGTTCTCCGAAATTGATGAACGCGTTACGCTCATCGCGCTCCTCGCCGGCGGTCCTGCAGACAAACGTACGCGTATGATCATCCGTGCAGCAGGCGAAACAGGAGCTCATCGCATCGTGTTTCATGTTCCCGCAGCTCGACCAGACGATTCCGACCTTGAATCAGCCATCGACTGGTTCGCGATTCCCGCCGTGGAAGAATGGCTGTCGCCTTTCGTCTTCCTCGTGCCTCTGCAATTGTTGACGTACTTTCTCGCTCTTGCGCGCGGCACAAATCCCGATCACGGACGCCTCGACCAGCCCCCGCACGCACGCGCCCGAAAAATCTACAAGTATTGATGACTGGTAGGTCGTTCAGAGTGCGTTTGGGTCAGAGTGCAGCCGAGCAGTCCGTCCGGCCAGTTGCCTGACACGCGCCTTGGGGCTCATCTCTCCGGACGGCGCGTTCGCGAAACGCGTAAGATCGTTGCATCGCCCACCCGAGGAGGCTTAGTCATGTGCAAGATCGCGTGCCTTTGTGCAACTTCTCTTCTGCTATTGGCTACCTGTGCCGTTGCCCGCGTCCATACCACCGAAATAGGTGGCACAATTTCCGCGCCCAACGGCAAGCCGGCAGTCAATGTACAAGTCATGGTCGAACGCTCAGATGGTTCTCTCCCCCTTGCGACGCGCACGGATTCGCACGGCCATTTTTTATTCAAGTTCGTCCCGCCAGGTCTTTACGACATTCGCGCTTCGGATGCGACCGCGGCCTCTGTGTGGAAGCACAACCTGATGGTGCATTCAAGGAAAGAGACGGTAGTGAATCTTCAACTCGAGCGCACAAAGCGTTCTCGAAAAACCTCCCCGATACGCTCGAATTAGGTCACGATGCTCTTTGGACGCAAAGTACTAGTGGGAAGAGCGAAAATCTGCCCTAAAGCCTTGTTTTTCAATAGCGGTACTACGGCCAAAGTACCACGCCTCTAGGCCTCCGGAGTCATTGTTCCGTTCTATACAGCTTTGTAGCATGGGCCGTGCGGGTTGGAACGTGCTGCGGGGACGACGGTTCCAAATGGAACCGGGGCCGATTCCAACCCGATCGAAGCCCGCTCGCCGGCGTTACCCCATCTTGACCCCCGCCGGCAGCGGGACTTATTCCGCGCCCCCACCCCGATTGCAGCATCTTGATCAACCCCTCCCTTTGAATAGCCACCCTTTTGGCCCGCTTCTTGCGTCTTAATTCAACCATGTCTGTACCCGTCTCATCGCATCGATTAAGAGCAAAGAACATGCAACCGCACGATTCGCGGCCGCTGCCATCGCGGGATGACACATGAAAGCGAAAACATCCTCGTTTTGGATCCTTCATATTCATATTGCACTCGCACTCGCGGCCGTGCTATCAGTCGCGAATTCTGCCACTGCCGCTGAGTTAAGGCCGAAAACAATCGCAGCCTTTGACCACTATGTTGTCCTTTCCGAAGCAAAAATTGACGCCTCGTTGAATGACAGGCAGACCTTCCTGTGGGTGGATCGCTTGCCGCCGGAACAGCGCGCCGCGATTTTGGCTCACCTGCGCGGGGGCGACGTTGTGATTGAAAGAATGCAAACGCTCGAGAACGGAAAGCCGATCGACGTTCCCAATGGTCTTGTTCACTATTGGATCGGAACTATTTTCATACCGGACGCGACGTTGCCGCAAACTCTCGCGCTCGTCGAGGACTACAACCACCAGTCTGAATATTATCGGCCGCGCGTGCTCGCATCGAGAATTCTTTGGAATAACGGGAATGACTATCGCGTGTACTTGCGCCTGTACGAAAAAAAAGTGCTCACGTGCGTGCTCGACACCCAACATCAGGTCCACTACGTCATCATCGATTCATCGCACGCATGGAGCCGCTCGCGCAGCACGGAAATCCGCGAGGTAGCCGGCTGGGGTAAATCGGACGAGCACGACCTTCCGGTTGGTCATGACGATGGTTATCTCTGGCGCATGAACACCTATTGGCGATTCCAGCAGAAGGATGGCGGGACCTATGTTGAGTGCCAGTCGATTTCACTGACGCGAGACATTCCAGCAGGACTCGGATGGCTGATCGGCAGCTATGTCGAAAGCATTCCCCGTGAGTCACTCGAATTCACTCTCGACGCGACTAGACAAGCTCTGGCGAAGCGCGAAGGTTCTCACGGAATAAAATCACCAAACAGCCATTGAATCGTCCGCGCGCTGTTTAGAATCGCGAACGATCGAATAATTTGCCTGACATGCAATTAGAACGTGGTGGCCGCGAGGAAAATATCGGGAAATCCATTCAGGTCATTGTTCACAAGGTTGCTTGCCGCCGAATAAAACGAAACAACATGTCCTGTACCGCTGATGACCGGATTCAGCGACGCCTCGTTTTCGGGCGTCTTTGTCGCCGACACGCTTACTAAGACTGTGCTCGGCTTGCAACCGCTGGTCCCATTGATGCACGTGTTATAGACGTAGATATTTTCGAGGCCATTCAGAGTCGCCGCCGACAAGTTACTAGCTTGGGATGCATACGCCACAAATTGCCCCGAGCCCGCAATGCTCGGACGCTCGCTCAGCGCGTTTGCTGGGGTCGCATTATCAGCGGCTAACGAGACGATCGTAGTTTTTGGCGTACACCCTGACGGCACACCCTGGCAAGTGTCCCGCAAATAAATTTCGGCAACGCCTCCCGAAGTCGCTCCCAAATCTGACGCGCTTGACGCGAATGCCACGAACCGGCCATCCGGCGTCATCGTCGGTTCCACACTCGAACCATCCGCAAACGCCGTTCCATCCGGCGTCGAAATCAACTGCGCCGCAGAGGCCGTGCAATTCTTCGTAATTCCGATGCAGTAGCCAGCCCGGTAAATTTCCGACGCTCCGACCGAGCCCGTCACAAGGTTCGTCGCGGTAGAGGTAAACGCCACGAATTGTCCATTCTTGTTGGATTCAACGACGGGTTGCGCACTCGAGCCGTCCGCGGGTGTCACTCCATCCGCCGCTACCGAAACGAGCACCGTCGTCGGTTTGCAAGTGGGTCCGGCAGATAAGCAAGTGTCCCGCAAATAGACTTCCGAGGATCCTGTTGTCGCGCCCGCAACCAGATTTGTAGCCGTCGATGTAAACGCCACAAACCGGCCATCCGGATTCACGGACGCTTGGCCCGCCGGGCCGGAGGCAGGCGTAACACCGTCAGAACCGACCGAAACCAAAATCATTGTCGTCGTGCATCCAGCGGCAACGCCCGCGCAGGGATTCGCTGCAAAGACTTGCGGGGTTGTCCCGTCAAAATTGAATCCCGAAACTAGGTCCGTCGCCAGCGAGCTGAACGCCACGATCTTCGCGGCCGACGACGCCACCGCTGGCTGCGAACTTGCCCCGTTGGCCAAGATTCCTGTAGGCCCAACATTGACCAGAATCTCTTTCGGCGAGCACCCGGTCGTCATTCCCAGGCACGTATCGCGGAGAAATATGTTTGGCTCGCCATTCGTAAGCGGATTCGGAGGCGGATTAATTGTTGTCGTCTCCAGCAAATTCGTCGAGGACGAGACAAATGCGACAAAACGCCCCGTCGCATCCATCGCAGGCCCGGAAGTAGAAGGATTGTCGGCTCCATCATTTGCCTGTGCGCCGTCCGCAGCTACGTCCGCCAGCTCGGGTAGTCCCGCCCCTGTCAAAGACGGTACAATGGAGAAAAACAGGCTCCCCGAGGTTCCCCCTCCTGGCGTTGGATTCACTACTTGCACCGGATACGTACCTGCTGCCGCCAGATCCCCGCTTGCGAGCTGCGCATCAAGCGTCGTTGAACCTCCGAATGTCGTGGGTCTGCCGCTGCCGTTTACAAGCACTTGGCTCGCTGAATCGAAACCGCTTCCGGTAATCCGGATCGCCGCAGTCGTCGTGGTTCCCGCTACGACCACAGGTGGAGAGACAGCGCTAATCACGGGGTTAGGATTCACTATGTTCAGCAAAATTATGTTTGACACACCACCTCCCGGCGGCGTGATTCCCGAAGCAGGAGGATTCAAAACAGCGATCCGCAGCGTACCCGCCGTCGCGATATCGGACGACTGAAGGCCGACCGTAAGTATGGCGCCGCTCGTGTAATTAGTTTGCCGGTTAGCGCCATTCACCGTAACCACCGACGTGGGGACGAAGTTCGATCCATTGATTGTTATCGTCGTGACCCCCCCGGACGCAGGAATACTGGTCGGTGTAATCGACAAAATCGAAGGGACCGGAGAAGCGGTTGCCGTCACATTCAGATCGACCGTTTGCGAGGTTCCCCCGCCAGGTGCTGGCGTTGTCACTCCGACAAGAATGGTTCCCGGCGTGGACACGTCGCCAGGATTCACTATCGTCGTTAGTTGGGAAGGAGTTAGAAAAATCGTCTGACGCGGCGAGTTATTGAACGTAATCGTAGAGCTTGGCGCAAACCCAGAACCGATCACTGATAGTGTAAATGTGACCGAGTTTTCTGGCACACTGGCAGGCGATAGAGAACTGACAACAGGCACAGGCAGATTGATAACTCCGCCGCAAGATGCCAGCGAAATCAGCGCTCCCACCAAAATCCCCGCAGAAATCTTATTCCTTCGAGTCAATTCTTCTTCCTCTCAGACCTCTACAGCGTTGTCCTTGGCGGTGCGTCAGTAGTGTCTCCGGACGTCTCCGCAATCAGAAAGACTACTAGAGATGACACCATCGAGCAATCGGGATGTCTGGTCATTTCTCAGAGTTCGGGTTGCGCGACGACCCGTGGCGGTGGCATCGTCAGGCGGATTCGCGATTTTCGTTCCCGAATTACATATTTGCCTTCCATAGTTCATATTTCTTCAATAATCTACCTAGAGAACACGGCCAGCAAATGGCTCTATCTTCTTCTCTTTCAAAGCTTTCAGAATGTTCAATATGATGGTGTTTGTGGATTGCGGGTTGCTAATACCCAGACTCAGTGAGTCCGGCGCGTGGCTTGGCGCGCCTTTGTCGGTTTCGCACTTCCCCAGGGTGTGAAGTACGAACCGGACGGTAATACAAGCAAATTTCTATTAATTAGGTAATCGAACCCAAGGAGGAATCATGCAGAAGCAGAAAGCAGGCGGACGGAAGACTTCCTTCCTCGCCTTTACAATTCGCTTAGCAACAGTCGTTGTATTTCTCTTCGCGCTGAACACTGTCGCGCGAGCGCAATCGACCGCGACTCTTCAAGGCGCTGTCACGGACACTTCCAACGCTGCCGTACCGGGCGCGAAAGTCGTCGTGCACAATCAAAACACAGGAGTCGACCGCACCACGCAAACCGATGAATCCGGGGCTTACCTGGTCTCCGGCCTTCTCCCCGGCGTTTATCGAGTCGAGATTACCGCATCCGGATTCCAGACAGCCGTTATTAAGGACCTGACGCTCAGCGTCGCAACTACCACAACGGAAAACACGCAATTGCAGGTGGGCCAGGTCAGCCAGGAAGTCACCGTCACCGGCGGCGAGCCGCTGGTCGATACTAGCGACGCCACAGTCGGTCAAGTCATTAATCAGCGCACCGTTCAGCAGATTCCTCTGAACGGCCGCCATTTCGTCGATCTGGGCCTATTGATTCCGGGTACCGTCACCCCTCCGCAGAATGGATTCCTCACCGCACCACTGCGCGGACAAGGATCCTTCGCAATCAATACGGCAGGACAGCGCGAAGACACCACAAACTGGATGATTAATGGCATCAATCTCAGCGACGAAGTCCAGAACCAGATTACTTTCCAGCCCTCCATCAACACTGTTTCGGAATTCAAAATCGACAATTCCACATTTCCTGCGGAATACGGGCGCAACTCCGGAGCAATCGCTAACATCCTCACACGTTCCGGCTCGAACGACTTCCATGGGGAAGTCTTCGATTTTGTGCGGAACAATTTTTTCGATGCACGAAACTTTTTCAATCCAAAACCAGTGGCCATGTCTCCATTTATCCGCAACAATTTCGGCGCGGCAGCGGGCGGACCAATCAAGCGAAACAAAGCCTTCTTTTTCGCCAGTTATGAAGGTCTTCGGCAGCGGCAAGGGCTCTCGCTGAGTTCCTTCACGCTCAGCCCGGACCAGCAGACTCAGATCGCCGCTACTAGCAATTCGACGATCCAGAAGATCGCGGCCCTCTTCCCCACTGAAAACGCTCAAGGAACGGGCACTGCGGGTGTTCCCGGTTCGTTCAACGGATTTAACGGTTCTGCCGTCGCACCGGTGAATATCGATCAGGGAACGGGCGACCTGGATTTCGCGCTGACTGACAATGACCATTTGCACGGTTATTACGCCTTGCAGCAGGACCTCCGCCAGGAACCAACTCTGCAGGGCAATAACCTACCCGGCTGGGGTGACACTCGCGCGTCCCGCCGTCAGATCATGACATTGGAAGAGGACCACGTTTTCAGTCCAAGTCTCACCAACGAAGCTCGCGTCGGTTACAACCGCATCCACATCACGTTTACACCGAACCAGCTTCTCAATCCCACGAGTTTCAATATTAACGATGGCGTAACCGCACCAATCGGCATTCCGCAAATCAGCGTCACGGGCCTCTTCAACATCGGCGGCCCGGGAGGATTTCCGCAAGGCCGCGGTGACACTACAGTCGTTGGCAGCGACACCGTGCGTTACCTCCGCGGCAATCATTCGTTTGTGTTCGGCGGCGAAATCCGCAGGTTTTATAACAACAATTTCGCTCTGGATGCGGGCACCTTCACATACGGCAACATCTGCAATTTCATGGCGGATGGCGTTGTCACGTTCACAGGAGGCGTTCCTTCGTCGCCGTGCGCGGGCGCGCCGACCGGCGGAACAACGACGAACAATCGTTTCAGTATCAACCTCAGCAACGGCGCCAGCAAGATTCTCGAACCTGCCTTTGGTCTTTACTTCGAGGACAGCTACAAGGTTCGCTCCAATATCACCCTCGAACTCGGCTTGCGCTACGACTACAACAACGTCATCACCGATGCAGACAACCGATTCGTGGAATTTATCCCTTCCACGGTTTCATTGGTTCAGGTCGGCACCAACGGTTTGAGCGAGCCGTATCGTGCCAATAAGAAGAACATCCAGCCGCGCGTCGGCATCGCGTGGGACCCCTGGGGCGATGGCAAAACCTCTGTCCGTGCTGGTTACGCAATCTTAGCCGATCAGCCCGTGTCGGGTATCGTAGCTCCGCAGGCTTCAAACCCGCCTTTCGGCGATCCGCTCACGTTCAACGGAACCATTGGTTTGAGCAATGCCCAAGCCACAGCGGGACCTGCGGGACTTTCTCCCAGCACAATCTTCGCGGGCTTCGATGATCCTTATGTTCAGTCATACAACTTAACCATTCAACACCAAGTCTCCACGTCGTTGGGCTTTCAGGTTGGCTACGTAGGATCGAAGGGCACACACTTGCGGCTTGCACGTAACTTGAACCAGCCGGCGATTGGTACGGCTACGGTTCCATTCGCTGCGCTTTCCGCGTCCAGCCCTATCCGGCCAGGAGCAGGGCTTGGCAATATCACGGAAATCGACAGCAGCGGGAACTCGAACTACAACGCCTTGTGGGTCACGGCGAACAAACGTTTCGCCACGGGCCTGCAGTTCAATGCTTCATACACGTACTCAAAATCGCTTGACTACAACTCGCTCAGCTCACAGGGAGTAACTCTCGAAGACAGCACCAACCCTCGGTTGAACTATGGGCCGTCGGATTTCGACGCGCGCCACAGGTTCGTTATCAACGCAATCTACGATTTGCCGTTCAAGGGCAATCATCTTGTTTCTGGATGGGAGTTGGGTCTCATCTCGCAGGCGCAGTCCGGAAACCCACTCACAATCGTGTTCAACAACACAACAGCTACTGGGAATCGCACGCTCCGTCCTGATGCATCAGCGGCCATTCAAACCACGGGTAATCCGGCCAACTGGATCGCCAATCCTTCGGTCCTTTCATCACCTTCGACCGGAGGCGTCTTCCACTTCGGTAATCTCGGCCGGAACACGGTTATAGGCCCGACCTTCGTGAACACGGACTTCTCCCTGATCAAAAACACCAAGATCACGGAGCGGTTCAACACGGAGTTCCGCGCCGAAGTATTCGACATTTTCAACCATCCGAACTTCGGAAATCCCAATCTGGTTTTCGGAACGTCCACCTTTGGGTTGATCAACAGCACGCGTTTCCCGACCGGCGACTTCGGCTCCTCGCGCCAGATTCAGCTCGCGTTGAAGCTGGAGTTTTAGATCGACAGCAACCATCCGTAACGCAACATAGGCCAGCCCGGGCGAGGCACACCGCAAGGTGGCCTCGCCCTTTGTTTTGCGCCAACTGTGCGAGTTACCTTTCGAAAATATGGGAGTGGCGCTTAATCTATTTCAGATCCGATGTTCATCAGGTGCAAACTCGGCTTGATCTTTCTCGCGGTGATTGCCTTGACGGCGTCGCCGTCATACTCGCAATCGCCGGCTCCCTCCGTCCAGCCGCCGCAGGCCTCTGCGCTAAATTCATCCACTCAGGAATCAGCTCCAGCGGCAGATTCAGCAACGGTGACGATGTTCCCTCATTCCGACTCCACTCGGTGGTGGATTTCCGGTCAGGGGAACGTCGTCCTCCAGTGGCATCCCTCATTCCCGTCGAAATACAGCGGCCCGAACAGCCTTTCCGCTCCGGCGCAGAGCGCAACTTCCCGCGTTTTCACGCTGTACACAGGTTACGAGATCACGGACACAACCGAGGTTTTCGCTGATATCGAGGATTCCACCGGCGGCGGCATCGGCAATGCTCTTGGCCTCGCGGGCTACGCGAATCTCGACGTCGTGCGTACCGCGGCGGGTATTCCGCTCTCCCACGCACCCTATCTGGCCCGCGCGTTGCTCCGTCAGATTGTTCCTCTGTCATCTGAGCGGGTTACAACGGAACGGAATTGGCTTAACCTCGCAACTTCGCTCCCCAAACGCCGCCTGGAATTCTGGGTGGGCAAATTCACCATTCCTGATTTCTTCGACACGAACGGCCCCGGCAGCGATTCCCATCTCCAATTCCTCAATTGGACCGTCGACAACAGCGGCGCGTACGATTATGCCGCGAATACGCGCGGTTATACCGACGGCGCGATGGTCGAGTACGACGACGGCCGTTGGTCCGTGCGTTTCGCGGAAGCGCTCATGCCCAAAGTCGCCAATGGAATTCAACTTGACGCTGACCTCGCCCGCGCACGTTCGGAAAATTTCGAAACGGATTATCGCGGCGGCTTCCTCCATCATCGCGATGGTGTGATTCGCCTCGTCGGGTATTTGAATCACGCGAACATGGGCAATTATCGTGAAGCGATTGACGAATTTCTCGCAGGCAAGAAGTCGCAGCCCGATATCGTTGCCACGCGCCGCCAAGGACGCCACAAATACGGCTTCGATTTGAATTTCGAACAGAACTTAACGGATCAATTCCGCGCGTTCGGCCGCTGGGGTTGGAATGACGGCCGCAACGAATCATTTGCGTATACGGAAGTGGATCGTACTCTCGAACTTGGCGGGGACTACATCGGCGAAGCTTGGCGGCGCAAAAACGATCGCGTTGGTGCGGCATTTTCGCTCAATGCCATTTCGGGAGACCACGCGCGCTATCTTGCGCTGGGAGGCATCGGTTTTCTTCTGGGCGATGGAGCGTTAAATTACGGGCGCGAAAAAATCTTTGAAACTTACTACACCGCGCACGTCTGGCGCGGCACGTTCGTTTCCTTCGACCTCCAGCACGTAAACAATCCCGGCTACAATCAAGACCGCGGTCCGGTTCTTGTTCCCGGCCTGCGTCTCCACGTGGATTTCTAAGGCTTAATTCCTGCGTTCCACAGGCAAGCCAGCGCCAATCCAATCGTGTGCGAAATCCTGCGGGATCAGCAACACCACCAGTTTTGAAAATCCCATCTTGCGCAACTCCTCATACGCGGGATGAACGTTGGGGCATTTTTCCCACGGGCAACAACCGCAGTAAATCACCACTTCCTTGTCCCGTGCGATCCGCGCCGCCCCCGCCCTGAGCCGCGCGATTCCTTCTGGCGTTGAAGCCGACCCTGCAAAAATCGCACCGGGAATATGCGCACCCTGATAGAGAACACTGAACCCAATTTGCAGCACAACCGGCCGTCCTGCCGCCGGCCCCGAAATTTTCTTCGCCAGTTCCACGGGAGAAATTTGTCGCGCGTCTTTCCATTCCGGCGCAGTCACGGCCGGACCGGCAGCAGGCGGGCCCGCAGCAGGAGGATCCGGTGGATCGCCGGGAACCGGAGCGAGCGCGCTCGTCACTTCGGGTGGCAGCTTATCGGCTCTCGCGAGCAGTGCGGTCACATCCCAGAGTTGCTGCTCGGAAAGCGGCTCATGAAATCCCGGCATGCCCGTCAGCCGGATTCCGTTCTTCACCTTCCAGTAGGTCACGCCCGCAGGATCGTCTGCCACCATACCGTGAGGAGAAAACAGTTGCGGCGGAGGGGGAAACATCCCTGCAGCGGCCGCCGATTTTGTGCGGTTCGGCAATCCGTGGCAGAACGCGCAATTCGCTTGATACACTTTCGCGCCGGTCATCAGATCGGCCGTCGTGAATGCCGAAACGTCGCGCTTCGGTGCTTCCTTGTTAACTCGCGCGTGGAGGGCCTTCTTCGCGAAATACGTCTCCATCGGCATTGGCTTGTCTGCCGTCGCCACGGGGGCAAACCCTAAGTCGAAATAGCAAAACACTCCCACAAAACCGATTATCATGGCTACCACAATGCCAAGAATGAAATTTCTCACGGATGTGATCTCCTTCCTCCGATGCTGCGTTCAATGATGTCGATGGTCCCGCTGTCCTTGGCGCGAGAACGCCGGGATTATGATGCGTCCATTCCTGCATCATGAGTCAGAAATCTTTTCGTCTGCCTGCCTAGCAAAACAGGATAAGCTCTGCCAATCGCCGCTGCCAGGGGAGATTTGCAATGTTTCAAACGGATTTGCTCAAGAGCAGAACAGTTTTGATCACGGGCGGCGGTACAGGCCTTGGCCGTTCAATGGCGCTGTGCTTCGCTGAATTGGGCGCGAATTTATTTCTGATTGGCCGGCGCGAAGAGCCTCTCGCAAAAACCTGTGAAGAAATTCGCACGAAAAAAGCTCGCGCAGCGTATGCTTCCTGCGACGTGCGCGATTTCGCGGCAGTCGAAAACGCTATCGCCGCCGCGGAAAAGGAATTTCAACGTGTCGACACGCTCGTCAACAATGCCGCTGGCAATTTCATCGCGCGCACGGAAAAACTTTC
>DATNDO010000137.1:0-2068 GCA_035606955.1 Candidatus Angelobacter sp.
GGCATGCGTCCCAGCAGAAAATCCAGAATGATAAGGCCTGTCGGCGTCGGCTTCCAATCGCCCGGCCCGACCGGCGTAGTCGGATTCACGATCACCACGGGCAAGCCTTCGTGCGCCGCGCGCAAAGCTTCTTGCTCCGCCAGCAGTTTTGAGCGCTTGTAGTTTCCAATCATTTCATCCACGGAGGCCCGATTCGTTTCGTCCGGCAACGCGTTTTCGCGAGGAACGGCAATCGTCGCCACAGTGCTTGTATACACGAACCGCTGCACTCGCGCACGCAGCGCGGCCGCGAGCAGATTCTTCGTTCCGGTTACGTTGCTGTCGTAGATTTCCTGCGGATGGCGCGCCCACAGACGATAGTCCGCAGCCACGTGATAAACGCGATTCACGCCGGCAAGCGCGCGATCTAGCGAAGACTCATCGCGCAAATCGCCTTCGACCCATTCGACGGCAACTCCTTCAAGTGCCTGCCGTCGACTTCCCGGCCGCGCCAGCGCCCTCACCGATTCGCCCGAAGCGGCCAGTCGACGGGCAACATGCGAGCCGACGAAACCGGTCGCGCCGGAGACTAACGTCGTCATAATATTCGGAAAGCTTCTTCCTTCTCTCGGCCATGCGTATTCCCCATAGTCACCGCCGCGGAAGGCTGATTCGTCTTGCGGCCGTTTCCGTTTCCGTTCAGTTTCGACCCGCCATTTGACTTTGCATTCCCGCCTCTACGCCCGCCCATGCGACCGGAGACCTGCCACTGCAACATCTTCCACGTGTCCCCGAACTTGTGATTGCCGCCCAGAACGGCGGAAGCTTCGTAGCCCGACTGCACCATGCAATTTTCGCAGCGCGGATCGCGTCCATAGCCGTACTTTTCCCACGGCGTGTTGTTGATCAGATCGCTGAACGTCTCATGGTGCTGGTCCGTCATCAAGTAACACGGGCCTTTCCATCCGCGCGGGTTGTACGTCGGATTGCCCCAGGCCGTGCACATCAGATCGCGTTCGCCGCGCAGGAATTCCATGTAAATCGGTGACGTGATTACATTGAATTGCTCGAGCAGGCTGCTCGCGCGTTGGAATTTTTCGTTCACGTCCTGCCGCGACATGAAAATGTCTTTGGTCTGCACCGAAGCATAGGAATACGCCGGCGACAGCATGTTGCCGTCAACTCCCAGCGTTCGCAGGTAGGCAAACAGCTCGGCAATTTCCTCGATGTCCGTCTCTTTATAGACCGTCGTGTTCGAGCACACTAGGAATCCAGCAGCCTTGGCCGCCTTGATTCCCGCAATCGCCTCGCGGAACACGCCATCGCGCTCGACGCATAGATCGTGCGTCTTCTCCAGTCCATCGAGGTGAACGTTGAAAAAGAATCGCGACGTCGGCTTGAATTCCTGCAAACGCTTGCGTATGAACATTCCGTTTGTGCACAAATAAATATTCCGCTTTCGCGCCAGGATTTCCTTCACCAGCCGCCCAATCTCTGGATAAATCATGGGCTCGCCACCACAGATGGAAACAATCGGTGCGCCGCAATCATCCAGCGCCGCCAGGCATTGCTCGACAGTCAACATTTCATTGATCGTGGATTTGTATTCGCGGATGCGTCCGCAACCGGTGCAGGTCAAGTTGCACGCGTGCAGAGGCTCGAGCATCATCACCAGCGGAAATTTTTCTTCGCGGCGGATCGCCTTCCCGGCCAGATACTTCGTCAGATTGGCGGTCAAGCTCAGCGGAAACCTCATCATTTACCCCCGTTGTCCATTTCGGTGTTTGAATTCGCTCGGATTGAACTGCAACGTCTGCCCTTTGATTGGATGCGTCTTCGTCAAATTGCGATAGCGCGCGAGCGCATAAAGTGGAAACGAATTTCGGTACAAGTGATACTTCAAATAGAAGACGCGCGGAAATCCCGTTCCCGTAAACGCGTCCTCATCCCACGAACCATCATCGTTCTGACGTTCTACGAGCCACGTCACCGCGCGTTGCACCGCGGGATCGTCTGGACTCTCTGTTGCCAGCAATCCGATAAGTCCCCACGCTGTCTGCGAAGGTGTGCTTTCTCCCTTGCCTTTGAG
>DATNDO010000167.1:0-27608 GCA_035606955.1 Candidatus Angelobacter sp.
GACGCGGCCCGGGCGGGCTGCTGAAATGTACGAGCGGGCTGCGGTGGCGTGGCCTGTTGTGTCTGCCGATTTCGCTGTTGCTGTTGCTGCTGTGGTTGCTGCTGCTCCGGCACTCGAACCTCGCGGGGCGGTGCCTGCTGCGGAACCGCCTGTTGCTGTGGAGTCTGGCGCCCGCGGAACTGGTTAAGCCGAGGATTGCTGGTATCGATATTGCGATTGATTACGCGATTATCGACTGGCGGAGCCTGATTGCCCGGACTGGTGTTCGGCCGATTGTTTTGATTGTTCTGAAAAGTTTGCCGGTTCTGGTTGCGAGCATTCCCGTTGTTCTGGTTGCCGCGATTGTTTTGGGAAGGAACGTTTCTGTTGCGCGCGGTGTTGTTGAAATTGACGTCACGATGAACGCTCGTATAGTTGTTGACGTTGTTGACGTTTACTGTGCGATTGACGACTGTGCGGTTGATGGTGATATTCGTAACGCGATTATTGATGTAGACGTTGTTTTGCTGAATGTAGGGACGCGAGCGCCGTTGCCAGTCGTTATCACCCCGCCATCCTGTGTAGTAGACGCGATGATTGCGCCAGTCGGTGTCACGATCGAGCCATGCGCCGATCGCAAAACCTGCGCCAAAAGCAATCCCCACTCCGAAAGCGCCGCCAAAATAGGCGCGGCGGGCGTAGACGATAGTTGGATCGTATGTGGGCACGTAAATGTATTGGGGACTCGCAGGCCAAATCTGAATGACGTCGTCCTGATCGACAATCTGCCACTGCGAATTGCTGACCAGATTGCCCTGTGAATAGGCCAAGGAGCGCAAGCGCTGGACGGATTCCATCACATCGGTCGATTGATTGACATAGGCCTGCCCGACGGCGGTGGTCCAATCGAGTTTCTCGTCCATCATGTCGAGGACTTCGGGATAGTGCGCGACGGCCTTGACGCTGACATCCCACGGTTGATCGTCAATGTCCTCTTGTCCATTGGCACGCACCCAGCGGTCCGCGTCGTCAATTTGGTCGACGAAAGTTGCAGCGGGCAAAACCTGCGCGAGCAACGGATCGGGGTACAGAGCGATGGAAGCCAGCAGATTGTCGAGCTGATCGGGAGAATATGGCACGTATTCACCCTGATCCTGCTGGTCTTGTTGATCCTGCTGATTCTGTTGGTCCTGCCATAAAGCGACAGCCTTCGGAACATTCACGTTGACTGGACTGGCTGCGTATGCGGACAGCGGGATGTACAGCAGGGAAAGCGAGAGCGTGACAGCCAGAATTTTTCGCATGACTACAATTCTCCTTGTGATGTTTCGGTATGACTCGTGTTGGGCGCGATAAGCATTTTATGGCTTCTGGCAGGACCGGGGCCGATTGTCAGATCATGGCCGAATGAAGGGTGGGCCTCCATTATAGCAATCTTCGGCCGTGGTGGGTAGAGTTTAGGGGCTAGAATACTTCGACGACGGACGATGCCTTTTATGAGCAAAACAGCACATTGAAGCGAGCGAGGCGCACGGATAGAATGAAGCTCATGACAGCGAATCGAAAAACACGACTTAAACGAAAAGCTTGTTCAGCGGCGGTGATTTTTTGCGCGGGATATATTTGTTTTGGATCTACATTCGCCGCGTCACGTCTGGGTCGGCCTGCCCGACAACCTGCACAGAAAGCAAGACCCGCGACATCGAAAACCGGCGCGACAAGCTCCGTTTCAAAGCAAAATGGCGAGCTTCCGTTGATCGATTTGGCGGGCTATCAGAAACTGGTGGCGAAATATAAAGGCAAGCCTTTGGTGGTAAATTTCTGGGCGACGTGGTGCGAGCCATGCAGAGCGGAATATCCGATGCTGGTGGGGCTGGCGAAGAAATATGAGCCACAGGGAGTGGTTTTTCTTGGCGTGAGTTACGACGCGGACGCGGATTTGAACGTCGTAGGCCACTTTCTCGCGATGTACCGGCCCGATTTTCCAAATTACCGGCAGAAACCGGGAATTGATGTTGACGCATTCAATCACGGGGTTGATCCGGCGTGGAACGGAGCGATTCCCTCGACAATTTTCTATAAGCCGAATGGAGAACTTGATGCGCAATTTTTTGGAACGCGGCCGCGCGCGGAATTCGAAAAGGAGATTCAAAGTTTGACTGCAAATCCGTTCGCGCCGAAATCTGGAACGCCTGGCAAGTAAAGACTTCATTCATACCTCAACTCTTGGAGGCGAACATGTGGAGGCGATCGTGTTGAACACTCACGGAAACCGACTGACTTGGCTCGGGCATGCTACGTTTAAAATCACGACGCCGAGCGGGAAAGTGATTGTGGTCGACCCGTGGGTCGATGGGAATCCAATGTGCCCGAAGGCGGCCAAGAAACTGACGCGCGTGGATACGGTGCTGATTACGCACGGGCACGGCGACCACATCGGCGATGCGGTGAAAATCGCGAAGAAGTTCAAACCGCAGATGATCTCAATTTACGAGACGAGCTTGTGGCTGGCCTCGAAAGGCGTCAAGAACACGACAGGAATGGGCAAAGGCGGGACAATTAAAGCCGGCGAAATCGAAGTGACGATGGTGAATGCACTGCATTCCAACGGAATTGAGGACGGGAAGAAGATGATTTACGGGGGCGAGCCATGCGGATATATCTTGCGACTGCCGGGAGGGTTGCGGATTTATCACGCGGGGGATACGGCGATTTTTGGTGACATGAAATTGATCGCCGAATTGTACGAACCCGAAATAGCGATGTTGCCGATCGGCGACTACTACACGATGGGCCCGCGCGAAGCGGCGATGGCAATTCGATTGCTGAATGTAAAGCACGTGGTGCCGATGCATTATGGAACGTTTCCAGTGCTTACTGGCACGCCGGAAAAACTCAAGGAACTGACGAAGGATATTCCTGGGCTTGAGATTCATGCGTTGAAGCCAGGTGAAAGCATCGGGTAAGGTGGGCGACTTTTACTTGCGTCACAGAAAGGCGGATTGATGGCCGGCAAGATCACGGAAGCGAATGTTGAGAAGTATATTTACGATATGCTGCCGGCTCGCGACGCCGTGCTCGCAGACATGGAGCGGCTGGGGAGACAGCGCGATATTCCAATTATTGGGCCCGCAGTGGGCCGGATGATTTATTTGCTGGCGCAAATCTCCGGCGCAAAGCGAATTTTCGAGATGGGTTCGGCGATCGGGTACTCGACGATATGGCTGGCCCGAGCGGCAGGGCCCGGCGCGGAAATTTATTATACGGATGGCGAACCTTCGAATGCGCGACGCGCGAAAGAATTCTTCGAACGGGCGGGCGTGGAAAAGCGAATCACCGTTATGACCGGGGACGCGCTGGCGGTGATCGACAAGACAAAAGGCAAGTTTGATTTGATCTTCATTGACGTGGATAAGCATCAGTATCCCACCGCTCTGCGAAAAGCACTGCCGCGATTGAAATCCGGCGGCCTGCTGCTGACGGACAACACGCTATGGTCGGGACGCGTGACGCGGCGCGGAAGGGACGCAGACACGCGCGGAGTACAAGAATTCAATAAGGCTGTTTATTCCTCGAAGGAATTGTTTCCTGTGCTAATTCCACTGCGCGATGGCGTGACCGTATGTCGGAAGAAATAGATCGCACAACGCGTTCAGATAGTCAGTGAATCCTCATTTGCGAAATAAATTGGAGAGGAAGAACTTCAGGTTGGCGGGACGCTCGGCCAGGCGACGCATGAAGTACGGGAACCAGTCGGAGCCATAAGGAACGTAAACTCGCAAGCGATAGCCTTCACGAATCAGCTGATCCTGCAAATCCGTACGAATTCCGTAGAGCATCTGAAATTCATACTGGTCGTTGCGAATTCCCCGTTCGGCGGCGAACTTCTTGGTGGCCTCGAGCATCTGGGGATCGTGCGTTGCGATGCCGTGATAAATCCCGCTGGGAAGCAACAATTTCATCACTTTCACGTAGTTTGCGTCGACGTCCGCCTTTTTCGGAAACGCGACTTCGGGCGGTTCTTTGTAAGCCCCTTTCACCAGACGGAGGCGGCAGCCTGCAGCGATCAGGTCCTTCGCGTCCTGCTCCGTGCGATACAGATAAGACTGCAGCACGGTGCCACAGGCATTGTTTTTTGCTCGCACGCGTTTGCAAATGTCGATCGTGCGTTGCGTGTAGGCGGAACTTTCCATGTCGATGCGCACGAAATTCTTTTGTGCCGCGGCATGGGCGACGATTTGTGCGAAAAGGTCCTCACAGAGGGGTTCGCTGATATCGAGGCCGAGCTGGGTGAGTTTGAGCGAGACGTTGCAATCGAGATGTTCGGCTGCGATACGATCAAATATTCCGAGATACGTTTCGGCTGCGCGGCGCGCTTCGGTTTCGCTTGTGACGCTTTCGCCGAGGCAATCGAGGCTGCAGGGGCGGCCGCGCGCATTGAGTTCGCGGACAGCGGCAACGGCGTCATCGAGCGCTTCGCCCGGAACGAAGCGGCGAGCCATGCGACGGCTGGTACCATTGTGCATGACGAAATGAGCCATGCGCGGACTGCGCGACAGTTCGAGCAGGATCGAGCGCAGCATCAGCAGCGGCTCCGACTGCACGTTCTTAAGAACGAGATTTGGGGAGGACAGTGAGATTTAGGCATGGTGGAGGCGGCGGACGAAATCAGTGCGCATGGGCGTCCAGGAATTTCTCCGCGTCCATGGCGGCCATGCAACCTGAACCTGCAGCAGTGACGGCTTGACGATAGGTCTTATCCTGGACGTCGCCGGCGGCGAAAACGCCCTCGATATTGGTGCGGCTCCCATTATGAGTCTTGAGGTAGCCGGCTTCGTCCATGTTGAGCTGCCCGCGGAAAATTTTCGTGTTGGGCTCGTGGCCGATGCCGATAAAAAGGCCGGAAATCGGGAGGATCGACGTTTCGTTGTTGTCAACATTGCGAAGTTTGACCGCTTCGACGTCGTGCTTGACGGGATCGAGAACCTCCTCGACGACGACGGGAGTGAGGAATTTGATTTTGTCGTTGGCCTTGGCGCGATCGAGCATGATTTTGGAAGCGCGAAAATCGTTGCGCCGATGGAGGATGGTGACTTTTTTAGCGAAGCGCGTCAGGTGCGTGGCTTCCTCCATGGCGGTGTCCCCGCCACCTACCACGGCAATATCCTTGTCACGGAAAAAATAACCGTCGCACGTGGCGCACGTGGAAACACCGTGTCCGATCAACTGCTTTTCGGAATCGATCCCGAGAAGACGAGCGGAAGCGCCGGCAGCAACGATGAGCGTTTCAGCCTCAAATGTTTCGTGACCGGCTTCGATTTTGAACGGGTGCTGCTTAAGAGCAACCGATGAGACTGCGCCGGAGCGAAACTCGGCCCCGAAGCGTTGCGCCTGCTTGCGCATGAATTCGACAAGCTCCGGACCGAGAATTCCATCCGGGAAGCCGGGGAAATTTTCGACCATAGTGGTGAGCGTAAGCTGCCCGCCGGGCTCGTGGCCGTCGATGACCAGGGGCTTCAGATTGGCGCGCGCGGCGTAAATCGCGGCTGTCAAGCCCGCACAGCCACTCCCGATGATGACAACTTTGTGCACTTGAAACTCCTCAGACATTCGATTGTGTCAGAACGCTTTGGGACGCAAGCATTTTCGCGCAAACACTGCACGCGTAAACACCGCGCGCAAATAAAGGAAAGGCATTTTAACATCAAGGAGAAACTTGGGTAGCAAAGTTCTTTGCGGGTGACGGAAAAACTTGAAGAGTGCACCGGCTAAGTCGCAGCGGAACGACGGTCTTTGATTTCTTGCAAGTGCTGGCGAAGGCGGGCGAGAACTTCTTCACCCTGGCCCTCGGCGATTTCGCGTTCGAGTTCCGTCAGCGCGAAATGAATGATGTCATGATGATGGATCTCCTCGCCCTTTAATTCATCGCTCAATCGAAGCCAAATATCGTGCAGTAAGTCGATTTCCTTTGGCGTCAGGTGCGGCGAGTGCGGGCCGAGGTAGAAAACCCTTTGCTGCCCGCCCGCGGTCACGATTTCGAGGGCCACGCGAGGACGCGGTTCGGGCATACGCTCCCAGGCAAGGCCGACCTCGCGTGCCTGCTCGGCCAGCGGCATCTTCGACGATCCCCCGACGACGATGGATGCCGACTGCAGATTCGCGGCGGAACGCAAAATGCCATCCCACAAGTCATTCGCGGCAGCCACGGCGAGGCGGACGGGCTTCCCCTCCTTTTCGGCAATGGCTAAGACTTTGGTGAAGAGGAGTTGCTCGATGGTACTGAAAAGCTGTTCGGGGTTCAGGTCATATTCGCCAGATGCAGCGCGACGCAACAGGCGGATGTGGAGAACAACGATATCCTGCTCGTTTGTTCTCAATCGTTCAAGAACAGAATGCAGATGATAGAGCGCATAGTAGTTGCTGACGGGAACGAGAATATTTCCCGGGCGAACACCAACGCTCGCGGGAGTGATATCCGCCTCCTCTGAGAGATTGAATTGATCGAGTTCCGTGGAGCGTGTCATCCCGTGCTGTTTTAGAACTCTTCTCTCCGAGAGCGTAAATGCCACAAACAACAATGCGGAAAAGACCACGCCGGCAATTGTGGCATCGGGCTTGGTGAACAGATTTACGAGGGCAATGAGCAGCAGAACAAGGGTGATGAGGCCAAGGCCCACAGGAATTTCCGTGCCCGCGATTGTGAAGTTAAGTGGAACGCGATATTCGCGGTCCTGGGGATGCGTATAGCGAAGGACGAGAACCCCGAAGCCCTTCATCGCGAAACTCCAAATCACGCCAAAGGCGTAAAGGTTGCCGAGGAAGTTTACGTCGCCACGGCTGACCAAAATTGTGATGATCTGGAGGACTGCCACGCTAGTAATGATTCGGTGTGTGGTTCCGTATCGGCGGTGAGGATGGCGGAACCAATCGGTTAGCACGCCGTCCTCGGAAATGCGGCTCAAGACGCCGTTCGAACCAACGATGGCAGTATTCACCGCGCCGGAAAGAATAAGCATACCGACGACAACCACAAAAACGTGAAACGTCAGGCGCAGGGCGAAGGGGCCCTGCAGATGCATCGACAGGCCGCCGATGAGGTTTTCAAAGAACTGCGGCCGGATGCGGTCAGGGATGATCATGACGGCAAAAATGGAAACGAAGGCCGTGAAAGCCAGGCTGTACGCCACGACGATAAGGGCGGTCTTTTTGAGGTTTGCCAGCTTAGGATGTTCGATTTCGCGATAGACCTGCGCCAACGTCTCTTCGCCGCTCATCGCCAAAACAGAATGGCCAAGGCCAACAAAGATCACGACGAGCGTGAGCGTGTGCGCCCAATGGAATTTGTTTAGCCATCCGAGCGAATGCTGGTCGAGAAGCATGTTCTGCGGCAAAGGCGCGGGCGGCCAATGAGCGCCGCGAACGACCACGGTATAAATGCACCAGGCAATCAGAATGACCACCATCACGGTGGTCACTTGCATGATGCGCAGCGCCTTCTCGCTCGACTCGGGAATGCCCTTGATGTTCTGCCACCAGAAATAAACGGTCACAAGAATGGCGATCGTTGCCGCCGTGGCGTTTACGGAAAGCGACACGTGGAAGTGGCCGTAGCGTAGAAGCTCGTTAACCAAACCTGCGACGTACTGCCCGGCCGCCACGCCACTGATTGGGCCGGTAAGAACGTAGTCGAACATCAAGGCAGAGACGGAGAGTTTCGCAAGCCCTCCGCCCATCGCCTCTTTGACCACGCGATAAACGCCGCCGCGAACGAACATGCTGCAACTCTCGACGTAAATCAGCGAAACGGCGTAGGCCAGCAGCATTACACCCAAGATGAACCACGGCGCGGATTTACCGATGAACAGTTCCGCTTCACCGCCCGCGTAGTAAGCCGAGGAAGCTAAATCATTGAGAACGATCGCGCCGGCACGCCAGAAGGAGATGAAGCTGAGCATCGCCGTGGTGGCAACGAGGACGTTGACCGCGGGGCGCGCAGAACTCTTGAGTTGACCGGGCGGTGTGGGCTTGGATGCCATGGACGGGATAGATGCGGAGAACGACTATACGGCCAACCAGGCAAAAAAGAAAGGCGGTGCATAGACTGGAAATTGCGAGATTGTCACTGGGGCACGAAATCTAATGTGACCTCGCGTTAGCCAGACTTTTCGCCGGACAATTCGCGGACGCAAGACTCGCACGGACAGATCTCGCGGAAATGGCTGAAGCTGTAAATCCCCGTGGCGTGACCATCGGTAAATTCAATTTGAATGGCGTAATTTCCCACCGCTGCCGCGGCGCGCGCGGTGACTTTAGGCTTGAATAGCGGCAGCGCGGCTGAACTACCGGAGATTTTTAGGGTAGGGCTGGATTTCTTGTCGTCTGACTCTCTGCAAGTGGCGCAGGGGCAATGCTCGCGGAGGTAAGCAAAGTCGTAATGGCTGGTATGCGCGTCGGACCAGGTGATGTCTATGCCGGCGCCGGTGGAGACGTGAACTTTCACGTCGATGGGTTTCTTGCGGATGTCGAGTGGAATGGGCATATATAGATTTTCATTCGCAACGGCGATGCGTCAGGGTTGCACCGAGCAAATCGCTACTTTTCGAAGCTGGTGGGCTCATTTGCCTTTTTCGTTTGCCGGGCAGCAGGGGCCGGGAGGAATGGGATTGCCATGCGGGCATGTCACAGGATGGCCGAGGAAGCTGCAAATGCGCTCGTCGAGTTCCGGACTGATAATGTGCTCGAATTTGCAGGCTTGCGAATCGGCCTCCGCGTTGGCGATGGAAAACGTGTCTGTGAAGAGGCGCTCGGCGAGACGCCGACGACGAACGACATCGCGAGCGCGACGCTGGCCGCGGTCAGTCAATTCAATTTCGGAATCGTGCATTGCGACTAAACCCACGACAGAGAGGCGTTGCAGGGTGCGTTCGGGATCCGCATCGAGGGAATGGAAACGCGCGAGCTTCGCGCGCTTGCCGATTTCGGCGCAGAGCCACAATTCCTCAAGCACGTGATCGATGCGCGCTTCGTCTTCGGACGAGTAGACGGTGATTTGCGCAAGGCGGCCATGCGCGAGCTCGATGCGGCGGTCCGCGAGGCTGCCGATAGAGGGATCGTGCGTGACCATCAGGATTGTGTGACCTTCGCTGTGGAGATCACGCAGAAGGCGAATCACGGTTTCTTCGTTGGCTTCGTCGAGATTGCCCGTGGGTTCGTCGGCAAGAATGAGCTTGGGATGATTGATGAGCGCGCGGGCGACGGCGACGCGCTGCTGTTCGCCGCCGGAGAGTTGCGAAGGAAGATGAGTGAGTCGTTCGCCCAAACCGACGCGGCGGAGGGCTTCCGCGGCTTCGTGTTCGTCCGTGGTGCTGTGAAAATACTGTGCGAGCATGACGTTTTCAACCGCGGTGAGATACGGGACAAGATGAAACTGCTGAAAGACAAAGCCGATTTTCTCAGAACGAAAGCGCGTGAGGCCCGCTTCGTCGAGGCGGCCCACGTCGACACCGTCGACGATGGCGCGGCCGTCCGTGGGTGTATCGAGGCCACCAAGAATATTGATGAGCGTAGTCTTACCGGAACCCGAAGGCCCCATGATGGCGATCCATTCGCCGGATTCGACGCTGAAGGAGACACCATTGAGCGCGCAGACGTCGTCGAAAGTTTTTCTCAGGTCGGTGACTTCGACGAGCGCCACTGATCATTCTCCTCTTAAAATTACCGCCGGGCGAACATTGCCGAGCAAGCGCAGAGGCAGAGCTCCCGCGAGCGCGACGCAAAGCATCAGGACGACGGTGGCAGGCAACACTTCCCATCGCGGGGAAATGCTTGTGCCGAAAACACGATGGCCCATCCAAACGGAAAGAGCCATGCCGAGCGCATATCCGAAGATTCCGCCCACGGTTCCGAGGACGCCGACCTCAGCAAGAAAGAGTCGCACGACTTTTTGAATCGAGCCGCCGAGAGCTTTCATTAGGCCGACGTCTCGGCGGCGCTCCATCGCGAGCGCAGCCATGGTGGCGAGCACGCATAACGCGGTGAGGACAAGAATGAGCAATCCCATAGAAAAGATTAGAAAACGGATTCGCTGGAGAAGCTTCCCTTCGGCTTCCGTGATTTGCTGGATCGGTTTCACTTCGAGAGCGGGAAAGGCGGCCTGGAGCTTATCCGCAACGCTGCGAATTTGAGCCGCCGAGCCGGGAATGCTCAATTGGATTAACTCGATCTTGCCCTCGAGGCCAGCAAGTCCTTGCGCAACGGGGAGGTTGACGAAAATCTGATTGTCTTCCGAGCCGCCCGCGTCCGCGACTCCTGCAACGGTGAGACTTACGCTGCGGCCTTGATACGACAACGCGATATTGCCGCCCGCCGAAAGACCGAGACTGCTGCTTACGTTGCGTCCGATGAGACATTGAGAAAGATCGGTTCGCGAAACACTTCCCGTTCCGGCAATTTTCCACCACGGTTCCATTTGCGAGACGCGGTCGAGCCACGTCCCAGTGACAACAACATTCTGTCCATTCCTGGAGCCAGCGCGCGCGACGAGATACAAATCCGGGGATGCAACCATGCCGGAAACCGGGGATTGATGGTCGATATTTTGCTCAATATTCTTCTCAATATTTTCCACGACTGACTCATCCATAAGCGGGGGCACGCCGGGAGTTGCGGATGAGTTTTCCGGCGCGGAGATGACAACATTCGCGCCAAGGGAGCGAAATTCCTGCGTGAGCTTGTGGTTGATATCCAAATCGAGATTCAACAGCGCGGACACAACCGCGCCGCCGCTGATGAGCGCGAGCAGCGCCACAACGAGCCGCACGCGGTTTCCGCGAAGCAAATGGAAGAGCAAACGCTTGAACACTACTGCCCCCTCAGAATGGGCGCGGGTGAGACATGCGCGGCGCGATAAAGCGGAATCCAGCTTCCAAGCAACGCGACGGCAGCGGCGGCGGCAAGAATTATCGGCAGGACGATCAGGCGCGGCAAAGTCGCGACGCCGAAGACTGTTTCGCCCAACTCGCGCGCGAGGCCCGCGCCGAGCAGAAAACCCAAGCAGCCTCCGGCAATTGCCAGGAGCAGTTGTTCGCAGAGAAACAAACCGCCAACCAGAAAATTGGTTGCGCCCAGGGCTTTCATCAGACCAATTTCGGCGCGACGCTCCATGGCCGTGGTGGCCGAAGTGGCGCCGACGGCAAGAGCGGCGGCAATAAGCGCGGCGATAGTAACAATCCAGAGAAGAAGACTGACGCGCGAGAGTACGCGGCCTTCGGTCTCTGCAACACGGCGGATGGCCTCAACGTGAGTGCCCGGGAGGACTTCTTGAATCTGGCGGCCGATCGAAGTGATGTACGGCGAACAATACCAGCGGTCGAATTCCGTGGGCGTCATCTTGTTGGGATCTTGCTGCGAGAAGGCATCAGCGGGCTTGGTGAGGGCGCTAACAAAGAGCTGGCGAAATTCGCCGGGCTTGCCGCCGAGATCCTGGGCCACGGAAAGTGGGCAGAGCACGGCGGCGTCCTGCGAATCGCCCGTGGTGACGATGCCAGTGACGGCCGCGAGAGATTCGCGGGGGCCGACGCTGAGACTTAGCTTGTCCCCAATGGCAATTCCATATTTTTGTGCCACTGATGCGCCCGCCACGCAATCTTTCGAATCGTCGGCGAACCATTGGCCGCGAATCTTCCACCATGGATGGGTGAAACTAGCGCCCGTCACGAAAATGCTGCCGTCTTCAATTGGCACGGAGTGCTTGTACCAGGTGCCGATGAGTGTGGTCTGGAATCTTGTAGTCTTCTCAGCCGACTGGTTGATGCCGGCTTGTACGGGGATATCGAGAAAGGGCGTAAAACCGAGAATATTGTGGCGCCAGAAAATCGTCTTGAGCTTGGGCAGAGCCGAAGTGGAAAGATACGCGCCCTGGTCGACTGGGCGATAGTCAACGCCGCCGATCTCGACGGGCAGAGTGTCGGCTTGCGGCGTGACCAGCAGGTTCGCGCCGAGGCTGCGAAACTCGCGCGCCAGTTGATCGCCAACATCCACCGCGACGGTGAACGTAGCCGTGGCAACAGCCATGCCGAGAACGAGCGCAATTCCGGTGAGTACTTTCCGGCGCGGGTTGCGTGTGAACGATTCTCTTAGCAGGCGAATGAACATGTTGGCTTGATGTCTCTACTTCTGAATCTCAGACGCCGCGTCCGTGATTGCCGAAAGGTCGACGACGATGTTCGTTCCTTCGACGTGCGACTTGAAGGCGATGGGATTGCAGCCTCCGGGCATGCCAATTTCGGCGGCGTTCACAGGCGCGCCGCAGTTACGGCAAATCAGCACGGAGCCTTCCTGACGATAACCTATCCGGCCGCAGATTTGGCAAGCGTCGAGCGCCGTAACATAGTCTCCGTTGGGCTTACGCATCACGAAAAAGCGAAAGGCGGTTCCCTGCGCGTCCACGGAATAGAAATGCACGGAGACGCCGCTCATTTCCGCCAGCGGGAGGCGAACAATTTTTCCAACTGCCGCGACATGCTCCGCTTCAGGGGGGGCGGCTGACGCGCGCGTGTAAACAAATTCAGCCGTGAGGGAGAGTATGACGGCAAGGCACAGAAAGGCCGCCGCGAAACTCCATCCCCGACGACGGCGATACTCGTGCTCTCGGAGGCGCTTTTCAGCGGGGTTAGCGGGCGCATCGAGCGCCGCGCCGCCGCTGGCGCCACCATTCTTTCCACCAGCCTCACTTCCGTGAAGCGCGAACCATTCGCGCAACACCACAATGGCAGCGACGCCCAGGATGACCACGAAGAAGAAATATTCGTTGCGGACGATGGGACCGATCGTCGCCATTTCCTGCTTGCTCGATGGAAGCCATGTGGCCTCGCTCAATTCATGCAAGCCCGTCAGGGCAAGTTGAAATGCGACGACCATCAAGATCGTGCTGGTGGCAGCGAAAAAGCGGCCAAGAGGAATCTTAAGCGTCCCTTGGAAGAAAAAGAGGCCGACGGCGACGGCCATGGCGATTCCGATTCCCGTGCCGATCCAGACCTGAAGGCCCGCGATGGAGAGTTCCACGGCACGAAGAATCAGGATCAGTTCGGCGCCCTCGCGCAAAACCATCAGGAAAACAAAAAAGCCGATTCCCCACCCCGCTGCGCGCTCGCCTTTCTGCACATACGTTTCAACGCGCTGCTCGATTTCTTTGCGCAGGCGACGCGCGACGCGGTTCATCCAAATAATCATGGAGACAACGAGAACAGCGGCGGCGAGCATAAGCACGCCCTCGAATCCGTCTTCACTGACCTGCCAGCGCTGCAGCGCAATAGCCGCAGCGAAGCTGCACGCGACAGCAGCGGCCACGCCAGCCCACACGTAACGCGCCAATTGGCGGCGGCCCGTGCGATTGAGATAGACTAAGACGATGCCGACCACAAGGGCCGCTTCAACGCCTTCGCGGAGAGCGAGTAGAAGTGCGGAAAGCATTTAGGAGTCGAACCCAGTTGTAACTCAGTATCAACTAGGAATTCTGAGTGTATCGCCCTGTGAAAATATCGTCAAGAGAAATACCCTACATTCGATAGACTTTCCTGATGCACACGCGAGGCGTGTTCGACCGTAAGATTAAGCCGTCACTGCGCAACGAGTTGGAGGCACGCCTTAGCTTTCGCGGCACAGACCCAGGCAACTGCACGAGCTTCAGGCCAATCTCTGTAAGAATAGCGAACAGGTATATTCATTGCGCCTACTTCTGACTATCGGGTTTTGTCTATGCGTCGCGCTTGGCACATTCGGTGGACAGATGCAAACGCCGGCCAAATCCCCCTCCGAGGCCGCTCAAACAAAAACCTACAATTCCAAGCGCGCGAAAGAGGCGTACGAGCGCGGGATGAAAGCGGAGAAGCAGAAGAATTGGCCGATGGCATTTGCCGCTTACACGGAAGCCGCGCAACAAGATGCAACAAAGCCGGAATATTTATTGCGTAGAGAGTTCGCCCGAAGCGAGCTGGTGAGCGCATCCGTTGACCGCGCGGAGCGCGATGCGTTGACAGGCCACTTGGCCGAGGCACGCGAGGAGCTGGACGCGGCGCTGGTGCTTGACCCGAGCGACGAGATGGTGCGCGAACGGCTGGCGCAACTGGCGCCCTCCTCTGCCGCCGCTCTGCGGCAACGGATGACCAAGCCCGCGGGCGTGGTGCGACTGGAGCCGCTGACTGGCACGTACAGCTTCGATTATCGGGGCGATACGATGAGCGCATACGAAGCAGTGGCGCGCGACTTTGGCGTGGATGCCTCGTTTGATATAGAACTGCAATCGAAGCCGGTTCACTTGCGAGTCGGTAATGTTGATTTTCCGACCGCCATGCGTGTGCTCGGCGATATGACTGGAACGTTCTGGCGGCCGCTGACGAGCAGGCTTTTCTTTGTAGCCGCCGACACGCCAGAAAAACGCCGCGCGTACGATCTGTCGGTGGTCAGCACTGTGGAACTGCCTGCGTCTGAAACGCCAAACGATATGACCGAGGTGCTGCGCATCGTTCGCGATATCGCGGGAATCACGCGCGCGCAACTGAATTCATCGACACGAACAATTACGATGCGTGCATCGCCGCAGGCAATTTCGGTGGCGACGAAATTGCTCGATCAACTCGAGGAGCCGCGCGGAGAAATGGTGTTGGAAGTGGAAATTCTCGAAGTGGACCGCAATGCCACCAGGCAAATCGGAATTACGCCGCCTACATCGGTGTCAGCGTTCTCTCTGACGCCGCAACAGATTCAAACTGCGCAATCTGGCATAGCTGGGCTCATCGGCGTTATTGAACAACTTTTCGGGCCGACAAGCGCGCTTCCGGGATTGGGCGCGAACCAAATTGCCTCGTTGGTGGGATCGGGGCAAGTGGGCGTAGGCTCGCTGATTCCACCGCTGATTGCGTTTGGAGGGGGAAAGACGACACTCCTCGCTACTCTGCCGGGAGCGGTGGCGGCGTTCTCAGATACGCTGAACGTCGTGAAAAGCGGTAAGCGCGTCCTGCTGAGATCGGAGGACGACAAGCCCGTTACGTTCTTCGTCGGGGACCGCGTGCCGATTCCGCTGGCGCAATTCTCCTCGGGCCTGACGTCGCCGAGTTTCATCCCCAATGTGTCGTCCAGTCTCTTTCCGCGAACGGATTTTGCCACAGGGAAAAATCCCGTGGCGATTGTTGCGGCGGACTTCAATGCCGATAGCAACGTGGACCTGGCGAACGCCAACCACGATGACAACACCGTGTCCATTTTTCTCGGCAACGGCGACGGAACATTCAGCAGCAAAGGAATACTGACGACAGGGCTGGGCCCTGTTGCGCTGGTTACGGCGGACTTCAACAACGACAGCATTCCTGACCTTGCGGTGGTGAACCAGACAGACGATACGGTTTCCATTTTTCTCGGCAACGGCGACGGTACATTTACGCTCAAGCGGACTTTCGCTACAGGGAAGAATCCGGTCGCGGTCGTGGCGGCGGATTTTAGTGCAGACGGCCATACGGATCTCGCTGTGGTCAATCAAGGCGATAACACCGTCTCGATCCTGCTCGGGAATGGCGACGGAACGTTCCAACCGCAAACTGTGATCTCAACAGGGCAAGGTCCATCAGCAGTCGCCACCGCTGACTTCAATAATGATGGCAAGGCAGATCTCGCGATCACAAACCAGTCGGCGAATACCGTCTCGATTTTTCTGGGGAACGGAGACGGGACTTTTGCCGGCAATGGAACGCTTCCTACAGGGACTTTGCCCGTCGCGATTGCCGCAGGACAGTTCGACATCAATACCAACACGAATGTCGGACTAGCGGTCGTCAATCAGACGGATAACACCATCTCGAATTTCCTGGGCAATGGTGACGGAACGTTCACAGCGAGTGGCACTTCAGCGTTAAGCGTCAGCGCGACTACCGGCAATAAGCCAGTGGCGATTGCTGCCGGGGATTTCAACGTAGACGGACGAACAGATATCGCGATATCGGATGAGAACGCAGACTTGGTAGACGTCTTGATTGGCAATGGCGACGGTACGTTCGCTTCGCCGCTGCAGCTTCCGACAGGAACGGGGCCTGTCGGCCTGGTCACTGGAGAGTTTCTGGGCGCAGCCCATCCACCGGATCTGGCTGTGACGGATTCGACGGCCAACACGATTTCGGTGATATTGGACAACGCCACTTTTAGTTCGACGAATAGTGCTGCGGCGCCGATTCCGTTCCCGAGTTCCCAGTATGAGGACATCGGGCTAAAGATGAAGGCAACTCCTCATATGCACGCGGACGGTGACGTAACGATCGAGTTGCACTTCGAACTGCGCAGTCTTACGGGAGATTCCGTAAACAGCATACCTGTAATCAGCAATCAGACAATCGATCAAACAGTCCGCGTGAAGGATGGGGAAACGACTGCACTGGCAGGAATCATCGAATCACAAGAAATGCGTGCTATTAATGGCACGCCAGGAATGGCGGAGCTGGGGCCGTTTGGGTTGCTGGGAAGCAAACGCAGCACGCAAAACGACAAAACGGAATTGTTGGTGCTGGTAACTCCGAGAGTGGTGAGTTGGAACCCTAAGACCGCTAAGCCAATCTACGCAGGACGCGCGCCGGTCGACGTCGGTGGATTTGTTTCTTTGCCAGGTCGACCGGTGCCGTAGAGACTTCTGGCGCTTCTTCAATTCATGTGGAAATCTCTCTCCTCTATGGCGCGGCTTCGAGGACAACGATTGGCTGATAGGTGCGCGGAACAACGGCTTGGGCAATGGCGATCAGATGCTCTTGCGAGTTGAAAACGCGGAGACGCGCAGGCTTCCAGTCGCTGGAATCCAATTCTTCAGGCGCACTCTGCGCGGCAGTTGTATGACCCGGCTGAATCTGCGCGATCGGAATGTTGAATTTTGCACCGTGACGTACGCGACGCTCAAGGACGGGCAGAATGGTGACGCGCGGGAGTTCCGGCAGCAAGGCTTCGAGATGAATGACACGTTCGGCTAAACGTCCGGCACGGCTGGCATCGGCCAATTCCTCGAGCTTGCTGGCGTGATCGAGAGTGAATTCCCCTACCGCAGTACGGCTGATTTCCGAGAGGTGCGCGCCGGATCCCTCGAGTTTGCCGAGGTCATGGGCCAGCGCACGAATATAGGTACCCGCGCCGCATTCAACGGCGAATTTCGCGTAGGAGCCCTTGATTTCAGTCAGGCGAAATTCGTAAACGTCGACTTCAACGGGCTTCAGCGCGACTGGCTTTTTCTTGCGGGCCAGTTCGTGCGCGGAGTGCCCATGAATTTTCTTGGCGGAAAATGCTGGCGGCATCTGTTGAATGCGTCCCAGGAATGTTGTCGCGAAACGCTCGAGGGACTCGCGAACAAGAACCGGCGCACGATCCGGGCCTTGAGGCTCTCCGTCGGAATCGTAGGTGTCGGTTGCGTAGCCGAAGCGAACGGTACAGTTGTAGCGCTTGCGGCGGCCGATATAAAACCGCGCAAGGCGCGTGGCACGTCCGAGAAGCAGGACAAGAACGCCCGTTGCCAGCGGGTCGAGCGTGCCGAGATGGCCAATCTGGCGAAATCCTACCAGCCGGCGCACAGCTTCGACGACATCATGGGATGTCTTCCCGGATGGCTTGTCGATGACGAGGGCTCCATCGATGTGCGGCGGCTGAATGTTTCGTGGCATCAGAGGTGAGCGGCGGCTCGCGTGGAGTCTACGCTTCTCCCTGAGTCTTGCTCTTCTTCAGCAGATCGTCTATGCGGTGACCGTACTCTTCGGAGCGATCAGGAACAAAGTCAATATCTGGCGCGCGCCGAAGCTGCAAGCGTTCGACGAGTTCGTGGCGGATAAATCCAGAGGCAGCGGCGAGTCCTCTGAGAGTAGTTTCGCGATCTTCATCGGAGCCCAACACTTCGATATAGACGCGAATGTGCTTCAGGCCCGGCGCGACGCGCACTTCGGTGACGTTCATGGCCGTCGCGAGGCGCGGGTCCTTCAACTCACCCGCGAGCATCAGGCTGA
Source organism: Candidatus Angelobacter sp. (assembly GCA_035606955.1). GTDB lineage: Bacteria > Acidobacteriota > Terriglobia > Acidiferrales > UBA7541 > DAHUXN01. The sequence goes on from DATNDO010000167.1 coordinate 17,997, forward strand.
CTTCGTGGCGAATTTCTTCCGCAATGCGCTCGGAACGATGGCCGGCGACGGTCATGGCTGGCAACCCTACTTGAATTTGGCGCTCCAGTGAACAACGATTTCAAAAATAATCGATTTCATGCGACACCAAATCTCGTCCCAGTACCTGCTCGGAGGCTTCGAGCACGGCGGCCATGGATTGCGAGAGGTGCTGGTCATCGGCGGAGATTCCCACCACGCCGACGACGGAGCGCTGCCACAAGTCCTGATGGTCCAGCTCCGCAACAGCTACGTTGAAATGGCCGCGCAGGCGATCCTTCAAACTGCGCAGCACCTGGCGTTTATCCTTGAGAGACTGCGCATCAGGAATGTGAATTTCCAGAGTGACAAGGCCGATTGGCATCATTGCCCTCCATGTGGAGGAACTTCGGCAGATTAACTCAGGCCCCTGCTCCCGGGTGAGCCGTGCGCTCCATCGCGAAGCATTCCAGGATATCGCCAACCTTGATGTCGGCGAAATTCGAAATGCTGATTCCGCATTCGAAGCCGGCGCGCACTTCGTTGACATCATCCTTGAAGCGGCGGAGTGAACTGATGCGCCCGGTGTAAACCACGACGTTGTCCCGCAGAACGCGGACTTCCGCGTCACGCTTGACGATTCCATCCTGAATGTGACAACCGGCAATCATGCCAACGCCCTTGACGCGGAATGTATTCCGTACTTCGGCGCGTCCCAGATACTGTTCCTTGATGACTGGCGTGAGCAAGCCGGCCATGGCCTTCTTAATTTCATCAACCACTTCATAGATGATCGTGTGCAAACGAATGTCGACGCCTTCCTGTTGCGCGAGGTCGGAGGCTTTGCGCTCAGGCCGGACATTGAACGCGATGATGATGGCGCTGGACGCAGACGCTAGAAGAACGTCTGTTTCTGAAACCGCCCCGACACTGGCGTGAATGATCTTGAGCTTCACTTGATCGTTTGAAAGCTTGGGCAGCATTTCGCTGAGAACTTCGACGGAACCCTGCACGTCGCCCTTGATGACGATCGGAAGGTCCTTAACCTCACCGGCCTTGAGCTGTTCGTGCAATTGGTCGAGCGTGAGGCGCGAGCTTGCTGATTTTGCCAGCGTGGCCTCGCGCAATTTGGATTGGCGATACTCGACGATGTGGCGCGCCTTGGCTTCGTCTGCCACGTAAAACTGATCGCCCGCGTCCGGGATGCCTTGCAGGCCGAGGACCTCGACAGGAGTCGAAGGACCAGCACTTTTCACAGGCTGACCGCGATCGTCATACAACGCGCGAACCTTGCCGTAAACGGCGCCGCAGATAAAAACGTCGCCTACACTTAAAGTACCATTCTGGACAAGAACAGTGGCGACGGGCCCCCGGCCCTTATCGACGCGCGATTCGAGGACTGTGCCGCTCGCCGAAGCCGCCGGGTTGGATTTGAGCTCACGAAGATCGCCTACGAGCAGGATCATTTCGAGCAAACGCTCAATATTCTTTTTCGTCTTGGCCGAGACTTCGACCATGACGGTGTCGCCGCCCCAATCCTCGGGCATCAAGCCATGGTCGGCGAGCTGGCGCTTGACGCGCTCCGGCTGGGCGTCCGGCTTGTCAACTTTATTCAGGGCGACAATGATCGGCACTTTCGCGGCGCGCGCGTGGTCAATGGCTTCTTCGGTCTGCGGCATGACGCCATCATCGGCGCCGACGACGAGGACGACAATGTCTGTGACTTTTGCGCCGCGAGCGCGCATGCGCGTGAAGGCTTCGTGGCCCGGCGTATCAATAAAAACGATCCGCTTGCCATCGATGTGGACGTCGCTCGCACCGATGTGCTGCGTGATACCGCCGGATTCGCCGCCGGCAACGTCGGTGGAGCGAATCGCGTCGAGCAGGCTGGTCTTGCCGTGATCAACGTGGCCCATAACAGTGACGACAGGAGCGCGCGGCGTGAGCCTTTCGGATTTATCATCCTTACTGACGTCTTCATGCGCCATCTGCTCTTCGAAAGAGACCACTTGAACGATCCCACTGAAGGCTTCGGCGAGGCTCGTAGCAGTCTGAATATCGAGAGCCTGATTGATGCTGGCGAAAACGCCGCGATCGAGGAGATTCTTCAGCAACTCCTTCGCGCGAATGGCGAGCTTTTCGGCGAGCTCACGCACGGTGATGCCTTCGGTGATGGTGACTGGGCGCGGCTCGCGAACAACCGGCGGCGCGGCCGGCTCAGCATGGCCAACTCCGCGCCCCGCAGCAGCGCCGGCGCGCGCGCGGACAGGATGCAGCTTGCGTTCGCCTTCGGCGAAACGCTTTTCAATTGTCGGCTTGGCACGAGCGGGTGGCTTGCGTACGTAAAGAGGCTTGCCTGGCTCCGCTTTCGGGACCTGACCAGCGGCGCTGGTGGGCCTTCCCATCGGTTGGCCGGGACGGCCACCGGGACGTTGCGAAGGCCGCATAGGCGTGCCGCCTGGGCGCGGAGCGCCTGGTGCGCCAGCGGCAGGCCGATATCCTGATGGAGCGCCTCCTGGGCGCGGCGGGGCACCTGGTCTTGAATATCCGCCGGATGGGCGTTGCCCTTGTCCGGGCGCGGAGCCCGGGCGAGAGACACTCGTCGCAGGGCTGCCAGCTGCGGCGGGTCTCGCCACGATGGGAGCGCGCTGCGAAGTGGGAGCTCCGGGTTTCTGAGCTGGAATAGTAGTGGCCGCGCCAGATGGCGGCGGTGCAGTCCTTGGAGCAACCGCCGGCGGATGCGCGGCAGCTCCCGGCGCGGCGACTGCCGGAGCGCCGCTAGGACGGGCTGCGGCAGGCGAAACTACCCCAGGACGAACCGGAGCCTTTACGCCCGGAATCGCTGGAGGAACTGCTAGAGGTTTCGCGACAGGAGCAGCCGAGGCGGGTGCCTGGGTGACCGCCGTTGGGACCGAAGCGGCAGGTCGCGCAGCTGGTCTCGCCTTGGCGGCCGCGGCTTTGGCCTGCTTCTCAGATTCTGCCGCGGCTTCGGCAGCGGCGAGATCATGGAAATGCTTCCGGACGCGGTCCGCTTGCTCATTCTCAAGGGAGCTCGAGTGCGTTTTTTTCTCGGTAATGCCGATGTCCGGCAGGTACTCGATCAAGACTTTTGCCTTGATCTCCAGCTCCCGCGCGAGCTCGTTGATGCGGATTTGCCCAGATTCTGGCATCAGTTAAGCGTTGTCCTCCGCCTTAATGGACTTTGAGTCGGTATCAGTCTTGCCGTCATGCTCTTCAGCCCGTTCTTGCTGATCTTGTTCGGACGTTTCAGGAATCTCAGCAGCTGATTCCGCCTCGACAGATTCCGGAGCGTTCTCAACCTCTTCCGAAAGGCCTTCGGTTGTTTCCGGCGAGGCTTCGGTCTCGGTCTCAACGGCTGCTTCCGCTTCGGTCGCGCTGCCGGCGGACTCTTCCACTTCGTCTACCGGCGTTGCAACTTCTTCGGCCGCCAAGATTTCGGGAGCGGCTTCTTCCGGTACCGCGGTTTGCTGCAATTCGAGCGCCTGGAAATACTGCTCGACGGAAACGCGAATCTTCTCGACCATTTTCTCGCCGATACCCGGAATTTCGAGCAACTGCTCGGGAGTCATGTCGGCCAGTTTCTCAATGGAGGTGACGCCGTGGGCTTCGAGCTTTTCGATGGTCTTGGGACCAACACCCTGCAACTCATTGAGCGACGTGGAGGCGACTGTCATTTCTGACATTTGTGCTTCCACTTCGCGGCGCTTCTCTTCCTCGCTCTTGATATCAATATTCCAGCCGATCAATTTGCTGGCTAGGCGGACATTCTGACCTTTCTTGCCGATGGCCAGAGAAAGTTGCGTGTCCTCGACGATCACTTCAAGGCGCTTCTCTTCCATGTCGACGGCTTGGACGCGCGTCACCTTGGCGGGACTGAGGGCCTTTTGCGCGAACAGAAGAATATCTTCGTTGTAAGGGATGATATCGATTTTCTCGCCGCGCAATTCGCGGATGATAGATTGCACACGCATACCCTTCATGCCAACGCATGCGCCAACCGGGTCAACGTCCTTGTCACGGCTCTCGACCGCGATCTTGGTGCGCTCGCCAGCTTCACGAGCAACGGCGCGAATTTGCACGGTACCGTCGTAAATCTCGGGAACTTCCATTTCGAACAATCGCTGGACCAGCACGGGATCCGCTCGCGAAACCACAACCTGCGGCCCTTTGGCGGCGCGCTCCACAGCACGAATCGCAACGCGAAGGCGATCCCCCACATTGTACGTTTCCAGGCGAGACTGTTCGCGCTTGGGCAACCGCGCCTCGGTGCGGCCCAGGTCCACAATCACATCAGGACCGTCGAGACGCTTAACGATGCAATTTACAAGCTCGCCGACGCGCGTGTGAAATTCGTTATAGATTGTGTCGCGTTCGGCCTCGCGAACCTTCTGCAGAATCACCTGCTTCGCAGTCTGCGCTTGGATGCGGCCCAAAACGTCGGTGGCCCGAGCCTGTGGAATTTCGCCGCCGATTTCGATGGCGGGTTGCTGCTTGCGCGCTTCGGAAAGGGCGATTTCGCGAAGAGGATCGGCAACTTCATCGACAACCGTGCGAACGGCGAAAAGATCAACCTGACCTGTCTCCGGGTTGAATTTCGAGCGCAGATCCTCATCGGTTTTATAGAACTTACGCGCCGCGACGACCATTGCTTCCTCAATGGCTGCGACGATGATCTCCGGCTCGATATGCTTGTCCCGGCTGATCTGTTCGATCGTCTGGTAGAGCAAACTCGCCATTCGCTACATCTCCCTAGAATTCGACAACTAAATTCGCTTTGCGAACATTCGCGAGCGGGAAAGAAATTGTGCGGTCCCGCACCGATATTTGAACCACCCCGTCCGTAAATCCCGCCAGACGGCCTTCGAGAAACTTCGCGTTCTCGACTGGCTCATTCAACCAAACCTTTGCCAGGCGCCCAGCGAACCGCTCGTAATCTGAGGGTTTGAGCAATTTCCGGTCTAGACCGGGCGAGCTCACTTCCAAAACGTAGGCGGGCCCAGGCACCAAATCCTCGACATCGAGGATTACGTTCAGCTGCTCGCTGACGGCTTCGCAATCGCTGTGACTGATGCCTGAACCGATATTTTGGCCGAGCGACGGGGGGCGGTCGATGTAGAGCCGTAGCAGACGCTGCTTCCCCACCTGCCATTCGACGTCGACGACTTCGACGCCCACCGAGCGTGCCACACGCTCTGCTGCTTCGCGGATCTTGTCCAGGTTCATCGACACCCGGAAACCCTGGCCAGCGGCTTCGAGCGCCCAAGAACCGCAGCGCCACGTGACTTTCGCGGCCAACAAAAAAGTGGGCTCGCGCCCACTTGAACTTTCGCCCAGCTTCGAACGACGCCAGTATAAACTTAGGTACTGCGAAACGCAAGCCAACAACTGGCGTGCGCGAAAAAGCTCCGAATGGGCTCCGTAAACGCGGGGCAAAACTTACTGATCCCCGCTTTCGAGGAACCCACCCACCGGGAGCGAAAAATCTCGTTCCCGCTGCTGGTTATTTTTGTGAGGGCTTAGAGGTGCCCGGGCGCGACGCAGCCGGCGCGGCCGCCTTAACGGGATATGAGGTATCGTAGAGCTTAATGATCTGCTGAGTCACGTCGACTTGATTTGCCGAATACAGCACAACCGGAGCGCTCTGAGCCGAGGTGCCATCGTCGAGAATCAGGCCGTATCCGTTCTGCTTTGCAAACTTGTCCAGTACGGTCATCATCTTCTGGCCAATGCGATTGATGGCCAGTTGCTGCGCATCATTTCCATCGTCTTGTAAATCCTGCTGTTGGCGCTGGAACTTTCGCGTGAGTATATTCCCCTGAGAAGCCAAGCGCGCCTTCTCTTCGTCGCTCAGCGTCGTCGCGCCGGCCTGAAGACGTTGCTGCAGGTCGGCAATCTGTTTGCGAAGATTTTCCAATTCCGTCTGCCGCGAAGCGAACTGAGTTTGAAGTTGTTTGGAGGCTTCTTTGCCTTCCTCAGTGCCTGCGATCGCTGCCTGTAGATTAATGACTGCGATTTTTCCAGTTGCGACGGCCGGTGCACTGGATTCGGCCTGCGCCCAAGCGGCCGGGACGATCAAAAGCATGGCGAGCGCCGCCATTCCAGCATTTCGAATCTTCATTCTAGCTCCTCGATACGAATCTTTTGGGAAACTACAAACCTGTGATTATAGCGAGCCAACCTTGAACCGGTCAATCGGAATTGGAACTAACGCCCCTCTTGTTCGTTGAACCTGGTCCAAAACTGCCCGCACCCGAACGTAACTACAGATACCGATGCGCTAAACGCGGCCGCAGTTGGCCGAGGCATTTCTGATTTCCCCTGCTTCAGACAAACCGGAGCGCTCGCTTCGCTCAGCGATCAGCGAGGCAACGGAATCAGCAACAATCGCCCATTCGCCTGATCGACAACTGCGGCAACGTTCGTCAATGGGTTGATGGCGACGGAAAATTCAGCCGAGCCACCCATGGGTAGCACGAACTCGACTTTACCAGCCTGGATCGACAACACGGAATTGGGATTCGTGGCCAGGAAATTGAAAACCGACAAGGTGTTAGTAGCGTTATTTACGGTCACGCCGGTGCCGGTCTGGAAATTGTAGGCGATCGCGGTCGGATTGATGCCCATGCGGATGGGCGTAGCCGTAAATGCCTTCGGATCGACCACGGCCAGATCGTTTAGAAGGCTGTTGGCGACGAGGAACGTGTCCGAGACGGGATCGAATGTCGCGTCACTCGGTACCTCAAAATTATTGAGGCGGCCGACGATGAAATGGCTCCCGAGATCGACGATATCGACCGTGTTTTGCGTGGTGGCGGTGACGGCCAAGAGATTATCGATGGGGTCGATGCTTACGCCGAATGGGCGCTGATCCACCGGAATACTGGCAGGCGCTCCCGAAATCGCACCGCTGCCGATCGCAAACTCCGAAACCGTATTCGAGCCACTGTTGGCAACAGCAGCCGTGCCAGTGTCAGGCTGGATAGCCACGCCCGCTGGAGATGTGCCGACTGTTACGGTTGCGGTCACGGCGTTGTTAACATAGTCAACGACCGTGGCGTCGCCACTGCCATTGTTTGCCACCACGCCGAGGCCAAGTCGCGGAAGCACAGCGACGCCTTCCGGGCATGTGCCCACCGAAAACGTGTTCATCACCGATATCGAGGAAAGATTCACAACTGAAACAGTCCCGGTGCCCGTACAGTTTCCAGCCGGATTGAGCGCGCCCTGACTGGTGACAAGAGCCTCGCCGAGATCGGGGTCGATCGCGACAGCAATGGGATTTAATCCAATCGGAATGGCGCCGATCGCCGCGAAACTCTTCTCGTTCGAGGCCGAACCGCCCGGAGTCATTACATCCAGTGAAAAACGCCGTGGCGCGGCGAGCAGACTTCCGGGAATCGTTGCCGTAGCTTGCCGCCCATTCGAGCTGACAATTGTGGGGACGCTTGTGCCGTCCAGCCTCACTTGCGAACCAGACACAAATCCAAATCCGTTCACGGTGACGGCTACCGAACCCGAACCAGACGCCGTAAACGTGGTTCCCGGGCTGAGTTCCGTAATTTGCGGCGAGCGAATTGGGCCAAGCGGCAGAATGGAGATGTTGTTGCTGCCAGAGTTTGCAATCACCGCGACGTTTTTCCCTGCGTCAATCGCTACCGCTTGCGGCAGCGTTCCTACGGCGACACTATTTCCAATTGGCTTCAGGGTTCGCAAATCGAGTACGGTGGCCGTTCCACCTATGCTGTTCAATACAACGCCAACGTCAGTGAGGGGATTAACGGCGTCAGCGACTTCTCCTTGGGTCAATGAAACCGTATTTACGGTTTGATCGAGCACACTGAATAGAGTCAACGTTGTTTGATTCGGATCAGTGAGGAGAGCCTCTTCAGTTTCCGTGTTGATCGCGACACCCTGAACGCTGGTTGACAATGTGGCGGAAGCGATCACGTTGGGTACACGCGCGACTTGGGTCGCCGTCGCCGCACTTCCCAGGTCCACAATGGTGACCGAACCAGAACCGCCGGGAGTCACGACTGCCCAGTTCAACTGGGGCTCGACAGCAATCGCGGGAGTGGGGCCGGTGCTGACGGGCCGCGTGTTGGTATTCGGCGTAGTGGCACAATTATTGGCCATGCTCGCGTCGGAGCCTCCGAGTACGCACACCAGATTCGGAGGATTCGTTGACAGATCGACCACTGCGGCGACGTTCGTATTCGAGTAGGCAACCAGCGCGCGGTGCGTCAAGGGATTTACGCCCACGGAATAAGGGAAAGGTGCTGGCGTAGTACCGGTAGGATTACTCGGGAGAGAAAACGCCGTGACCGCTTGAGTCTGAAGATTCACGATGGAGAGGGTGTTGTCCGAACTGTTGACAACCGCAGCCAGATGCAAGATGTCGTCCACGCCAACTCCCGTCGGCGCATTTCCCACCGTGAGCGTGGCGCCCGCGGAGTTGGTGTCGAGATTTATGAGAGTTACCGCACCCGCGCTTCCGCTGGCTCCATGATCCACAACCACTGCGGTACCGAGCGCGGAATCGATCGCAACGGCGGTTGGCTGGGTGCCGACCGCGATAGGCGCCAGCGGCGCGGGAGGAATGTCGGTCGCCGACGGAGAGACAGCAACATTAACCGAAGCAACAGCCGGTAGACCGCTTGGCACGTCGCTATTTTGTACAAGTATGGGAAACAACCCTGGCGTCGAAAAAGAAAAACCAGGCGCCGACAATGTGGCCTGCAACTGGCGGCTGTTCACCAGAGTGGCGGGAAGAGTTTGATTTCCGGACATGACTCGCGTTGACGATGAGAAATATCCGCCGTTCAAACTGAGAGTACCCGAAATTGTGGACGGAGGAAAACTGTCCGGGGTGGAAGCTACGACTGCGGGCCGTGTGGGTTGTACGGTCAAAGGGGCTGGCTGGCTGGTGTCGCCATTTTGGCGCTGGACCGTGACTGCCAATGAACTAGGAGCCGGGCCGGCAAAGAAAGTAGCAGGGATGGTCGCACGTAGAGTGTTTGCGCCGATGAATGTGGTTGCTACAGGCGCGCCATTGACCAGAATCTGACTTGTGGAAAAGAATTTGCTGCCAAACAGATAAACGTCTTGCTGGAACAAGCCTTCGACAGCGCTGCTTGGCTCCAACGGAATCGCACTGAAGCTGGGATCACTGCCCGCAGTAACGCTGACGGACGCCGAAGCGGACTGCCGGGAGTCCGCGGCGGAAGTAGCGGTAACGGTGACGCTGCCTTGGGCTGCCGGGGGCGCGGTGTAGCAAGCAACGCTCATGCCTGGCGTGGCGGGGTTCGGCGGAACAGGAGTAATAGGCATGCTCACGCTGCAAGCTGTAGGAGCAATCGTGCCCACGGTTGAATTTCCGTTCGCAATTTGATTTACGGACCAATTGACGGCCGTGTTCGAATTTCCGGACACGGTTGCCGTAAACTGGAACTGCTCCGTGGTACCGATCGAGGCGCTTGAAGGAGTAACCGAAACGCGGATGCCGGTGTCGAGGCTGACATTGGTGATGGCAAAGACCGCCGTGTCCGCTTGGCTGATCGCAACGATGCTAACCACTGGAGGGCTCGGCAGATTTGC
>DATNDO010000168.1:0-17298 GCA_035606955.1 Candidatus Angelobacter sp.
GCCTTGCGTATTGACAGTTGTGCTAATCGCGTACAGAATCCGGCGCATTCGCACCTGAGCGACTATGGTTCGCCTGGAAAATCTGACCAAAGAGTACGACCTGCCGCCGGTGAAGGGGAATCCCGCGCAAGTGGTTGCCGCAGACCGCTTGAACCTTACCATTGGCGACGGGGAGATTTTCGGTTTTGTTGGCCCCAATGGCGCGGGCAAAACCACCACGTTGAAAATGATTTGTGGATTGCTGGCGCCGACTTCCGGCAGCGTGGAAGTGAATGGCATCGATGTGGAGCGCCGTCCCGAAGACGCGCAGCGATTTCTTGGCTATCTCTCCGATTTTTTCTCGCTCTACGACGACCTGAAGGTTTGGGAATATCTCGATTATTTCGCGCATGCCTACAAAATGCCCGCCGCGCAGATTCCCGCGCGCGTTACGGAAGTGATCGGCTGGGTGGGGCTGGAAACGAAGCGCGATGCTTTTATTCAAGGACTTTCGCGCGGGATGAAGCAGCGTTTGGGGATTGCGCGCGCGGTGCTGCACGATCCACCGGTGATTGTGTTGGACGAGCCTGCTTCGGGTCTGGATCCAAAGGCGCGCGTGGAGCTGAAAGAGCTGCTGAAGAATTTGAATCGCAAAGGCAAGACGATTCTCATCAGCTCGCATGTTCTTGCGGACCTTGAGGAGATTTGTACTTCCGTAGCGATACTCGAAAAAGGGCATTTGCTGCGCGCGGGGAAACTTGCGGCTGTTATGCAGGAGGGCGCGGGGCCGGCGCATCGGCGGCTGCGCGTTCGCGTGGCGGCGCCGGGCGACGATTTACTGGCCTGGCTGTCAACGCGGGACGGCGTGTTGGACGCGCATCCGTCGGCGAGCGTGATTGCGGGATCGTCGAGCGCGGATTTTCATTTTGTCGGAAGCGACGGGGACCTTGCGGCGCTGGTGCGTGATTTGGTCATGAGCGGAGCGCCGGTGTGCGCCGTGGAAGGATCGTCGGAGTCGTTCGAGCAGATTTACGCGCGACTTTCCGGCGGAGAAGTGATGTGAGCGTTTTGCGATGAGCCTGTTCACAAATCCGGAGATTGTGCGGAATGCGCGGATACAGTTGCGGCCGAAGCGGATGGTTTCGGCGGCGGCTCTTTGCGCCGCGATTTCACTAGCTATCGGTTACGCCTATGCCAAGAGCGCTGATGGTCTGGCTGGAGTAAACGGAACCGGTTTCTTGCACATCATTTTGATTATCCAGGCGGTTGTGCTCGTTATCGGCGGTGGCATCGCTTGTCTTCACGCCATTCAACGCGAAAAAGACCAGAACACATTTGACTTCCAGCGCCTCACGCGCCTTTCGCCCCTCGAACTTACTCTAGGAAAGCTCTTTGGCGCGCCGCTCATGGTTTTCTTCGTGTTTCTTTGCTTCGTTCCAGCAGCGATTGTCGGCGCGATCTACGCTCGCACGCCTGCGACCATTCTTCTCGCTGCTTACGTGCTCCTTGTTCTAGGCGCGATTGTCTATGACGCTTTCGCGCTGACCATATCCTTCTTCCTCCGCCGCGGTGCCGTCACCTGGGCCATTTTGTTTTTTCTCGCAATCGTCGCCGCCGGAAGTGGAAGCGCTCCATTCTCGCCATATTTAGCCCTCGGCTCTGGCAGTCCTTTCGTCGCCATTTCCCTTGCTCAACAAAATTCTTGGGACTTGGGGCAAGGCTTCCCAAGGTTCCACATGGATAGTTTCCCAGTATCCTTTCGCGATTTATTTTTCGGCGTGCCCGTCCACCATGCACTCGTCCTTTTTATTCTGTATGTAACGGTTCTCGCTTGGCTGATTCCCGCCATTGCTCGCAATATCAAGCGTGACCCTGACAACTACGAACTCTACACGCCGTCACAGGCCCTGGGGTTCCTGTGCTATTTGAATTTTATTTTGTTCGCTTTTTTCCAGTGGTACCGACCGCCCCAGCCGCTTGACGCGCTTGTTGGTTTTCAGCCTTTTACGCCCCTTCACGTCCAGTTGACGCTGCTTGAGGCCAACATTCCGCTGTTCTTCGTTTTCGGATTTGTATTGCTGCGGAATCGGAATCGGATGCGGCGGCGGTTGCACAGCATTGAGGCTGGGCCGATAGCGCTCGAATCGATTTGGCCGGCGCCATACATTTTTCTTGGCGCGATTCTTGTGGGCGCGGCGATGATTTTCGTCATTCAATGGAAACGCGATCCGCCGCTCGAATGGAGCCAGACGGTCGCTATTTTTCGCGTGATTTACTTTGCGGCGTGGATTTCGTGCGATCTGCTTTTCCTGCAGTGGATGAACCTGCGGCGCGGGAGGCATCCGCTGCCGCTGGGGGTTCTCTATCTGATCGTGTATTACGTTTGCGCGGGGCTGGTGGTCGGGGCGCTGCACCTGGCGCAGAATCCCTTCACCGCGATTTTTCTGCCCACGCCGCTGTGGGAGTTGAACACGGCGCTGTGGTCGGCGAAGCCCGTCGAATGGATCGTGGCATTGCTGGCGGTGATTGCAGCGGCGATCGTTTTCGTTTTCCTGCAGCGCCAGCAAATCCAGGAATTGCAGCCGCGCCCATCTGCGGTCACCGCTGACGCGCACGCCTCGGGAGTTGCCTCATGATATTTCCTCTATTGGATCGCTCGCGGTCGCAATGCCAACCGAGAACCGGCTGCACCGACTGCATCTCAGCTCAAAGAAAGGTCGTGAGATGAATCATTCCGCGAAAGCAGCGGCAATTCTGTTCGTAGCAACGATTACAGCCTGCGCCGCGCACGCCGCGCAGGACGCACAGGCCCCGCCCAAGCCTTCTCCTGCCGTTCAGCAGGCTATTCGCAGCATGTTCGATGTCCGCTCGATATCCGAAGCGGTGATTTCGCCGGACGGGCGGCGAGTGGCGTGGGTGGAATCGCTCAGCGGCAAAAGTGGCGCGCCGTCGGGCAAATCGGCCATTTACGTGGCGGACTGGAAATCTGGTGGCGCTCCGCAGCGTGTCACGGCGGCTACGGGAGGGGCAGCGGCAGCAGAGGGCAGCGTGGCATGGGCGCCTGACAGCAAGCAAATTGCGTTTCTTTCGGACGCTACGCATTCGGGTCAATTGCAACTTTACGTCGCGGCTCCCGGCGGAGCGGCGCGCCAACTCACGCACGTGAAGGGCGACCTGTCGAATCCTGCGTGGTCGCCGGACGGAAAATCCATCGCGTTTCTGTTTATCGAAAATGCCCCGCGGACGGCAGGTCCGCTGGCTGCGGAAGCGCCGGACGAGGGCGTGGTGGGCGCGAAGATTTATGAGCAGCGCATCGCGATTGCGGATTTGGCATCTGGCCGCGTGCGGCAAATCACGCCGGCGGATATGTACGCCTACGAATACGACTGGTCGCCAGACTCCACGAAAATCGTTGCCACCGCCGCGCACGGCAATGGCGACGACAACTGGTACGTGGCGCAAATCTACATTTTCGACGCCGCCAATCAGGCCGAGCCGCAATCCATTTACAAATCCGATTTGCAAATCGGAACGCCGAAATGGTCGCCTCATGGCAAAAGCATTGCTTTTATCGCGGGTCTGATGAGCGACGAAGGTTCGGTCGGCGGCGACATCTACACGCTGCCAGCCGATTCGTCGAGCGGGGGCGGTGCCCGTGACGTCACGCCGGACATCAAAGCCTCGCCCAGTTCGCTCGAGTGGTCCGCCGATTCGCGCTCCATCGTCTTCAGCGAAATCATCGACGGCCAGAGCGGCGTCGCTTCCGTGAATCTCGATTCCGGCGAAGTTTCTTCGCTGTACACTGGCGCTGAGCGCCTCGGCTCAAACGGACTCGGCGTCGGCATTTCGCTTTCGCGCGACGGAAAGACTGCCGCTACCGTGCGCCAGTCTTTCAGCCAGCCGCCAGAAGTCTGGGCCGGGCCCATCGGCAACTGGAAGCAAATCACGCATGTGAATAGCGCGCTGCGTCCCGCCTGGGGCAAAGCCGAAACCCTCCACTGGCAATCCGACATGGGCGCAGATCAAAAAATCCAGGGTTGGCTCGTCTATCCGCTGGATTACGATCCATCCAAGAAATACCCGCTGGTCGTCGAAGTTCACGGCGGTCCCGCGTCGGCAAGCATGCCAAGCTGGCCCAGCCGCCGATCCTACGCAGCAGCCCTGCCCGCGGCCGGATATTTCCTGCTGTTGCCGAATCCGCGCGGCAGTTATGGCAGCGGCGAAGCGTTCACGCGCGCCAACGTGAAGGATTTCGGCGGCGGCGACTTTCGCGACATAATGGCCGGCGTTGACGCCGCCCTCGCCTCGCTCCCCATTGATCCCAATCGTCTCGGCATCACCGGCTGGAGCTACGGCGGCTACATGTCCATGTGGGCTGTCACGCAAACCCATCGCTTCAAAGCGGCGGTCATCGGCGCGGGTCTCGCTGACTGGCTCAGCTATTACGGCGAAAACCAGATCGACAAGTGGATGACGTTTTATTTCGGCGATACGGTCTACAACGATCCCGCCGTCTACGCCAAAAGCGCTCCCATTACTTTTATCAAGAATGTCCAGACGCCCTCGCTCATCGTCGTCGGCGATAGCGACGGCGAATGCCCTCCGCCGCAGTCGTACGAATTCTGGCATGCACTCGTCACACTCGGTGTACCGACCCAATTCGTTATCTATCCGCATGAAGGCCACGGTTTTGCGAATCCGGCGCATAGCCGCGATGTCGTAGAGCGGGCCGTGGCGTGGTTCAATACACATCTTCAATAAGGTGCGTGTCTAACTCGCAAGTGCTCCCTGGCTGTCTGGAAGGGTGCTTACGACATGGCCCTCGTACCATTGCCGCCGGAGACCACTGAGCGTAGCCTTATGTGTAACGGCTCACCGCATCGCTTGCGATGTAGGCCCCTAATCGGTAGCCGCATTTTGCCCGTTCATCCGCCGCAAACCCCTGTTAAATCCCTGCAAATCACATGCAAGAAACGCCGCCTCCGAGCGCGGTGACACTTTTTTGCCTGTCCCGCGCCCGTGTCCCAAAACTGTCCTGTTGTACGGTAGCCACAAACGCGGAGCGGCGCTACGCTCACAGCACTGTTGCAGTCAATGTTTCAGGCGAATGTTTCGAGCGAACGAGGCAAGTGAGGCAAAGCGCAGGACTCGCAAGGCACCGCGAGAAAGGAAGGACCGATGGCAATGTCGCATGTGGAGGTGATGGTGGGAACACCATCGTCAGTGGATGCAGGGATGGTGGAATTCAAGGAATGCCTGAAGCGCATGCGTGACGGACACCCGGAAGACGCCCTGAGTCACGCGCGACGCGCGCTAGGCGCGGCTCCCAAAAATCCTTTTTACCTTTCGTATACCGGCCTGCTGGCAGCGATGGCCGATCGCCGGTTCGGCGATGCGGAAACGCTCTGCCGCGAAGCGCTCAACTTGAAATGCAACCACGCGCAGCTCTACCTGAATTTAGCGGAAGTGTACAACCAAGCGGGCAGAACTCCCGACGCGATTGAAACACTCGAAAAAGGAATGGTGTCCGCGGGGCGTGATTTCCGCATCCGGCGTGCCCTGGAACGGATTGGAGTGCGGCGCGCTCCGCTGCTGACTTTCTTGCATCGGAATCACCCGATCAATCGGATGCTGGGCCGCTTGCGCCACAGGTTCGCAGGCCCTGCGCGTCCGTACTAAAGGTTCCCCCAAGCAGCCAACCCACAAGGGAAGCCCGGGGCGAGTTCCCCCCTCGTCCCGGGTGCTTTACGTTCCAACCAAGAATCCATTTCAATTCTTATTCAGACCTTCAGGAAGCTGTCTAACTCTCAATCGTTCGCGCGGTGGCGCGACGACGACCGTTAATATCTGCGGAGGACGCCGATGACGCGGCCCTGGATTTTTACGTCGGCGGCGGGGAGGATGATGGGAGCCATTTGCGAATTGGCGGGCTGGAGGCGAATCTTGCCGGCGGGCTCGCGGTAGAAGCGTTTGAGCGTGGCTTCGTCGTTGCCCACAAGAGCGACGACGATTTCACCCGCGTTCGCGACTTGCGATTGCTCGACGACGACGTAATCGCCATCAAGAATGTGATCCTCGTGCATCGAGTCACCCTTCACTTGCAGGACGAATGTGTTTTGTCCACGGCTGAAGTCAGCGAGCGAAATTGTCTCGCGATCCTCGACGGCTTCGAGCGGCCGGCCCGCGGCGATGCGCCCAACAAGAGGCAGGCCGACGGCGTGGCGTTCGATGACCTGATCGCGAACGGGTTTTGGAAGCTGCGTGATTTCAATCGAGCGGCTCTGATTGTAGCCGCGGCGGACGAAGCCCTTTTTCTCGAGCGTTGAGAGATGCTTGTGCACGGTGGCGAGGGAAGTGAGTTTGAGGGCGCGCGCGATTTCTTCGAAGCTGGGCGAATAACCGTGCTTATTGAGAAAGCTGACAAGATAATCGAGCACTTCTTTCTGCCGCTTCGTCAGGGCCATCACTTTCCTCCTCAGGCGTAGAGCTGGCGAAAGTATAGGCGAATCAAAAGCGAAAAACAAGAAAAAGCTTTTCCGCGTCGTTTCCACCAGATCACTGTACGAAATTGAGCAGCGCCGGCATCGTGTTTGGTGGCACTGTAAGCGTCGAAGAAAAGTTTGCTGCGCAGGGATCGCGAAAACTGGGATCCGGCATTCAATGTGCAGTATTGTACAGTGCTGAACGAAAGTGCTATCTTTCGTACGCCCTCTGGTAGCCCCAGCCTGTCGAAGTCGCGATGCATAGGAAGTTGAGGGGACGAAGTGATCGCGCAAAAGTCCATTCTTGTAGCCGACGATCGGGAATGCATCCGAGGTGTGCTGCGACGGCTGCTTTCCGCACGGAAGGACTGGCGGATCTGCGCGGAAGTGGAAGATGGCGTGGAAGCGGTGGCGAAGGCCAAAGCTCTTTCGCCCGACATAGCCATCCTGGACATCTCGATGCCCCGAATGGACGGCTTTGAGGCGGCGCGCCAAATCTCTTATGCGTGTCACAGCACAGCGGTGTTGAGCATCAGCCTGTACGATCCCAAAAACATAATCGACAGACTCATCATGTCCGGAGTGCGAGGCTTCGTGGCAAAGATGTCGATGTACTCGCACCTGATTCCGGCGATCGATGCGCTGCTAAGCGGCAAGACCTACTTCAATCTTGAAGACCCTTTGGAAGAAACACCGCCTCTTTTTATCTGATCCGACACCGCAAAAAAAAGAAGCTCGCTATTCGTAACGCAAGGACACCATTGGGTCGACGTGCGAGGCGCGGCGCGCGGGCATGTAGGCGGCGAACCACGAAACCGCGCTCAGCAACACCGCGACGGAAATGAAGACAACAGGGTCCCAGGTCTTCACGCCATAGACTAAACCAGCCATCAGCCGCGTGAGAGCCAGCGCAGCGGCAACACCGACGATCACTCCGATGGACGCGAGGCGCATGCCTTGCATAACGACCATCTTGCGCACGTTCTGGAGAGTTGCACCCAGAGCCATGCGAATGCCGATCTCGCGGGTACGTTGGGATACGGAATATGCAATGACTCCGTAGAGTCCGACGCTGCCCAAGAGCAACGCCATCGCGCCAGCAATGCCAAGCATCACCAGAGTGAAGGAAGTCCTTGCCATCGAACGCTGGTAGTAATAATCGAGTGTGTGGACGCTCGCGACGGGAAGATTGGCATTGACCGACCATACGGCTTGACGAACCTCGTTCATGAAGGTTTGGGAACCGGCGCGAGGAGTGCGCATAGCGAAGCCCACACTGCGGCGTACCTGGACGGGATCGCTTTCAAACTTCGCAGTCAGAATAGGCCAATACACGGATGTAGGCGCTGGCTGGTTAATGCCGTCGTTGCGAACGTCAGCCACAACGCCGATGATCTCTCGCCAGTCGTCAATCGAGGCGACCCGAATTCGTTTACCGAGTGCGCTGGCGGGATCATGCCAATACTGGCGCGCAAAATTTTCGGAAATAAGAGCAACGGGAATTTTGTTGTAGGTATCGGTCCAAGTGAGATTGCGGCCGGCAACCAACGGGATGCCCATAGTCTGTAAATACTCGGGCGATATGAATTCAAAAGTGCGGAGCGCGGGAAGCTCCCCCTGAGCGTATGCCCGGTCTTGCGCGAAGACAGGATCGTGCCAACCGTTTCCGTCCATGGGGAGACTACTCGAAAAACCCACGGAGGAGACGCCGGGAATCGCGGCGAGTTTTTCGGAAATCTGCTGATCCATGCGGAGCACCAGCTCGGGGGAAGAGGCTTGGGAATCCGGAATATCAAGACGGAACGTCTGGACTTGGGCGGGGCGAACAAATCCAGGGTTGATTTGAGACAAAGCACGGAAAGTGCGGATCATGAGGCCGGAACAGATCAAGAGAACGAAAGCAAGCGCCACCTGCACAGTGACCAGAATGTTTCGGGCTCGATGCCGCTCGCGGCCTTGACTGAGTGTGCGTCCGCCTTCGCGGAGGCCCGTAGCCGCGTGGGCGCGGGCGTATTTGAAAACTGGAACAAGACCGAACAGCAAACTGGTGAACATCGCGATGACCAGCGTGAACAACAGCACGGGACCATCGATGCCAATTTCACCCAGGCGAGGAAGGCCCGTGGGCGCCATCGCAACGAGCAGGCGCAATGCGGCATAAGCGAGTCCAAGCCCGAGGACGCTGCCCATCAGTCCGATGACCAGACTTTCGAACAGCAGCTCTCCGGCAATGCGAGTTTGACTGGCACCGAGCGCTGCGCGAATGGCGAGCTCTTGCTGGCGTCCTTCGGTACGAACAAGAAGCAAATTCGCAACGTTCGCGCAGGCAATCAACAGAACCATGCCGATGCCGCCCATTAGAACCCACAGGAGCTTTCCGACGTCCCCGACTACATCCTGCTTGAGGGGCCGCACATTGGGTCCAATGCGAGCCTTCTTAAAGAGTTCAAGACTGAAACCCGGGGGTGGCGGAAAACTCCCCATAACGATGGGAAGCATGCGCGCCACATCGGCATTCGCTTCCGCGAGCGTAGTTCCGGGCTTGAGCCGGGCCAGACCTTCGTAGCTGAACTGGCCGAGAAAGGTTTTGGCGCGGTCGAGCTGCATGGGCAAAATCAGCGCGACGTCTGGCTGATCCAGAAACTGAAATTTCTGAGGCAACACGCCAATGATCTGCCGCGGAGTGCCGTCCACCAAAATCGTTCGGCCGATGGTGGATGGCGCAGCGCCGAACTTGCTCTGCCAATAGCCATAGGTCACGAGCACGGTCTTGGTTGCGCTCGGCGAATCGTCCTGGCGCGTGAACAGGCGTCCCAGCACTGGCGAGACGCCTAGAAGTGGCAGAGTGCCGTCAGTGACGTCCAAGGCGCGAACCTGCTCCGGCTGTGCTACACCGGTGACGCTCACGGAGTCGTTCTGGTAGATGCCAATATCCTGAAAGATGCGGCTTTGGTCGCGATAAACAAAATAGTTTGAAGGGGCCATATTCAGTTCGGCGATGTTAAGACCCGGGGCGTTGTGCCAGACGCCGACAAGCTGCTCGGGATGGGGATACGCAAGAGGCTTGAGCAGAATGCCTTCGAGAACGCTGAAGACGGCAATGTTCGCTCCGATGCCTGCGGCGAGCGTGAAAAGCGTGATGAATGTAAACATCGGCGCACGACGCAGCCGGCGGAAAACTTGCTTAAGCTGGCTCGGAAACGAATTCATAGGTCACCCTTTGAGACTCTGCAATTGACTCCTACAATTAAGGGTACGCTTGTGGGAGACGAAAAGTTCAGGAGTTGGAGCGGGTATTTCCAGCGCGCGCGCAAGGAACCGCGAGAATACGACTCCACAGCGAACAATCACATCTGGAGTTTTCCCGTTTTTGTAATTTCCGTGGTGTGCTAGGCTTGTGGGTTATCGAAGTGAGGATTTTCCCTGAACGAACCGTGGTGAACTTGACTTGTGTGTGGAATCTAATTGACTCGGAACACGAACGGCTAAAGGGCCAAATAACGGAATAATTCAGATCGTCGGAATCCTGTGATCCTGTCCAACATCTTCAAAGGGCGTCTGTTCAGCACCGAACCAACCCACGCCAACTGGGCAAAAGCCGGCAATTATCTTTTGGACTTTTCCGGCTTGCATCGGAAGATTCTGCGCCTGAGATATTCGAGACTCGGAGAAATGTTCATAAAGTTGTCGGGCATAAAACACGTGTTGTCAGAGGAGCTGTTTTGATGGGCGTTCAAGTTGCGGTTCCCAAGGAAACCCGTGCGGGAGAAAAGCGCGTGGCCATGACGCCAAAAGTCGGGGAGCGCCTGGTGAAATTGGGAGCTACATTGCTGGTGGAATCGGGCGCCGGGACCGAAAGCGGAATTCCGGATTCGGATTACGCGCGCGTTGCGACCGTGGTGAAAGATCCCACACAACTGTTAAGTCAAGCCGATATTGTTCTGAGTCTGCAGGTGCCGGGGCCTGCGCAGATTCGCAGGATGCGTGAAGGCGCGATTCTCGTGTGTCTCGTTTATGCGCATCAACATCCGGAAGAGACGAGGTTGCTGTGCGACCGCAATATCACTACTTTTGCGATGGAATTGGTGCCCAGGATTTCTCGCGCGCAAAGCCTGGATGTTCTGTCGTCACAGGCGATGGTGGCCGGCTATAAGGCTTCGCTGATTGCCGCGAACCGGCTGGGGCGGTTTTTTCCGATGCTGACCACAGCGGCGGGCACGATTCGGCCGGCAAAGGTGTTGGTGATCGGAGCCGGCGTAGCCGGCCTCCAAGCCATTGCCACGGCGCGGCGGCTCGGAGCGCAAGTGGCAGGCTACGACGTGCGAGCGTCCAGCCGCGAGGAAGTGGAATCCCTCGGGGCAAAATTTGTGGCTGCCAACATTCGAGCGGAGGGCGAAGGAGGTTACGCCCGGGAATTGACCGAAGAAGAGAGGCGTGCACAACAGGACGCGCTACTCCAGCATGTGCGCCAGTCGGACGTCGTCATCTGCGCCGCCAATGTTCCCGGACGTCCCGCTCCCAAAATCATTCTGCGGCCAATGGTGGAAGCAATGAAATCTGGCTCGATTATCGTGGACCTTGCTGCCGATGGAGGTGGCAATTGTGAACTCACGCAACCCGGCCAAGAGGTGCGACATGGCGGCGTGACAATTCTTGGAATACTTCAGGTGGCAAGTATGCTGGCCGAAGATGCCAGCCAGATGTACGCCAATAATCTCTACAGCCTCCTCAGTCTTTTCGTCAAAGATGGAAAGATTTCCCTGGATTGGAGCGACGAAGTGATCGCCAAGACCGCTCTGACATTCGCGGGTGAAATCAAACACGAAGCCACCCGCGAATTTCTTCAAGGAGCAATGAAATGATGACCGGGTTCGTTGCGCTCTACATTTTCCTGATCGCGGCTATCGCGGGATACGAGATTGTGGCTCGCGTGCCCGTGATTCTTCATACGCCGCTGATGTCGGGTTCGAACTTCGTCCACGGAATTGTTCTGGTGGGAGCGATGGTGGTGCTGGCGGAAGCTCAAGGAAGCCTGCAAGTCTCTGTCGGCTTCATCGGCGTGGTGATGGCGACCTCCAACGTTGTCGGCGGCTATGTGTCAACTGAACGGATGCTCGAGATGTTCCACGGTAAGGAGAAGAAATAGTGGGGCACTCGCTGACCAGTTTCCCTCTCCAAGCCAGCTACTTCATTGCGACTCTTTTGCTTGTTCTGGGCCTCAAGCGCATGGGTTCTCCGCGCACGGCGCGCAACGGCATCGTTTGGGCCGGCGTGGGCATGCTATTGGCAACCGTGGTCACGCTGGCCTATCTGCCGGGAGTTTGGAACTTCACGGAGCGCGGTTCCTGGCATCGCCTTGTTCTCATATTGATAGCCCTCGCGGCAGGAGCTATTCCGGCGTGGTGGTCGGGTCGGCGCGTTCCGCTGACAGAAATGCCGCAGATGGTGGCCATATACAACGGCCTTGGCGGAGGCGCCGCGGCGGCGATTGCCGCGGTGGAAATATATAGCGGCCGCGCGTACCAGGGATCGCTGGCGTTTCCGGTGATTGCCGTAACGGGCGCGCTGATCGGCACAGTGGCCTTTGGCGGCAGCATCGTGGCGTTTCTGAAGCTGCAGGGCTGGATGGGAAGTCCGCGGATCTCTGGGCGTCACGTCATTAACGGAATCCTTTCTCTGATAGTGTTACTGCTGACGATTGCTAATATCTTTCCTTCCTGGGTCCCTGCGTTTGGATTGTCTATTTCTTCGCTCGTCGGCGTTTTCCTGGTGACGTCTCTGATCCTCGGCATAATCGTTACCCTTCCCATCGGCGGCGCGGATATGCCTGTGGTCATCTCTACCTATAACGCGTGCATCGGCCTTGCGGTCGGATTCGAGGGGTTCGTGGTGCAGAATCCGGCCATGATTATTGCGGGCACGATCGTCGGCGCGGCGGGAACTCTTCTCACCATCCTGATGGCCAAGGCCATGAATCGCTCATTCATGAACGTGTGGTTCAGCGGATTTGGAGACGTTGCAGCCGTCGCGGCGGGCGGCGGGCCGGCGCGAGTCATGAATTCGATGGACGCACGCGATGCCGCCTCCACCATGGCGTATGCGGAAGACATTATCGTGGTACCGGGCTACGGTTTGGCGGTGGCGCAGGCGCAGCACAAATTGTGGGAGTTGGTGCAGATGCTGCAGACAAGAGACGTGAAGGTTCGATTTGCGGTGCATCCTGTCGCGGGCCGAATGCCCGGGCACATGAGCGTGCTGCTGGCCGAGGCGGGCGTTCCATACGATTTGATTTACGATCTCGAGGAGATCAACAGCGACTTCGCGAATGCGGATATTTCGTTGGTGATCGGGGCGAATGACGTGGTAAACCCAGCGGCTCGGAGCGACAAGAGCAGCCCGATCTACGGCATGCCCATCCTGAATGCCGATCAGGCAAAACAGGTGCTAGTCATTAAACGAGGAACGGGCGCGGGATTTTCGGGAATCCAGAATGAGTTATTCTTCGGCGCAAACACGCACATGGTGTTTGGCGACGCACAGGACGTGATCGCGAAAATGATCAGTGGCTTAAAGGAGCTGTGAAGCGGGCAGAGGCTCTTGGTCGCGATTTGCAGGGCAAATCCCTCTATTTTGAGGTGAATCAGTGCTGTGTTAGGCTTGAACTTCCAAGGCTCTCAAGGAAACGCATATGTCAGGATATTTCTCATTCATGATCGGCGGGTCGCAAGGAAGCGGCTTGAACGTCAGCGCGGAAATTTTTGCGAAGGCCCTTTGCCGGTCGGGATATTACGTCTTCGGGCAGATCGAATACCACTCGAACATTAAAGGCAAGCACAGCGCCTACCGGCTGCGAATCTCGGATGAGCCCGTGGCGTCGCACGTGGATCCCGTGCACTTGCTCTGCTCACTGGATGAAGAGACGCTGATCGGCGACCTCTATCACGAATATCCGGCGCATCGGGGGCACGTCCACGAAGTCGCCGCGGGCGGCGCGATTCTTTACGACGTGGAGCAGAAGAAAACCGCCGAGCTGATTGAGCGCCGCGATATTTATCTCTGGGAGATGCCGTACGCGGAATTGTTGGACCGCGCGTTGACCGAAGCAGGGAAGCCGGGGCAGGCGCGCGCGTACCGCATCATGACGAACACGCTGGCGCTGGGCGCGTCGGTGGGCGCGCTGGGATTCGATTTTGAGCCAGTGGCGGAGGCGATCTGCGACAGCTTTGGCGGCAAGACCGGGAAAGTCGCCGAACTGAACGTGAATGCAGCGAAATACGCGTACGAATATGCACGCGAGAGATTCTCGAAAGAATTGAAATTCGCGCTGCCTCCTGCGCCGCCCAAACGCGAACAGATCATGGTGAAAGGCACGCAAGCAGTGGGAATGGCGAAGATTCAGGCGGGCTGCGGCCTGCAGACTTATTATCCGATCAGCCCCGCGACCGACGAGAGCGTGTATTTGGAAGGCTACCAGAGCGAGCACAATTTGGTGGTGCTGCAAACGGAGGACGAAGTTTCAGCGATTGACGCGGCGGTGATGGGCGCGCACGGCGGCGTGCGCACGTCGACTTCAACTTCGGGGCCGGGATTCGCGCTGATGCCAGAGGGAATTGGATTTGCCGCGATTACGGAGGCTCCGGGGCCGGTGGTACTGCTGTATCAACGCGGCGGGCCATCAACGGGATTGCCGACGCGGCAGGAGCAGGGCGATTTGCTGTTTGCATTGAATGCAGGACAGGGCGATATCCCGCGCATCGTGATGGCGCCGGGCGATATCGAGGAATGCTTTTACGATACGTTTGATGCGTTCAATTACGCGGACCGTTATCAAATGCCCGTGATTGTGCTGGTGGATAAGCACATGGCGAGCTGCTATCAGACGCTGCCGCCGTTCAAGACTTCGCATTTGAAGATCGATCGCGGCCTCGTAAAACCGGCGAACACGAATGGTGATTACCAGCGGTACGCGTTCACGAAGGATGGGCTGAGTCCGCGGTCGGTGCCGGGGCAGGCGGGCGGGATTTTCTGGTCGACTTCTGACGAGCACGACCCGCGCGGACACATTACCGAAGGGATTGGCAACCGGCTGGCCATGATGGAAAAGCGCATGGGCAAAGTTGGGATGGCAGCGCGCGAAATTCCGGATGGCAAGAAATACAGATTTTTTGGACCGGCAGCGCCGAAGAAGATTTCCGTGCTTGCGGTCTGTTGGGGGTCGACAAAGGGAGCGATGCATGATGCGCTGCAGCGGTTCGATCCGCATCACTCGACGTACGCGGCGCTGCACATTCGCATGATGCGGCCATTCCCGGTGGAGGCGGTTAAGGAAATTCTGGGGCGAGCGGAGCGCGTGGTTTGTCTTGATGGGAATTATTCGGGACAACTGGCGCAATTGATTCGCGCGGAGACGGGAATTGGCGTGCAGCATCAAGCGGTGAAGTACGATGGCCGGCCGTTTTCGGAGGAAGAGATCCTCGTGGCTCTGGAGGCCGCGAAAGCGGGAGCAGCCGAACGTCTGGTAATTTCGCAAGGGAAGGTGGTTGTGCCGGGCGACGGCAATCTGGAATTCGACGAGATGCTGGAGCTGCGGGAAGCGCATCCGAAGATGCTGGCGCCGATGGTGCCGCTGCCCCCGGGATATAACCGGTGAAAGCCTGAATTGAAGAAAACCCCCACCCTTCGCGCCCAAAGTTCACGGGCGCTCAGGATGGGGCACCCGGAAAGGCAGAACCCGATTAAGTAGCAAGGTTGGAGAAAATTCGAAGATGAGCACAACGACAACGGACCTGAAAACGCTGCAGGCGCAGGATTTTAAGTCGGACATTCATAACGATTGGTGCCCGGGCTGTGGAGATTTCGGAGTGGTTGCGGCCGTGCAAATGGCGCTGGCGAAACTGCAGGTGCCTCCGCATCGGGCTGCGATAATCAGCGGAATCGGTTGCGCCGGCAAGACTGCGCATTACATGCAGGCGTATTCGTTTCACACGCTGCACGGGCGCGTGATGCCTTCGGTGACGGCCATGAAGCTGGCGAATCACGATTTGACCGTGATTGGCGTGGGCGGCGATGGCGATGCTTATGGGATTGGCGCCGGACATTTTGTCGCGGGCGGGCGCCGGAATTTGAATATCACGTACGTGGTGATGAACAACGACGTGTACGCCCTGACGAAGGGGCAAGCATCGCCGACGATTGCGAAAGGGCAAAAGACGAAGTCGATGTCCGAGCCGTCGATTATGGACGCGATCAATCCGGTGCTGCTGGCGCTGGCTTGCGGATACACGTTTGTCGCGCGGGGATACGCACTGGACACGAAGTATTTGTCGGAGATTATCGCGCAAGCAATTCAACATCGCGGCAGCGCGCTGGTCGATGTACTGCAAACGTGCCCGACGTACAACGACCTACACACCAAGGGATTTTACGCGGGACAGGTGGAAGGGCAACCGCGGCTCTACCGGCTGGATCAGACGGGGTACGATCCCATCGTCCATAATGCGGATGATCCAGTGGAGATTGCGCAGAAAAAAGCGCAGGCGCTGCTGAAAACGCAGGAGCCGGGAGGACGGATTCCGCTGGGCGTGTATTACAAGCTCGATACAGCGACTTACGAAGATCACCTGAAGGCGAAAATCCCCGGATTACAGGAGAAACCTCTCGCGGAATTGGATTTGTACCACCGCGACATCACGGCGAATCTGAAAGAATTGATGTAGATCGCGCCGCGGGCTTCCTTGGCTGAGCCAAGTGCGTCGCGGGTCGGATTTTTCCAGCCAGCAATTTCCAACTTCAATACTATTCAGGTCCGAGGGGAAGGAAGTACTGCGTGCCTTTGACTGGCTGGCGGAGGCGGCGCAGCAACTCCTGCAAATCCTGATTGCGCTCGACGAAGTCGATGTCCGAAGTGTCCACAACGAGCAAATTCGAGCCTGAATAGCGGAAGAAAAAGTGCTCGTATGCCTGAGCGACCGTCTCCAGATACTCCGGAGAGATATTCGATTCGTTGCGAGCGGCTTTTTTCGAAATGCGCTGCCGCAGAACTTCGGGCTTGGCTTGCAAGTAAATCACCAGGTCCGGCGCTGCGACGGACGCGGCCAGCATTTCGTAATACCTTTCGTAAATCTTCAACTCCTCATTTTCGAGGTTGATATACGCGAAAATTTTGTCTTTCTCGAAGAGAAAATCGCTGACGACGGGACCCGGCTTCTGCTCGCGATCGATTTCCATGAGCCGCTGGTGCCGCTCCATCAGGAAGTACATCTGCGCGCGGAACGCGGCTCCGGGTTGCTCGTCGTAAAACTGGCCGAGGAACGGGTTGTCCTCGCAGTCGAAAATGCGCCGGGCATGCAAACGCTCGGCGAGTATTTTCGCCAGAGTGGATTTGCCAACGCGGATGGGTCCTTCGATGACAAAGTAGCGCGGCGGCTTAAATTTTGGTTCGGGCATGGGGCGGCATTATAGCAAAGGCCGCAGAGGCCCTCCGCGGTTTGTGAAATACGATAGCTCTTTGACGGAAACGGGCGGTGACGACGCAATCTAGCGGGCCTGGCGTTCCCGTACAGGAGAGAGGCGGAACCTCAAAACGTGAGCCGGCCCGCCATTGTGAGCGCTTTTGACCATAAACCGAAGGAGGGTCTAGCCTGTTTGTTATTGATTATGAAGTATTTAGGAGGACAGCCGCGCCTATACTTTCGGACGTTTTTCGGCTATAATGTGCGCATGGCTATAAACGTGCTCCGTATCCCAGGCCTCACCTATGACCGTGTCCACGAATATCGCGTGGGCCCCAGCGGCGCGATCGAACATCGCTGGACTCTGCAAGAGGGCGGCCAGCGCA